>NZ_VMHP01000001.1:638305-957458 GCF_008795985.1 Marinobacter halotolerans | reverse complement strand
TTGACAAGGAGCACATCCGCTACATCGAGGACAACAGCCTGGGGATGCAGCGAACCGAAGTCCGCTGTCCCCGGTGCGACAGTCATCTGGGGCATGTTTTTCCCGATGGTCCTGCACCCACCGGCCAGCGTTACTGCCTTAACTCGGTTGCCATGGAATTCCGTGAAACCGGCAACTGAGGCCGGTCAGCCAAGCACGGTGGAAATCAGGAAGCCGGCATAGCCCACATAAACCAGGCTGAGGATGGCGCCGTCCAGACGGGTGATGATGCGGGGTTTGCCGCTGAGGCCAAACCCCATAAGCATGAGCCCGAGCGTCAGGGCGGTCATCAGCGTCCAGTCGCGATAGAGGACCTCCATCTCAACCGACAGGGGCTCGATGGTTGCGGCTAGACCCACAACAGCAAGGGTGTTGAAAATACCCGAGCCGATAATATTGCCCAGTATAAGGTCGTGCTCATTCTTTTTGACCGCTGCCAGAGCGGATGCCAGCTCTGGCAGTGACGTTCCGATGGCCACGATGGTCAGGCCGATGACCAGATCACTGACGCCCAGGCTTTGGGCAATGAATACCGCGCCCCAGACCAGCATTCGCGAACTGACCAGCAGCAGGACCAGACCAATGACCAGCCACATAAGGGCTTTGTTCAGGGGCATGGGATGCTGGATGATTTCGGCCTCGGCGTCTCCTGCCAGGGGGTCAGCCTTGCCACGGATTCCCTGGAAGATTGACCAGCCCATCACCGCAGTGAAAACCACCAGCAGGAGCCAGCCGTCGAGGCGGCTGAGCTCACCATCGATCAGCTGATAGCCGGCAAATACCGTCAGGGCCAGCAGCAGGGGCAACTCTTTGCGAAGTACCTGTGAATGCACCGCAATGGGCGCAATCATGGCGGTAATGCCCACAATCACCGCAATATTGGTAATGTTCGAGCCGTAGGCATTGCCCAGTGCCAGCCCGGGGTTGCCGTCCAGTGCCGCCATGGCGGAGACGGCCAGTTCAGGAGCCGAGGTACCAAAGCCGATGATCACCATCCCGATCAGCAGCGAGGGCATGCCCAGATGTTTCGCGGTAGCGGCTGCACCCTCAATGAATCGGTCGGCACTCCAGACCAGGAGAATAAGACCAAACAGGATTGCGAGACCGGCCAAAAGCATAGTAGCGCCCTAGTAGTTGCGAGTCCGCGCATTCTAAACATTTGACCCACTCCCGGCCAGTGCACGTAAAGCCGGGCAGGGTGCGACTGGTTTGGTAACACATTTTATTATTGGTGGAAAAATCGGGATAATCGCGCCACCGAACACAGACAGGCCCGCTGCTGATCGTGGCTGGGCCGCGGTATTCATATAACACCTCACACGATTAGGGTGATTAGCAATGGCCGTTAGACAGGCAGATGTAGTGCTGGTCGGCGGGGGCGTCATGAGCGCTACCCTCGGCATGATGCTCCGGCAACTCGACCCGTCCCTGGACATCGTCATGGTGGAACGTCTTGATCACGTGGCCCATGAAAGCACGGATGGTTGGAACAATGCCGGTACCGGCCACGCCGGATACTGCGAGCTCAATTACACGCCGGAAACGGAAGACGGCGACGTATCCATTGATCGGGCGCTGCAGATCAACGCGTCCTTCGAGGTATCGCTGCAGTTCTGGTCTTACCTGGTGGAGCAGGGCATCCTGCCGGAACCGGAATCCTTCATTAACCGCACCCCGCACCAGAGCTTTGTCTGGGGCGAGAAGAACGTGGAATACCTGAGGCGCCGGCACGAGAAGCTTAGCGCCCACCACCTGTTCCGGGAAATGCAGTTCACCGAATCCCCCCGGGAGCTGGAAGAGTGGATGCCGCTGGTGGTCCAGAACCGTGACCCCATGGAGCGGGTGGCCGCCACGCGCGTTAACCACGGCGCCGACGTGGATTTCGGCTCCCTGACCCGCAATATGGTGGAGTTTCTGGAGACCACGCCCAATTTTGAGCTGATGCTCAATAGCCCGGTGCATTACCTGGCCCAGAGAGATAACGGCCGCTGGAAAGTGCGGGTCAAGAACCAGCTCAGCGGCGAAGTGCAAAAGCTCGAGGCCGGTTTTGTATTCCTGGGGGCCGGCGGTGGTGCACTGCCGATGTTGCAGAAATCCAATATCCAGGAGTCCAAGGGTTATGGTGGCTTCCCGGTCAGCGGGCAGTGGCTGGTCTGTCAGAAGCCGGAGATTGTGAAGCAGCACAATTCCAAGGTGTACGGCAAAGCACCCATGGGCGCGCCACCCATGTCTGTACCGCATCTGGATACCCGTATCATCAACGGCGAACCGGCCCTGTTGTTCGGACCCTTTGCCGGCTTTACAACCCGCTTCCTGAAGCAGGGGTCGGTCTTCGACCTGTTTGGCTCGGTCCGTTCCACCAATCTCCGGCCGATGTTGTCGGTCAGCCGCACCAATATGGACCTTACCCGCTATCTGATCGGCGAGGTGTTCCAGTCCCACAGTGAGCGCGTGGCGTCCCTGCGCAACTACTTTCCCGATGCCCGGGAAGAGGACTGGCGCCTGCAGAATGCCGGGCAGCGCGTGCAGATCATCAAGAAGTCTAAAGACGGGCGCGGCAAGCTGGAATTCGGCACCGAGATTGTGGCGGCCGGCGATGGCTCGCTGGCCGCGCTACTGGGTGCTTCGCCCGGGGCGTCTACTGCGGTTCACGCAATGATTGATGTGATCCAGCGTTGCTTTGGTCAACGTATGCAGTCGCCCGAGTGGCAGGAGAGAATGAAAACCATGGTGGATTCCTATGGTCAGTCTCTGGTGGATGATGAGCAGTTGCTCAACAAGGTTCGTGAGCGGACACTGGAAACACTGAAACTGCAGTCATATTCTTAATTGTTCTAATCGGTCGCGAAGCGCTGGCATCAGGGGCTCAACAGCCTGAGGTGCCGGCGCTTTATTGTTTCTGGAGCCGCCGCGCCGGTTGCCATTTAGTGTCAAAGTATTAGGTTTATAGGTACATGCAACAAGGAGAACGCATATGAGCAAGCAAAAGTACGATCCGAATAAAGGTTACGTTGCACTCCTGGGTTGGAGTCTCAATGCGGTTGAAGCTGCGGACAAATTTGACAGGCGTTACGTTGTAGTAGCCCCGGACTGGGCCGAAACCTATTGCAAGGAACACGACATTCCCTACGTACCCTGGAACTTCGAGCGTCTTAACGACCGTTCCGTGGAAATCGCCCAGACCCTCAAGGAAATGGGCGTGGACGTTGCCATCCCCCTGTTTGAGGAAACCGTGGAATGGGCCGGTGCTATCAACTCGGTACTGATGGATCAGCCCAAGCTGTTTGGCCAGTCCATGCTGTTGCGCGACAAGGCCCTGATGAAGCGCCGTGCCCAGTTAGGTGGCATTCGCGTGGGGATTTTCGAAGAGGCGCACGACCGGGACGACGTCATTCGCTTCCTCAAGCGCGTGAACCAGACGCTGCTGAAGCTGGACGGTGACCCCAACGACCCGATTCACCTCAAGGCCTTCGACAAGGCGGGCTGCCTTGGCCACCGGGTCATCCGCACGCCGGACGAGGTGGATACCATTCCGGAGGAAGAATTCCCGGTACTGATGGAATCGCACCTGGACGGCTGGGAATTCGCGGTGGAAGCCTGGATTCATAATGGCAAGGTGGCGTTCCTGAACATTTCCGAGTATGTGACCCTCGGCTATTCCGTGTTCGTACCAGCAACGCCGGACCTGGAGAAATACCGCGAGCAGATTACCCGGGAAATCGAAAAGCTGATCAAAACCTTCGACATCGAGTTCGGCTTTATCCATCCCGAGTACTTTGTCACCAGCGACGGCACTATGTACTTCGGCGAGGTGGCCTATCGTCCACCCGGCTTCAAGGTGTTCGAGCTGCTTGAGAAAGCCTATGGCTTTAACGCCTATCAGGGCATGATCATGACCTTTGATCCCAAGACCACCGAAGAAGAAGTGAAAGCCTTTTTCCCGAAAGAGGTGGTGGACGCGAAGGGTTACGCCGGATGCTTCGGTGTGTATCCACGTCGCCGCGTGGTCAGCAGGCTGGAAATGCCGGAAGAGACCGAGAATCATCCTTACTTCGAGTCTCACGAGCTGACCCCGCCGCTGGAGGAAACCGTCACCAAACGGACCGCCTTTGGTACCCATTGGGGTCTGGTGTATTTCTTCGGGGACGACGCCTACACCATGCGTGATTTGCTGAAGCATCAGGAAGAACTGGATTTCTATGTATAATCCCGGAAGGGATATACAACAACGGGCCTGGTACAGGCCCTGAGGAAAACAGTTTGAGCACTCCCGACGCTGGAAATCCGGCACCTGTTGTTGATTTCGAAAAGCTGGTTCAGCGACTGGATGACGCAATAGCGGCTCTCGCCGAGAGCCGCTCCTTCGCAAAAGCTGGCAAGCTGCCCCGCGTGTTCGATACCGTTCGCCGGGTGCTGCTTCAGCCCGGAGGTTGCCAAGCCATTCAGGACCGTTCGGAACACCTGGAAAAAGCCGGCGTCTTTCTGGGCACAGACTGGGCCGAGCCGTCCATTCTGTTACCCCAGTTAACCACTTATGCCCTCCAGAGCACGGAACCGGACACCGTCATTGTGGAAGCGATGAGCGAACTGCGCCTGCTTTCAGTGGCTCGGGGTGACTACCTTCACGACTCGGTTTCCGCAGAACAGGCCCACCATTACCTGACCCAGGTTCTGGCGATCAATCTGCCGATGCTTTTCGGCGAGGCCGGTGAAACCGAGCGGGAACAGGGTAAACTGGCGGTGATCAGCCGCACCCTGGTTCAGCACGTTGCTTCCCAGATCGGTTACGAGCATGTGATTGATCGCCTGATTGATGAAATCTGGCGCATCCTGAAACAGCGACCCATCCAGGTGAACAGCGTTCGCCAGATGATCACCCAGATTGCCCTGTGCCGTGCCGACCCCAATGTGGATCTGGGCAGCGCCGGGCAGGGGGCCGAACGCCTGATTTCCAGCCTGTACGGGCCCACCCAGGCCTGCCGGGAAGATCCGGGTGTCGCGGTGTATGAAGAGCGTCTGAGTCATATGGACCAGAGCGCACTACAGGGCGAGGCCACCGGTTTCGCCCGTTCCATGCACGATACCGGGCTGGTGTCGCCCTATCATGCCGCTTTTATGCGGTTCATCCTGGAAAATCAGGATTCGCTGATAGCGGAATCCCTGGGCCTGTCAATGACCGGGCGGGATTGCCTTCTGCGCTATCGGGACCTGGTGCTGACCCTGATTCGCGAAGGGGTGTTCCCGGAGACCTCCCAGGGTATCTATGGGCTGTCGCTGCTGCTGGAGCGGGGAATCCTCTATCAGCCCCCAGTCGAGCCGGCACTGTGGCGACAGACAACGCTTTCGATCTGCCCGGAAGCCCGCTACCGCATCGAGATTGCCTTTGGCTATCAGCCCCAGCCAAAGGCCTGGCTGATACAGGGCGTTCTGAACATGCTGGGCCAGCCATTGGGAGTCGGGCAGGGCAATAATCCTACCTGCCAGTCTGCACGGGCCCTCTCCATGTGGGCGTACAACGATCCGGATTACCTGCTGCAGATGGTTGCCTGGGCCGCCCGGGACAATGAAATCATCATGCATTTCGAAGGTACGCCGGTGTCTTCCGCGACCAGTCGCGGGGGTGTGGCCTCCGAAGTGACCTTCGATCTGGATCCGGTGTCGCTGGTGGTAGTGCCGCATCTGGACCGTATCTACGCCGAGATGGGTCGCCTGTGTATTGGCCGGGAAGGCGATCCCCACCGGTGGGTGAACCCGGAATTTCACGGCTGGTCCGCCGGCCGCGGATTTCGTATCAACGTGGACGTGGCTACGGGTAAGCTGATGGATCTCGAGGAGTTCCTGCGGCACTTCTACGCAAGCTACCACCCGGTTTACAACGGCAATCAGCCGCTGGTCCATCCCCAGCCTGCGGGCGTGGCGGTGACAGACAGCGCGGCCCGGTTTATCGGCTGGCACGCCATCACCATTCTGCGGGTCACACGGGACCCGGAGGGCGTCATGCGGGTGTACTTCTATAACCCCAACAATGACAGCGGCCAGAATTGGGGCGGCGACCTGCAGGTCAGCACGGCCAGCAAGGGTGAGCGGTTCGGCGAGTCGTCTCTGCCGTTCGAGCAGTTTGCGTCGCGAGTCTATATTTTCCACTTTGATCCGCTGGAACGGGGCGAGCCTGCCGACGTCGCCGAAGAAGAGCTGGCGCGGGTCATCGATCGCGTTCACCAGAGCTGGGGCCGTGACAGGCTGCCCGCAGCGGCACTGCAGGCAGAGCCGCCGAGTACCGGGTCTGCCTGAAAGCGCATTTACAATGAGATAGGAGAAAGAATGTCGTCGCAAGCCAGCACGAGTCAGTCAGGCGGTGAAAGTGGCGCGGAACTGTTTATCCGTGCCCTGGAAAACGAGGGCGTTCGCTACATCTTCGGGGTGCCGGGGGAAGAGAACCTCGATCTGCTTGAAGCGCTGCGTAAGTCACGCATTCAGTTGGTCCTGAATCGCCACGAGCAGGCGGCGGGCTTCATGGCCGCGACCTATGGCCGGCTGACCGGTCGGGTGGGCGTTTGCCTGTCTACTCTGGGGCCTGGCGCCACCAACCTGGTGACAGCGGCGGCCTACGCTCAGCTGGGCGGCATGCCGATGATGATGATCTCCGGGCAGAAGCCTATCAAATCCTCGAAACAGGGCCTGTTCCAGATACTGGATGTGGTGGATCTGATGCGACCACTGACCAAATATACCCGCCAGATCAGCAACGCCAATACCATTCCTGCGAAAGTGCGGGAGGCATTCAGGCTGGCTTCAGAGGAACGCCCCGGTGCGGTTCACCTGGAACTGCCTGAAGACATCGCCGCGGAAGTGGCTGATGGCGACACCCATATTTTCCAGCCCAGCGATGCCCGCAGACCCACGGCAAGTACCAAAAGCCTGGATACCGCCTGCGAGATGATCAATCAGGCGAAGCATCCGCTGATCATGATTGGTGCAGGCGCCAACCGGAAGCGGGTCTCCCAGGCGCTGATCCATCTGGTGAACGCCACCGGCATTCCGTTTTTTACTACCCAGATGGGCAAGGGCGTGGTAGACGAACGCCACCCACGCTATCTCGGCAACGCCGCGCTGTCCTCCGGTGACTTTGTTCATTGCGCCATTGACCATGCCGATCTGGTGATCAACGTCGGGCACGACGTGGTGGAGAAGCCTCCTTTCTTTATGAAGCCCGGTGGCAAACAGGTGATTCATGTGAACTTCTCCGGCGCAGACGTGGACCCGGTCTACTTTCCGCAACACGAAGTTGTAGGCGATATCGCCAATAGCGTGGACTACCTGGCCGAGCGCTGCGGGCAGTGCCCGACCCACGATTTCAGCCAGTTTATGGAAGTAAAAGCCTCGGTAGATGAGCACCTGGCCGAGAAGGCGGATGACGAGCGCTATCCCATCATTCCCCAGCGCATCGTCAGTGATGTGCGCAAGGTCATGCCCGAGGACGGCATCATTGCCTTGGACAACGGCATGTACAAGCTCTGGTTCGCCCGCAATTACCCGGCCTACGACAACAACACCGTGCTGCTGGATAACGCCTTGGCGTCCATGGGTGCCGGGCTGCCCAGTGCCATGATGGCCGCTATGCTCTATCCGGAACTGAAAGTGATGGCCGTGTGTGGTGATGGCGGCTTCATGATGAACAGCCAGGAACTGGAAACCGCCGTGCGGCTGAAGCTGAACCTGGTGGTGCTGATCATCAACGACAATGCCTACGGCATGATTAAATGGAAGCAAGGTCAGGAAGGTTTTGAAGATTTCGGGCTGGACTACGGCAATCCCGATTTCCTGAAATACGCCGATGCCTATGGAGCCAAGGGGCACCTTGTTTCACGCACCGAAGACCTCAGGCCGACGCTGGAATCGGCGCTGTCGGAGGGTGGCGTTCACCTGGTGGAAGTGCCGGTGGACTACAGTGAGAACCGTCGGGTGTTTGATGAAGAATTGGTAAAGCTGACCTGCAACCTCTGAACAATGGCGTACAATTGCCGGAAATGGCAGTCGCAGGAAGGCAGAATGGTGAAAAAAAGATGGTTTGCAGTAGTCGTCGTCGCAGCACTGGCGGTTTTATTTGCCGGATGCAGCCGGCCGGAATCTCCGCAACAGGTGGCCGCTGAATTCTGGCAGGCGGTGACTGAAGGCGATGCCGGTGCGGTAACCGACCTGTCCACCCTGACCGATGCGGGCTCATTTAACGGCTTTGGCAGCAACTGGGCGGGAACCCTTCCTGATTTCGGGCGGATCGTGATTGATGCTGATCAGGCAACGATCGTTACCCGGGTAACCACTGAAAATGGTGCCGCGGCAGAGAGACGGGAACTGCTTACTCATCTGGTGCGGATCAATGACCAGTGGCTGGTGGATTACCAGAGTACCCGCGACGCGGTCATGGACCGCCCGGCTTTGAGCGGCCTGATGAACGATATTGAGCGGCTCGGTCAGCAACTGGATCAGGCGGTTGGTGAGACCTCCGACAAGCTGTCGAAACAGGTCGACGAAATGGCCAAAGAGTTCCGAACCTATTCTGAGGAAACCGGCCAGAAGGCCGAAGAAGCTCTTGACGATTTCGGCAAATCCCTGGAGGAACTCAGGCAGAAGATCAAGAAATCGCTGCAAGAAGCGGAGAAGAAACGGCAGGAGACCGGTCAATCCGATCAACTTGAGCAGGTTTAATATCAAAACACAAAAATGCCGGCACTCTGGTTAGGACTGCCGGCATTTTTTTCCCCGAAGGTACTTTATTTTACATTACTGAAGTAGCCAGTCAGACGTTCCTTGTTGGTGGCCGCCGAGGCCGTGAGCTTTTCAACAGCCGCCTTGGCCTGGTCGTAGTTTACCGGCTCGCCTACCTTGATCACGCCCGCCATATTCAGCGGCGCATGGGGTGTGCACTTGTATACGTAAACGCCCTCAGCACCAAGCGTAACGGTGATCTCTTTGTTCATCTCCCCGGCCCAGCTTTCGGTGCCCTCCGGCACTGCAACCGATACCGAGTTATGGGCCGGGTCTACCAGCACAAATTTCACTGTGTCGCCCTTTTCAGCCTCCAAGTATCCTGGTTCGAACACCATCGCGCCGTCCGCGCCGGAATTTTTCATCTTCACAATGTGCTCTGCGGCGAACGCTCCTGTGGAAAGCGCTGCGGCAAGCAAGCCCGCGGTTAATCTGGCAGTCAATTTCATCGCGTTATCTCCTGCGAGTGTGTAAGTTCATGAGGTATTACGGGGGGTGTCAGGGGGTAGACCGCTGTTAAAGGTCGGGGGATGTACTCATGGGAATTGAGAATCCGCGGCTTAGTAAGGGGCTCCAAGCCGCGGAAGAGCAGCCCCTGGACGTCATGGCAACGGCCGGGGCGCGGTGTTAAAGCTCGCTGTCGTAGTTCACGGGAATAAACTCATAGCCCTTGTCCGCACCTTTCAGGCGGCCAAGGCCCGGGAATGACAGGTGGGAGGAACCGATCAGGTAGCCTTGCTCCTGTGCATCGGCAAAGACTTCCGCGCGGGTTTTCACCGCGGTCTCACTGTTTACATCAAACTGGATGGCAACGTCAGGCTCTGGGAACTGCACCGCTGCCACGTGGATCAGATCGCCCCAGAGCATCATGGTCTGCCCCTGGCTTTGCACTTCGTAAATGCTGTGACCCGGTGTGTGGCCCACCGCTGCAATCGAAGAAATGCCCAGAGCCAGTTCCTGGTTCTTTTTGAAGGGCTTGAACTGGCCAGCCTTTATGTACGGGTTGACCGATGCCATGGCGCCCTTGAAAAAGCCCTTGGCATCTTCCGATGCCGCTTCCAGATTGGCTTCGCTCAGCCAGTAATCTGCATCCTGCTGGTGGGCCCGGACTGTGGCGTTGGGAAAAACGATTTTGCCCTCAGACACGAGGCCACCGACGTGGTCCGGATGCATGTGGGTAATGTAGATTTCGTCCACCTGGTCGGGGGTGTAGCCCGCCGCCTTCATGTTCTCGATCAGGAAACCCAAAGTTGGGCCGAACAGGCTGCCAGCGCCGGCGTCGATCAACACCAGCCTGTCGCCGGTATTGATCAGGTAACTGTTCACCGAGGTGGCCAGTGGCGCGGAGAGAAAGTTTTCCGCCAGTGTTTCATGTACATGCTGTTTAGTGGTGTTCAGCAGCAGGTCATCCACCGGCAGCTCAACCGTGCCGTCAGACAGGGCGGTAACGACAAATTCACCCACCATGATTCGGTGATAGCCCGGTGCCTGCTCTTTCTTCAGCGGGGCTTCCGCCTGGGCGCCACTGGCCATCGTTAACGCGGTCAGTACGGCAAGAAACCATTTGATCGTCAAAGGCATAGTGTTCGCTCCGTTTACTTGTTGTGGCAAAGATGCATGATTGATCAGGAGTGTATCATTCGTAAGAGAATCTGGTTTGGACTTGTCCAGAGCCTTTGGGGAAACATTATGGCTGGACGTGATAGCGTGATCAGTCCTTAGCGTAACAACGCAATAACAACAAATAAGGGAGCGGCGAATGATCTTTGATTACGTAATTGTTGGTGGCGGGTCCGCAGGCGCGGTGATGGCTGCCAGGTTGAGTGAGGATCCGGAAGTGAGCGTTTGCCTGTTGGAGGCGGGAGGCAAGGGGGATCATCTTCTGATCCGCGCGCCGGCCGGAGTGGTAGCGCTGATGCCCGGCCACGGCAAAATCAACAACTGGGCCCTGCTGACTGAGCCCCAGCAAGCACTGAACGGTCGCCGGGGATTTCAGCCGCGGGGGCGGGGTCTCGGTGGCTCGAGCCTGATCAATGCCATGCTCTACGTGCGGGGGCACAAAGACGACTACAATGCCTGGGCCCAGCAGGGTTGCGAGGGTTGGAGCTGGGATGATGTGCTGCCTTATTTCCGCAAGGCCGAATGCCATGAGAAAGGTGCCAGTGAATTCCACGGTGGCGACGGCCCGCTTCACGTCAGCAAGCAGAAATCTCCCAGACCTATTTCCAACGCCTTTGTTGATGCCGTCAAAGAACGGGGATATCCGCTGTCCGACGATTTCAACACGGGCGAAAACGAAGGTGCGGGCCTCTACGAGGTGACCCAGTTCCACGACAGTCAACGCAATGGTGAGCGCTGTTCAACGGCGTCGGCCTATCTGCATCCGGTGATGGGGCAGCGGGACAACCTCAAGGTGGTTACCGGTGCTCTGGCCACACGGGTTCTTTTTGAGGGCAAGCGGGCCGTGGGCGTTGAATACCGCGTAAAAGGGCAGACACTTGTTGTCTCAGCCCACCGAGAGGTCATTCTGGCCGCGGGGGCCTTCGGTTCTCCGCAGCTGCTCCAGCTGTCCGGCGTGGGCCGTCGGGAAGACATCGAACCCCACGGGATCGACATGGTTCACGAGCTGTCCGGCGTGGGCCAGAATCTTCAGGACCATCTGGATTTCATCCTGGCCTACAAATCCGGCGACAAGGACAACTTCGGTTTCAGCCTGAAGGGTATGGGCAATATGCTCAGCCATGTCCTGCGCTGGCGCAAGGATGGCACCGGCATGGTGGCGTCGCCTTTTGCCGAGGGCGCGGCGTTTATCAAATCAGACCCGGCTCTGGACCGGGCAGACCTGCAGCTTCATTTCGTGGTGTCCATTGTCGAAGACCATGCCCGTAAACTGCACTGGGGCCACGGTTTCAGCTGCCACGTGTGCAATCTAAGGCCGAAATCCCGGGGGCGCGTCTTCCTTCGAAGTGGCGACCCTATGGCCGAGCCCGCCATTGACCCCGGATACCTGTCGGATCAGCAGGACCTTGAACTGACCATCAAGGGCGCGAAAATCACCCGGGAGATTCTGAAAGCCGAAGCGCTCAAGCCCTTCCGTCAGTCGGAAATGTTCGGCATTCACGATGGCATGAGTGATGAAGAGTGGGCGCAGCATATCCGCGAACGGGCGGACACCATCTACCATCCGGTAGGCACCTGCAAGATGGGTGTGGACGACCTGGCAGTGGTTGATCTGGAGCTGAAGGTTCGGGGTGTTGAGGGGCTTCGTGTGGTTGACGCGTCGGTTATGCCCACCCTGGTGGGCGGCAATACCAACGCGCCAACGATCATGATTGCCGAGAAAATCGCGGACGTGATGCGCCTCGGCTAGCGCAGTAATTTATTTCGCGTTGGGGAAGAACAGTTGCTGACCATCGATCGTGTGTCCGGCAATCGCCGCCTGGCCCTCATCTGACAGCAGCCACTGGTGCCACTGGTTGGCCAGGTCATGTTTGAGCCCCGGATGACGCTCAGGGTTGATGAGAACGCTGCCGTACTGGTTGAACAGCACCCTGTCACCCTCGAACAGGACCTTCAGATCCTGCCGGTTCGAGAAGTTGAGCCAGGTGGCGCGGTCTGCCATTACATAGGCATTCATCCCTGCGGCGGTGTTCAGTGTCGCACCCATACCGCTGCCCAATTCCCGATACCAGCTGCCATCCGGCTCGACGCCAGCGTTTGACCAGAGACGCTGCTCGGCGCGGTGGGTTCCGCTGTCGTCACCGCGGGACGCAAACGGTGCTTCGGCATTGGCGATGCGGGTCATGGCATCCGCCGCCGATTTGGCATTCGCTATTCCTGCCGGGTCGCTGGACGGCCCTATCAGCACGAAGTCGTTGTACATGACATCCTTCCGTTCGGTGCCATAACCCTCGGCCACAAACTTTTTCTCCCCGGCGGTGTCGTGCACCATCAGGCTGTCAGCGTCGCCGGCCCGGGCAATCGCAAAGGCCTGGCCGGTGCCGACAGCGACGACGCGAACATTGATGCCTGTCTTTTCACGAAACTCAGGGATGATATGTCCGAAGAGGCCGGATGCCTCGGTAGAGGTGGTCGATGCCAGGGTAATGTACGGATCGCCTGCCTGCGCCGGTGCGGCGAGGGCCAGCGTCATCAGTGCAATTGCAAACAGTCGGATTGTCATTGTTGTTCTCCTTCCGGTTGATAGTGGATCTATGTGAATCGTGCCGAGCTCCTACCAGATAAGCTCTCCACGAATAAAAGCAGCCGCCTCAGCCGTCTGCGGCGACTCAAAAAAAGCAGGGGCCGGCGTGTGTTCATGTACCCGACCGCGAAGAATAAACACCACGTCATCCGCCATTCGCCGGGCCTGGTTCATGTCGTGGGTGCTCATGACGATACGGGTGCCCAGCGCCTGGAACGCAGTGACTGCCTCTTCCACGGATTTGACCGCAGCCGGGTCCAGCGCCGAGGTGGGCTCATCAAGAAACAGGATCTCTGGTTTCAGTGCCCAGGCCCGCGCCAGGGCGAGGCGCTGTTGTTCCCCGCCGGAGAGCACCCGCGCCGGTCGGGCATGAAGTTCCGCCAATCCGAAACGTTCCAGCGCGTCCATTGCCGGGCCGATTCGCTGCGAGCGTTTGATCCCATGAAGCGCCAACGCGTGACAGATATTGGCCAACGCCGAACGACGCAGCAGTACCGGACGCTGAAACACCATGGCCTGTCGCTGACGAATGGAAGCAATCGAGGTGTCATTCAGAGCCCAGCGAACGTTACCCGAGGTGGGTTGCAACAGTCCGTGGCAGAGCCGCATCAACAGGCTTTTTCCGGCCCCATTCGGGCCAAGGATCACTGTTCTGCCAGAAACGCCGAGATTCAGGTTGATGTCCTGCAACAGCGTCTGGTTGCGATGACGGAAGCAGACATTGTCCAGTTGCAGTGGCAGCAGCCCCCGGGTGACGCTCATATCGTTCATCCGAGCCTCCGTTTGGCGGATTCACCCATTAGATAAGCGCCGCCGTTGATCAACGCCACCAGCAGCAACAGTACAATGCCCAGCCCCAGAGCCAGTGGCAGGTTGCCTTTACTGGTCTCCAGTGCGATGGCTGTGGTCATCATCCGCGTCACGCCGTCGATATTGCCGCCGACAATCAGCACGGCGCCAACTTCCGCGCTGGCACGCCCAAAACCTGCAAGCACACCGGTGATCAGCGAAAAGCGTGCATCCCAGAGCAGGGTCGGAATTGCCCTGAGACGGTTGCAGCCGAGGGATTGCAGTTGTTCCCGATATTCTTCCCACAGATCTTCGACCACCTGGCGGGACAGCGCCGCAACAATAGGGAACACCAGCAGTGTCTGGGCCACCACCATGGCAGTGGGAGTGAACAGCAGGCCCCAGGAGCCCAGCGGCCCGGCACGCGAGAGCATTAGATAAACCATCAGCCCTGCGACTACTGGCGGCAGCCCCATCAGCGCATTGAGCGCGGTCACCAGAACGCCGCGACCCGGGAACCGGAACAGGGCAACGGCAGCGCCCACTGGCAAAGCGAGTGCGGCCGCCAATAGCACGGCGGTCAGGCTCACCTGCAAAGACAGGGAAATAATCTGGGTCAGTGTCGGATCCAGGGAAAGAATCAGGTTCAACGCCTGGTCAAAAGGGCCACTACTGCTCATTTCAGATCGCTTTTAACGGGTCAGTACTGCATATTCTGTGGTTGCTCGCGGAAATGCACGTAGCGCTGTAATATATGCAACTTAAAACAAGATAAGTGCACACCCAGAAGCGGCCGTCATGAAAACAAACGGAAATAGCACCACGCGCCATGATCTTCTGACGACTTCGGAAGTTGCCGACTACCTGCGCCTTAAGCAGCGCAAGGTCTACGAGTTGGTTCGTGAGCATCAGATTCCCTGCACAAAAGTCACTGGAAAGCTGCTTTTCCCGCGGCAGGCGGTGGATCGCTGGATCATGAGCCATTTAGAGGGCGACACGGGCAGTGGCGCCACCATCGCGCCCATCCTCGCTGGCAGCAACGATCCCTTGCTGGAATGGGCTGTACGCGAGGCCGGCAGTGATCTGGCTCTGCTTTGTCATGGCAGTGGCGATGGCGTCACACGCCTGCTGGATGGGCGCGCGATGCTGATTGGCATGCATCTGACCGACCCGGAGACCGGCGCCGGAAATGATCCGCTGCATTGCGGGTTGGGCGGGCTGCGCGACCTGGTGATGATTCACTGGGCACGACGACGGCAGGGCCTGCTATTGTCACCGGGTAATCCCAAAGGCATCGGCAGCCTAAAGGATCTGTTTTCTCCCCAGGTTACGATGGTTAGGCGACAGCCCGGTGCCGGCGCTGACTCGGTGCTGACCTGGCTGCTGGAAAAAGAACACCTGGATGCCCGCAAGCTCAAGACCTCACCGCACCCCGCTCTTGGCGAAGATGATCTTGCGCTGGATGTGCGCGAAGGACGCGCGGATTGCGGTCTTGGTGTTGAAACCTCAGCCCGACGACACGGTCTGGATTTCATCCCGCTGCATACGGAATCCTTTGATCTGGCCATGCGGCGTCGCAGTTATTTCGAGCCTCAGTTTCAGGCTCTGCTTGCCTTTTGCCGTGGCCAGCATTTCCGCGAACGGGCCGAAAGCATGGGGGGGTATGACATCGATCAGCTAGGCAGCGTTTGCCACAACGCCTGATCACCGGGCCGGCAACTTGCCGCCCCGATGATCTTGGTCTAGGACTTTATTGGAAATCCCGTCGTATAGATTGGGGTTGTTCATTACAAACCCGTGATGGAACAGCAGGTTTTCTCAATGAGTGATTCCCCGCCGGGTACAGGCGCGGAATGCAGAGTCAGTTTTCATGGTTTCATCGCACAATCGTTTACTGAAAGAGGCCAACGGGGCGCTGGGTGACCTGGGTACCCTTTTGCCGCTCAGCCTGGGGGCTATCGGAGTGGCGGGATTGGCCCCCATACCCGTGTTGTTAGGGTTTGCCCTGTTCTACATCGCAACCGGGCTGTATTACCGCCTGCCAATTCCGGTCCAGCCGATGAAAGCGGTGACGGCAGTGCTGCTTACAAGCCAGATAAGCGCCGAGAGCCTGGTGGCCAGTGGCGTGATGATCGGGGTTGTTCTGTTGCTGTTGGGATTTACCGGCTGGATAAACAGTCTGGGCCGGCTTATACCAAGATCCGTGTTGAGTGGCCTTCAGCTGGGGCTGGGGATTCTGCTGGCTGGCATGAGCGTGGGGCTGCTTGCTACCTCCCCAACCGTGGGTATCGCCACCCTGGCTGTGCTATTGGTTGTCCCATTGCTTAGGCCGCAGTTGCCCTCGGCGCTTCTGGGCCTCTGTGCGGCAATCGCCGTCGGCCTGGTGGTGGGAGCCCCGGGGCTCGCCTTTGATGCAGCGGATTCTTCCATTTTCTCTCTGCCCGGATTACCAAGCCCGGATGCCATCCAGCAGGGCTTTGCCCTGGTAACCCTGCCCCAGCTGGCGCTGACGCTGACCAATGCCATCGTGCTGACCGCGTTAATTGCAGAGGATTATTTTGGCGACAAATCCCATCGCGTGACCCCGGCCCGGCTGTCGGTAAGCAGCGGCCTGGCCAACGTGCTGATGGTTCCATTGGGCGCGCTGCCCATGTGCCACGGAGCTGGCGGCCTGGCGGCCCACTATCGCTACGGTGCGCGCACGGGCGTGGCCCCGGTATTGCTTGGCGTGGTTCTGTTTATTGTTGTCCTGGCACCGGGCGGCCTTGCCCTGATTGCAGCGATTCCCACTGCCGGGCTCGGCGCCCTGCTGTTACTGGCAGCCACCGAGTTGGCTTTCAGCCGGCGCCTGACAACTGCAAAACCATCCTGCTGGCCGGTTATCGCGATAACGGCGCTGGTTACTGTCCTGGCCAACCCGTTTACCGGGTTGCTGGCCGGGGTGGCGGCCGAAACCTTCAGGGCAGCCTGGGTACGCAGCCAACAGACGGCTACCTGAGCCCGTCATCGTCCTCGTCGTCACGCATGCGTTCCTGGCGCTCAGACTCTTCTTCTTTGGCGGCCTCTATCACCGCCATCAGCTCATCTACATCAGCGCTTTGGGTATCGTGTTCGAAGCAGCCTGTCAGCTCAGTGTCCGGGTGCAGATCACCACTTTCGTAAAGTGCCCAGATTTCCTTGCCGTAGTCGGTAATCAACAGTTCCGGGGCGTATTTGCCAAAATAGCGGCGCATGTTGTCCACATCCCGCTCCAACATGCGCCCGGCGTTATTGTTGCCAGAGGCATTCACCGCCTGTGGCAGATCTATGATGACCGGACCCTCCGGTTCCACCAGCACGTTGAACTCGGAAAGGTCACCATGAATCAGCCCGGCACTGAGCATCCGGACCACCTCGCCAATTATCATGTCGTGATATTCCAGGGCCTGCTCCGGTGTAAACATGACATCATCAAGCCGCGGCGCGGCTTTGCCATCGTCATCGGTCACCAGTTCCATCAGCAGCACGCCGTCAACAAACCCGAAGGGCTCCGGCACGCGCACACCGGCCGCTGCCAGCCGATAAAGGGCGTCCACTTCGGCATTCAGCCAGGCGTCTTCCTGCTCTTTCTGGCCATAGCGGGTTTTCTTGCTCATGGCGCGGGCGCGGCGGGTGTTACGCACCTTCCGGCCCTCCTGATATTCCAC
Source organism: Marinobacter halotolerans (assembly GCF_008795985.1). Taxonomy (NCBI): domain Bacteria; kingdom Pseudomonadati; phylum Pseudomonadota; class Gammaproteobacteria; order Pseudomonadales; family Marinobacteraceae; genus Marinobacter; species Marinobacter halotolerans. Next base: position 939,974 of record NZ_VMHP01000001.1, on the reverse strand, counting down.
CGCCTGCTTGAAGCTCCGCTTCTGGGACTCCTTGAATACCTTGGCACAACGAGCTTGATCACCGCAGCGAACCACATACACCTGAGCCTCTTTACCACTCATCAGTTGGTAAAGCACTTCGTCCACCATGCCGTCGTCGACAAGGGGCTGCAATCTCTTCGGTACTTTCATAATGCCTTTTTGGGAAATACTGGATGCGATAGGGGAGAGCTTACATGAAAACCCCGTTCGCTCATGCCTTTGATTGCATGCAGGTGCGAAGATGGATGTTGGTCCTGAAACGAAAAAGCCCCGGAAGTCCGGGGCTTTTTGCTGTTTGGTGGAGACGGCGGGAATTGAACCCGCGTCCGCCAGTACTCAGCCTTGAGCTCTACATGTTTAGCGTCTCTCTATTGATTTAAGTCCAAGCGACCCGAGAGCCAGGGTGCAAGGACCGATCTCTTTAAATCTTAGCCTTTAACCAGTGAGATCTGGTTAAAGGAGCATCCCGTAAGCGATGACGTCCTGAGATGTAGCTTCTGGGCTACGGGCGACCCAGTCAGGACGACTAGCAGCTTACGCTGCTAGTGCGTAGTTATCGTCGTTTGCGACTATTGCGTTGCAGCTTTGGATTAACGAGATTGGCTGCCATCTCGACATGCACTCAAGGGTTCGCCACCGGCGTCGAAGCCATGTCGTCCCCTTAACTGCAGTATATGTGGGCGGGTCAGCCGACTTCAAGGGCTTTCGCCGTCTGGTCTTCGCTTAATTGGTCGACCTGATCCTGTTTTTCCAGTGCGTGGGTATAGAGTTCGGTAAAACTGTCGCGGAAATATTCCATGGCCGCTTCCGGGTCGACGGAAATACTTCTGTCGATTGTGATGCCGAACTGCACCGTGCCCGCGTAGCTGAAGATGCTCATGCCGATGCCGATATTCCCGTTCTGGGGCACCCAGAACATAGGCTGTTTGAGCTTGGCGCCAGCCAGGTAAACGTGTTCCTTGGGGCCGGGCACGTTGGTCAGAACCGCCGATGCTTTCTCGCTCAGGAGGGATAGTGCCCGTCTTTCCAGAACATCCGGGCCCCGGCCGAAAAGATCAAGCAGGCTGTAGGTGACCTGTGCCTGGTAGGAGCGTTTCAGGCGGTTCATGTTGTCCTGAATCTGGCGGAACCGCATGATCGGATTGACGACCTCAACCGGTAGGCTGACGAGCACCAGCCCGAACTGGTTGCCCAGGGTGTCGATTGGCTGATTCAGGGGGCGCAGGTTGAACGGCACCGCCACCCGTATGCCGCATTCTGGCGGTATTTCTCCGGTGTTGTTGAAATGCTTCTGGATGGCTCCGGCGGCGGCGCATAACAGTACGTCATTGGCGGTGCCTTTTAATGCCCGGGCGCATACTTTTACTTCGGCGAGGCTGAGCGGGTCGGCCCAGGCCACCTGTTTGCGACCACTGAGGGCAGGATTGAGGCAGGTTTTGGGTTCCGCCGGGGCCAGGCTGAGTTTCAACAGGTCGAGAGAAACGCTTCCTGCCGTTGAGGCAAGTTTCATGGGATAGCCGGGCTCGGACCGCAGGGATTTCATAAACAGGCTTGCCTGCTCTCTGGCGGTCTGGCCGGTTTCAAACAGCCTTCGGGCGTAGCGACTGACGACGCTTCCCGGGCGTGCTGGCAGGCCCGGCGCCCCGGCAGACCGAATTTTGCGGAGGGTGGGTTCTGCCTGTTTGTCGGTTAGCGATAGCAGCACCCGCACCAGCGATATGCCATCGGCAATGCAGTGGTGAATCCTCACCAGCAGAGCGCAGCCACCGTCATACTGGTCAATGTAATGGATTTGCCAGAGCGGGCGCCGAAAATCGAGCGCTGTGCTGTTCATGTCGCTGACCAGCGCCTGCAGTTCGCGCTTGCCGGCATCCCCGGCGAGGGCAATGCGGTGGACGTGGTTGTCGATGTGAAACAGGGGGTCGTCCTGCCAGTAGGTCCGGTCGCCCTGCTGGATAACGCGCTGCTGAAAGCGCCGGAAAGTGAGAAAGCGCTCATCAAGAGTCCGCTTCAGTTGGCTGACGGACAGGGGCTGTTCGAATATCAGCACCGCTGAGATCATCATCGGGTTTTCCGGGCTTTCCATTCTGAACCATGACCGGTCAACCGAAGACATGGGTGTTCTTCGGGCGAGTGTCTGCGCCTGCGCCATAACCTGCTCCCTGAGTGTCGTTATCCTGTTTACCGCCCGAGGGGCGGCTACGACTAAAGTCCAGTATAGGCTGGTCAAACACTGATCGAAAGAGGGTGCAGATGCTACACAATTTCGCAGGCTAGAGGTTGGTGTCCCGCAGAATACGCTGCTTCTGGCGGTTCCAGTCACGTTCTTTCTCGGTGGCACGCTTGTCGAACAGCTTCTTGCCTTTCACCAGCGCGATCTCGCACTTCACTTTGTTTTTCTTCCAGTAGAGCGCCAGCGGGATGCAGGTGTATCCTGCCTGATTGACCTTGCCGACAATCTTGGCAATTTCCTTGGCGTGAAGCAGCAGTTTGCGGGTACGGGTAGGGTCTGCAATCACGTGAGTGGAGGCGGTGATCAAAGGTGTGAAATGGGAGCCCAGAAGCCAGGCCTCGCCGCCCTTCAGAAGAACATAGGCGTCGGTGAGCTGGGCCTTGCCAGCGCGCAGGGACTTTACTTCCCAACCAAGCAGGGACAGGCCGGCCTCGAAGCGTTCCTCGATATGGTATTCGTGTTTCGCCTTTTTGTTCAGGGCAATGGTGGCGCTCGGGGCGCCGGGTTTCTTCTTGCTCATGAAGCGATGATCCGGAGTCGGATAAGAATTTGCCGGCCAGTTTGGTCGCCGGAAAAGCGGGCATTGTAGCTCAGGACTGCCAGACCGGTCACGAAATTGAGGCGATCGGCCCGGGTTCGGGTCGTGCGGCTGACAGATGATCCGCTACAATGTGTGCTTCGGACGTTGTAAAGGTTTGGAATGCCAGCCCCCTACGGAACTCACCACGAAGCCCGCTACGACACTCGCTATGAAACCCCTATCGGTTCCTGGCGGCGGCCTGCCACCTTTTTCTGGGCGGCGCTGGGTGCCACTTTCGGGCTGGCCAACGTTTGGCAGTTTCCCTACCTGGCAAGTCAGAACGGTGGTGGCCTGTTCATTCTGCTTTACCTGTTCTGCCTCTTGCTGATTACCCTGCCATTGATGGTGACTGAGGCCACCTTCGGTCGCTACGCCCGCCACGGCCTGGTTCTGGCGATGGACGGGTTTGTGAGTGCTGCGCGAGCGTCCCGTTGGTGGATATGGGCCGGGCGCCTGGGCATTCTGGCCGCGTTTCTGGTGCTTTCCTTTACCGCGGTATTCGGCGCTATTGCGCTTGCCTATGTGTTCTATGGGGCCATTGGCCGTTTCATTGGTGCCGATCAGCCTGAAGCCGCTGAGATTCTGGCTGGTTTCGTATCTTCCCCGGATGAATACCGGGCGTTCATGGCCTGGCATGGTTTCTTTCTGCTGCTGGTGGTCTGGGTGTCCATGCAGGGCGTGGTTCATGGTGTCGAGCGGGCTGTTCGTGCAGTCACGCCCATCATGCTCTTGCTGGTTGCATCTTTCTGCGGGCTGGCGGCCTGGCGCGGTGAGTTTAATCAGGCCGTCGACACGGTGCTGAGATTCGATCCCGGGTCGCTGACGCTTCAAAGCCTGCAATCTGCGCTGTTTCATGCCTTCTTTACGCTCGGGCTGGGGATGGGTGTATGGACCCTTTTTGGCGCCTATACACCGGTCGGAACCCGGCTGAAGCGGTCAATTCTGGCGGTGGTTCTGATGGATACGCTGGTTGCTATTGGGGCCGGGCTGGCGATCTATTCCATCGTGCCCGGCGGACCGGAGATGGCCGGGGAGCGTGGATTCAATCTGCTATTTCTGTCGTTACCGGTCGCCATCGCCGATTTCCCCGGTAGTCAGTTCCTGTTGGCGTCGGTGTACCTTCTGATCGTGATGGTGGTCTGGAGTACATCATTGGCGCTGCTTGAGCCGGTGGTTGGCTGGTTCCGTGAGTGGATTGGCGCGCCCCGTGAATTGTCGGTTCTGCTTGTCGGGCTGGCGGTGTGGCTGCTGGGCCTGGGGTCGCTCTTCTCGTTCAACATATGGGCGGGGCTGGATCTGGTCGGTGGCAGCTTTTTCCGCTGGCTTGAGCTGTTCGCCGGGGGAATTCTGGTGCCGCTGGTGAGTGTGTTGATCGCGCTGTTTGCCGGATGGTACCTCACCCGGACTCTGGCACTCCGGATACTGGGCGATACGCCGGGATTGTTCGGCAGGATCTGGCTCTGGGTAATGCGGCTGGTGTTGCCTGTGGTGGTCGCCTATATCGGACTGCAGTACAGCGTTACCGGTGTTCTCAGTATGTGTGACCGCTCTACCAAGGCCATCTGGTGTCAATATGTGGCTGGCGCGCCGCAACCGACCCCGGCACCGATTGAGGGGCAGTCAGGTAAGCCTGGCGATGACGAAGCGCTGGGCGGCCCGGGCGCTAAGGAACCGCCAAAAAGCGATGGTGACGGCTCGCCGGGTTCATCCCGGGATAAAACGCCAGAGAATGGCAGCCCGGGTAAAGATGCCCCGGCGACCACTGAAGATGTGCTTTTCCAGAGCGCGTAATCCGATATCGCTGATTTACGGCAGATTGCGTATCATTGGTCTCCCAAGACAGTCAGCAGGACCCCGGTTTCAATGCCCCATCAGATCGATAAAACAGCGCTGGTAATGCACTCCGCGGAGCGTATGTTTAACCTGGTTAACGACGTTGCCCGCTATCCCGAGTTTCTGCCCTGGTGTGACCGCACGGAAATCCACGACCAGTCCGAACAGCAGATTACCGCATCCATGGATATCGCCAAAGGCGGTATCCGCCACCGGCTGGTAACCCGTAACCAGCTTCAGTCACCGGAAATCATCGAGATCACGCTGGTCGATGGGCCGTTTCGCAAGCTTGCCGGGCGCTGGCACTTCAAGCCGTTGGACTCCAATGCCTGCAAAGTGATGCTGACACTGGATTTCGAGTTTTCCGGGTCACTGTCACGTATGGCGTTTGGTCAGATTTTCAGCCATGCGGCGAATACGATGGTGGATGCCTTCTGTCGCCGCGCCGACGAGCTATACCGGGAGAGTGCGGGATGATCCGGGTGGAAGTGGCCTTTGCGCGACCGGACAAGCAGGAAATCCTCGCCCTGGAAGTGGAGGAAGGAACATCGGCAATCGAGGCTGTAAAACGCTCGGGTATTGTCACCCTGTTTCCCGAAATTGATCCGGATAGCAGCAATATGGGTATTTTCGGGAAGGCGATCAAGAACCCTTCGAGCCATGAGCTGCGCGACGGTGACCGGGTGGAAATCTATCGGCCGCTGAAGATCGATCCCAAGCAGGCCCGTTTGAACCGCGCCCGCAAGAAAGGGTGAAAGCGAGGTTCAATAGGCGGGCGTTTCTTCCAGCAGCTGCGCCTCGTAATGAGAGAACTGCTCGTTATAATAATAGACGATTACCCGTTGTTCCTTGATGTCGCCCCCGCTGCGCTGGAAGGTATAGACATAATATTCCCGGGAAAGATCAACCGGGTTAACCATCAGGGGCGTTCCCAGCACCGAATGAACCTGGCTTCTCGACATGCCTTCTGACAGGGCAGTGAGCTCTTCATCGGTGACAATATTGCCCTGCTGAACGTTGATCTTGTAGACGCCAGGGAAAGCGCAGCCTGCAATCAGAAGGGTAAGTACAAGCGCTGTGAGCTTTTGCATCGCCGGGGGAAATCCTCTATCTTGGAAACGCCTGCCCGAAGCAGGTTTCACACGGGTTGAGCACGGAACGAATCAAGTGCGGCACCACTATACCGGAAGCCGCTGAGCACACCAAAGAGCGAATCGTAAACATGGCATCCGAAAACTCCGAATTGCGAAAAGTTGGCCTGAAAGTGACGCTCCCGCGAGTGAAAATCTTCAATATTCTGCAAAACGCAGAAGATGAACATCATTTGAGCGCGGAAGATGTCTACAAGAAGTTGCTTGATCAGGGTGACGATGTCGGGCTTGCCACCGTTTACCGGGTGTTAACGCAGTTTGAGGCCGCCGGCCTAGTGCTTCGGCACAATTTTGAAGGCGGGCACGCTGTCTTTGAGATGGCCGGTGATGATCACCACGACCACATGGTGTGCCTGCAGTCGGGCGAGGTTGTGGAGTTTGTGGATGACGTGATTGAGGAGCGTCAGCAGAAAATCGCTGAGGAGCACGGTTTTGAGCTGGTGGACCACAGCCTGATTCTTTACGTGAAGCCGCTGAATTCAAAATAGGATAAAAAAAGGGGCGGATGATTTATCCGCCCCATGAAGCTCTCAGGATCGAGAGGGGAATAGGTTAAGTCGGTTCAATTATCAGTGATGGGTGGCCTGTCCCTTGCTGAACATTTCCCGAGCGTGGGCAATGGTGTGTTCCGTCATATCTACACCGCCAAGCATTCTGGCCACTTCTGAAATTCTTCCTGTGTCATCAAGGCTTTCAATTTTCGAATAGGTGGCGTCGGATTCGGTGAATTTGCTCACGAACAGATGCTGATGGCACTGGGCTGCCACTTGTGCAAGGTGGGTTACGCACAGCACCTGCCCGTTATCGCCCAGACTGCGCAGCAGTCGGCCGACCACTTCTGCGGTACCGCCACCGATGCCCACGTCTACTTCATCGAACACCAGCGTTGGCGTTGTTGATGTCTGGGCAACAACAACCTGAATCGCCAGGCTGATGCGCGACAGCTCACCACCAGAAGCAACTTTCGCCAGCGGTCGTGCCGGCTGGCCGGGGTTGGCGCTGACCAGAAATTCGATTTCTTCACTACCGTGGGCGGCCGGCTGATTGTCCTTGTTGCGGCTCAGGTGAGTGACAAACTGCACCGAGGGCATGCTCAGCTGGGATAGCTCTTCAGCGATGCGCTGATCAAGGTTGGCTGCCGCCGCCTGCCGCGCTTCCGACAGTTCGCCCGCCAGCCTGTCGAACTCTGCCCGCTGCGCTTCCAGTTCCGCTTCCAGTTTTTCAACGCTGCCTTCTCCGTCGTCCAGTGACGCCAGTTCATCGGTCAGTGACTGGTGCAGTTCCGGCAGGTTTTCCGGCGCAATCCGGTGTTTTCTCGCCATCTGGTAAATCGCACTCAGGCGTTCGTCCACCTCCGCCAGCCTTGCCGGGTCGGCATCGTAGTCGTCCACAAAGTGGCGCAGATTGTCGCCGGCTTCGCTGATCTGGATCTGAGCTTCGTTCAGCATCTGGATGGTATCTGCCAGGGCTGGCACCTCTACGGGAAGTTGTTCCAGCTGCTGTAGCGCCTGGCGAACCAGTGCCGCGGCGCTGGTGTCATCTTCGGTGCATAACATGGTCGCGTTGTGGCAGTTGTGCAGTACCGCTTCGGCGTGGCTGAGTTGTGACTGTTCTTCCTCGAGGGTTTGCTGTTCGTTTTCTTCCAGCGCCAGCCGGTCCAGTTCCTCGACCTGATAGCGCAGCAACTGAATTCTGGCTTCAGCCTCGTCGGCGTTCTGCTGGCGTTCGTGAAGGCGCAGTCGGGTGCTGCTCCAGGTTTTCCAGGCCTGACGGGTGCTTTCGGCCAGGGTTTCAGCGCCGGCGAATTCGTCCAGCAATTTACGGTGGGTGTCTTTCCGCAACAGGGACTGGTGCTGATGCTGGCTGTGAATGTCCATCAGGGTGCTGCCCAGGTCTTTCAGGTGCGTAAGCGGGCAGGGCTGACCGTTGATGTAGGCCCGCGAGCGACCGTCCTTGCTGATCACCCGGCGCAGGATGCAGTCGTTTTCGTCGTCCAGCTCGTGCTCTTCCAGCCATTGGCGGGCTTCGGCAATTCGCGATACGTCGAAGGTGGCGGTGATATCGGCTCGCTTGGCACCATGACGAACCGCACCCGCGTCGGCACGCCCACCCATTGCCAGCCCCAGAGCATCCAGCACGATCGACTTGCCTGCGCCGGTTTCGCCGGTCAGTGCGGTCATGCCGTGGTTGAACTGCAATTCCACCCGCTCTGCGATGGCGTAATTGGATACGGTGAGCTGTGTGAGCATGTGATTGACCTCCGCCCGATGCTAACTACTGGTCGTGTATACAGTACATGTGAATATATACAGTGTTTTTCAGGTTTGCAAATTTAGGGGTCAATTTGTGAAGGAATGAATCTCCTAAAGGTTGAAACCAGAGATAGGGGCCCCATATCGGTTCGCAAACGGTTTTCCCCTGTCCTATTTGCGCAGGGTTCACAGTTATTGCGGCGGGCCGGTTGCCCGCCGATTGAACATTCAGGAGTAGCCATGAGCGCTGACGAGAATCGCAACGAGCAGGTTGACGAAGAGCTGAACGAAGCGGCGGAAGCCGCAGCCGAAGATCAAACCGATGCAGAGGCGGAGAAAAAGGGAGCCGGCAGTGAAGTGGAAGCGCTTCAGGCCAAGGTTGCTGAGTATCAGGAGCAGATGCTTCGCTCCCAGGCCGAAATGCAGAACGTTCGGCGCCGCTCTGAAATTGATGTGGAGAAAGCGCACAAGTTCGCGCTGGAAAAGTTTGTGAAAGAACTTCTGCCTGTTGCCGACAGCCTCGAAAAAGCGGTGGAAAGCACCGAGGGTCATGAGGAAGCAGGGGAAGTGGTTGCCAATATTCGCGAAGGCGTCGAGATGACGCTGACCCTTTTCATGAACAGCCTGAAAAAGTTCAACGTCAAGCAGCTGGACCCGGTGGGCGAGCCGTTTGACCCCCAGCAGCACGAAGCCATGTCGATGGTGTCTGCGCCTGATGCCGAGCCCAACAGCGTGGTGGTCGTGGTGCAGAAGGGCTACACCCTGAACGATCGCCTGGTGCGTCCGGCGATGGTGGTGATTGCAAAAGCCGAGAATGGTCCAAAAGTTGACGAACAGGCTTGAAAAGCTGACTAACGCGCCAATATAGCCATTAAACGGCGGCGCACCGGAATTCCGAGAAATCCCGGAAACGCTTAAGGCCAAGCAGGAATTGAACTGAACAGACGAATTGGAGTGGTTTAGATGAGTAAAATTATTGGTATCGACCTGGGAACGACAAACTCCTGTGTAGCCATCATGGATGGCGACAAGGTCAAGGTTATTGAAAACGCCGAGGGTGATCGCACGACCCCGTCCATTGTGGCGTATACCGAAGACGGTGAAACGCTGGTAGGGCAATCTGCCAAGCGCCAGGCGGTCACCAACCCGAACAACACCCTTTACGCCATCAAGCGTCTGATCGGTCGTCGCTTTGAAGACGACGTGGTCCAGAAAGACATCAAGATGGTGCCCTACAAGATCGCCAAGGCCGACAACGGCGATGCGTGGGTCGAAGTGAAGGGCGAGAAGATGGCGCCGCCGCAGGTGTCTGCGGAAATCATCAAGAAGATGAAGAAGACCGCAGAAGATTATCTGGGCGAGAAAGTCACCGAAGCGGTCATCACCGTTCCGGCCTACTTTAACGATAGCCAGCGTCAGGCCACCAAAGACGCGGGCAAGATCGCCGGTCTGGATGTGAAGCGCATCATCAACGAGCCGACTGCAGCTGCCCTTGCCTATGGCCTGGACAAGAAAAGCGGCGATCGCACCGTAGCCGTATATGACCTGGGCGGTGGTACCTTCGACATCTCCATCATCGAAATTGCCGATGTTGACGGCGAGCACCAGTTCGAAGTGCTGGCGACCAACGGTGACACGTTCCTTGGTGGTGAAGACTTCGACATGAAGCTGATCGAATATCTGGCTGATCAGTTCAAGAAAGACAGCGGCATTGACCTGCGCGGCGATTCACTGGCCATGCAGCGCCTGAAAGAAGCGGCCGAGAAAGCCAAAATCGAGCTTTCCAGCAGCCAGCAGACTGACGTGAATCTGCCCTATGTAACGGCAGATGCCAGCGGTCCCAAGCACATGAATGTGAAAGTGACCCGCGCCAAGCTGGAGTCGCTGGTGGAAGATCTGGTCGAGCGCAGTCTGGCGCCGTGCCGCACCGCGCTGGAAGATTCCGGTGCCAAGATCGGTGAAATCGACGAGGTTATCCTGGTCGGCGGTCAGACCCGCATGCCGATGGTTCAGGAGAAGGTGAAGAACTTCTTCGGTAAAGAAGCACGTAAAGACGTGAACCCGGACGAAGCCGTAGCAATGGGCGCCGCGATTCAGGCAGCCGTTCTGTCCGGCGATGTAAAAGACGTTCTGCTTCTGGACGTAACGCCGCTGACCCTGGGTATCGAAACCATGGGTGGCGTGGCTACACCGCTGATCGACAAGAACACCACGATTCCGACCAAGAAGTCGCAGACCTTCTCGACTGCGGATGATAACCAGTCCGCCGTAACCATCCACGTGGTTCAGGGCGAGCGCAAACAGGCAGCGCAGAACAAGTCACTGGGTCGCTTCGACCTGGCAGACATTCCGCCGGCGCCGCGCGGCACACCGCAGATTGAAGTCACCTTCGACATCGACGCCAACGGTATTCTCAACGTCGCGGCCAAGGACAAGGCAACCGGCAAAGAGCAGTCCATCGTGATCAAGGCGTCTTCAGGTCTGAACGAGGACGAAATCGAGAAGATGGTCCAGGACGCTGAAGCCAACGCCGATGAGGACCGCAAGTTCGAAGAACTGGTTCAGGCCCGCAACCAGGGCGATGCGATGGTCCACACCGTTCGCAAGACCCTGAAAGATGCCGGTGACAAGGTGACCGACAGCGAGAAAGAGTCCATCGAGGCTTCTATCAAGGAGCTCGAAGAGGCGCTGGCCGGGTCCGACAAGGAAGATATCGAAGCCAAGACCCAGAAGCTGACGGAAGCATCTTCCGAGCTGGCCCAGAAGATGTACGCGGATCAGGGCGAACAGGCAGGTGGAGCCGGAGCTGAAGAAGCTCAGGGCGAAGCCGGCAAGAGCGATGATGCCGTGGACGCTGAGTTCGAAGAAGTCAAAGACGACGACAAGCGATAAAAGCTCAGTACATCAGGTAGTTGGAAAACGCGGGGTCGCTCCCGCGTTTTCCTCGTTTTAAAAACAGGGTTTGAAACATGGCCAAGCGCGATTATTACGAGATTCTCGGGGTCGCCCGGGACGCGGATGAAAAAGAGATCAAGCGAGCCTACCGCAAGCTTGCAATGAAGTATCATCCTGACCGGAATCCGGATGACGAAGACGCTGACCACAAGTTCAAGGAAGCCAGCGAAGCCTACGAAGTACTATCCGATTCGTCCAAACGCGGGGCCTACGACCAGTTCGGTCACGCCGGCGTTGATGGCCAGGCCGGCGGCGGCTTCGGCGGTGGTGGTGGAGCCAGCTTCTCCGACATCTTCGGTGACGTGTTTGGTGATATCTTCGGTGGGGGTGGCCGCGGTCGCAACACCCGTGGCGCAGACCTTCGCTACACGCTTGAGCTGGACCTGGAAGAAGCCGTTAAAGGCAAAACCGTGCAGATCCGCATTCCTGGTCACAAGGAATGCGACACCTGCAATGGCAGTGGCGCCGAAAAAGGCTCCACCCCTGAAAACTGCGGCACCTGTGCTGGCATGGGCCAGGTCCGGATGCAGCAGGGCTTCTTTACCGTACAGCAGGCCTGTCCGACCTGCCGTGGTTCTGGCCAGATCATCAAGAATCCGTGTAAAACCTGCCGCGGTGCAGGCCGGGTCACGGAAGAGAAAACGCTTTCCGTTAAAGTACCGCCAGGCGTGGATACCGGCGACCGTATCCGTCTGTCCGGCGAAGGCGAAATGGGCATTGATGGCGGACCGCCCGGGGATCTGTATGTGCAGGTCGCTGTGCGCGAGCACTCCATCTTCACCCGCGATGGTCGCAACCTTTATTGCGAAGTACCTATCAGCATCGTTGACGCGGCACTGGGCGGCGAACTGGAAGTGCCGACCCTGGACGGCCGGGTCAAGCTCAAGATCCCACCGGAAACCCAGACCGGCAAGCTCTTCCGTCTGCGTAACAAGGGCGTCAGCCCGGTGCGTGGCGGTCCGTCCGGCGATCTGTTGTGCCGCGTGATGGTAGAAACCCCGGTCAACCTCACCAAGCGCCAGAAGGAATTGCTTGAAGAGTTCCAGGAGACGCTGGACGGTGGCGACGGCAACCACCACGGACCAAAGAAAAGCTCCTGGTTTGAAGGCGTGAAAAACTTCTTCGACGAAATGAAGTTCTGAGGGAAGACACCATGAGGGTAGCAATCATCGGCGCCGCCGGGCGCATGGGTAAAGTGCTGATCGAAGCCGTTGACGGCACCGAAGGGCTTGAGCTTGGCGCGGCTATTGTTGAGCCGGGCAGCAGCCTCGTCGGTGCTGACGCCGGCGAAATGACCGGCATTGGCAAAACTGGCGTCACCATGGCCGCAAGCCTGGCGGATGTGAAAGATGACTTCGACGTACTGATCGACTTCACCTTTCCGGACCTGACCCTGGAAAATGCCGAATTCTGCAAAACCAATGGCAAGATGATCGTGATCGGCACCACCGGCCTGACCGACGCCGAAAAAGAGCAACTGGCCGTGGCTGCAGAATCCACCCCCGTGGTGTTTGCGCCCAACATGAGCGTTGGCGTCAACGTCACCCTCAACCTGCTGCGCACCGCCGCAGCGGCGTTGGGTGACGACTACGACGTGGAAATCATCGAAGCCCACCACCGCCACAAGAAAGACGCGCCGTCCGGCACGGCGCTGCGCATGGGCGAAGTGGTTGCGGATGCCCTGGGCCGTGATCTGAAAGAATGCGCGGTCTATGGCCGCGAAGGCTTTACCGGTGAGCGCACCCGCAAGGAGATTGGTTTTGAAACCATTCGTGCAGGGGACGTGGTCGGTGATCACACCGTTCTGTTCGCCACTGAAGGCGAGCGTATCGAGATTACCCATAAGGCTAGTAGTCGGATGACGTTTGCCAAGGGCGCCATGCGGGCCGCTTTGTGGCTTGAGGGTAAGGCTGCGGGGCTTTATGACATGCAGGATGTTTTGAGTCTGAAGTAGGTTTTCTTGCTTGAGGTGCCGGATTACGCGGCTGGTGCCGCTAATCCGACCTACAGGAAGGCAACTCGGAGGCGGGTGGGTGAGATCTTCTTCCGGGAATGTCGGAGGCCATGGATGGCCGGAGATCAAGCGCACATGGACCTGCTTGTAGCGTTTCCCGGAAGAAGATCTCGCCCACCTGCCGGTGTATCGGCCACCACCAGGCCCAGGCGTTAAACCCAATTCAGCGTGGACACAAACTGCCGTATTTCGTACAATAAGGCGGTTTAACTGCACCAAGCGTATCATCGAAAAGTTTTTAAAAAGCGGGACCGGGTTTTCACTCAGTCTCGCTTTTTTGCAACCTGAATTTGCGCTTGCGTTCCCGTTCGTGACGAACCTGTACGCCACTCGATGAGGATACAAGCCTTGAGTACACCAGCCATTCTAGCGCTCGAAGACGGAAGCCTGTTTTACGGCACCGCCATCGGAGCTGAAGGGGAGACCAGTGGAGAGGTGGTATTCAATACCGCCATGACCGGTTACCAGGAAATCCTGACCGACCCCTCCTATTCCCGCCAGATCGTAACCCTCACCTACCCGCACATCGGCAACACCGGCGTCAACGAAGAAGATATTGAGTCAGACCGGGTACAGGCCGCGGGCCTGGTGATTCGCGACCTGCCGCTGATGGTCAGCAGCTGGCGCAGTAAGGGTTCCCTGAAAGATTACCTCCAGCGCAACAACATCGTCGGCATTGCCGACATCGACACCCGCCGCCTGACCCGCATTCTGCGGGATAAAGGCTCCCAGAACGGTGCGGTTGTTGCGGGCGAGGGCGTAACCGCCGAACGGGCCCTGGAGCTGGCAAAGGCTTTCCCCGGCCTGAAAGGTATGGACCTGGCAAAAGAGGTCACCAGCAACAAAACCTGGACCTGGAGCCAGAGCGAGTGGAGCATTGAGAACGGTTACGGCGAACGAACCGAAGCAAAGTTCAAGGTCGTGGCATGGGACTATGGCGTCAAGCTGAACATCCTGCGGATGCTGGCTGGGCGCAATTGCGACATCACTGTCGTGCCGGCCCAGACCCCCGCGTCCGAAGTGCTGGCGATGAAACCGGACGGCATCTTTCTGTCCAATGGCCCGGGTGATCCCGAACCCTGCGATTACGCCATTACCGCCATTCGTGAAGTGTTGGAAACCGACATCCCGGTGTTCGGCATCTGCCTGGGTCATCAGTTGCTGGCGCTGGCCAGCGGCGCGAAATCCGTAAAGATGGGGCACGGCCACCACGGCGCCAACCACCCGGTGCAGGACCTGGCGGACGGAACCGTCATGATTACCAGCCAGAACCACGGTTTCGCGGTTGATGAAGACAGCTTGCCAGACAACCTGGTGGCAACCCACAAATCGCTGTTTGATGGCTCGCTGCAGGGTATTCGCCGCACCGACAAGCCGGCCTACAGTTTTCAGGGTCACCCGGAAGCCAGTCCCGGTCCCCATGATGTGGCGCCACTGTTTGATGAATTTATCCGCCTGATGGAGGCACGTTGATGCCAAAGCGTACCGACATTAAAAGCATTCTGATCCTGGGCGCGGGTCCCATTGTGATCGGGCAGGCGTGCGAGTTTGACTACTCTGGGGCTCAGGCCTGCAAGGCCCTGCGGGAAGAGGGCTACCGGGTGATTCTGGTGAACTCCAACCCGGCCACCATCATGACCGACCCGGTCATGGCCGACGCCACCTATATTGAGCCCATTACCTGGAAGACCGTTGCCAAGATCATCGAGAAAGAAAAGCCGGATGCCCTGCTGCCCACGATGGGCGGCCAGACCGCACTGAACTGCGCGCTGGAGCTGGAAAAGCAGGGCGTGCTGGAAAAGCACGGTGTGGAAATGATCGGAGCCAACGCCGACACCATCGATAAAGCCGAGGACCGCGACCGCTTCGACAAGGCCATGAAGAAAATAGGGCTGGAGTGTCCCAAGGCCAACTTCGCCCATTCCATGGCGGAAGCCTGGAAGGTTGCTGACGAGATCGGTTTCCCCTGTATTATCCGCCCGTCCTTCACCATGGGCGGCTCCGGCGGTGGTATCGCTTATAACCGCGACGAGTTCGAGGAAATCTGTACCCGCGGTCTGGACCTGTCGCCTTCCAATGAGCTGTTGATCGACGAGTCGCTGATCGGCTGGAAAGAATACGAGATGGAAGTTGTTCGGGATAAGAACGACAACTGCATCATTGTCTGCGCCATCGAAAACTTCGACGCCATGGGCGTGCATACCGGTGATTCCATCACCGTAGCCCCGGCTCAGACCCTGACCGACAAGGAATACCAGATCATGCGGAACGCCTCCCTGGCGGTTCTGCGTGAAATCGGTGTGGAAACCGGCGGCTCCAACGTCCAGTTTGGTGTGAACCCGGACAACGGCCGCGTGGTGGTCATCGAGATGAATCCGCGGGTGTCCCGCTCGTCCGCTCTGGCCTCCAAGGCCACCGGTTTCCCGATTGCCAAGGTCGCCGCCAAGCTGGCGGTGGGCTATACCCTGGATGAGTTGCGCAACGAAATTACCGGCGGCGTTACCCCGGCCTCGTTCGAGCCCAGCATCGACTATGTAGTCACCAAGATCCCCAGGTTCACCTTCGAGAAATTCCCTCAGGCCGACGCCCGCCTGACCACCCAGATGAAATCGGTGGGCGAGGTGATGGCCATTGGTCGCACCTTCCAGGAATCCCTTCAGAAAGCCATGCGTGGCCTGGAAGTGGGCTCCGACGGGTTCGAGGAAAAGGTAGACCTGAACACCACGGACGGCCAGGAAACCCTGATACAGGAAATGAATGTGCCGGGTGCCGAGCGCCTCTGGTACATCGGGGACGCCTTCCGCTCCGGCATGACCGTGGACGAAGTTTTTCGCAATACCCACGTGGACCCCTGGTACCTGGTGCAGATCGAGGATCTGATCAAGGAAGAGCAGGCGCTGAAATCCGCGGGTAAAGCGGATATCGATCGCGATACCCTGTTCCGCCTCAAGCGTAAGGGCTTTTCTGACGCTCGCCTGGCGAAGCTGCTGGGCATTTCCGAAGTAAGCATGCGTAAGCTGCGGCACGACCTGGATATTCGTCCGGTCTACAAGCGGGTGGATACCTGTGCGGCAGAGTTCGCATCCTCTACGGCCTATATGTACTCCTCCTACGAGGAAGAGTGCGAGGCTGATGTGTCTGATCGCGAGAAGATCGTAGTGATTGGCGGCGGCCCTAACCGTATCGGCCAGGGCATCGAGTTCGACTACTGCTGTGTGCATGCCGCGCTCGCCATGCGCGACGATGGTTACGAAACCATCATGATCAACTGTAACCCGGAAACCGTCTCGACCGACTACGACACCTCGGACCGTCTCTATTTTGAGCCGATCACCCTGGAAGACGTGCTGGAAATCATCCACATCGAGAAGCCTAAAGGGGTGATCGTGCAGTACGGTGGCCAGACCCCGCTGAAACTGGCCCGGGGCCTGGAAGCGGCGGGGGTGCCCATCATCGGTACCAGCCCAGACGCCATTGACCGTGCCGAAGACCGTGAGCGGTTCCAGCAGATGATCACCCGCCTGGGCCTGTTGCAGCCGGATAACGCGACTGTTCGCAGCCACGAGGAAGGCATTGTCGCGGCTCGGGAGATCGGCTACCCGCTGGTGGTTCGTCCGTCCTACGTGCTGGGCGGCCGGGCCATGGAAATCGTTTACGACGAGGAAGAACTGGTGCGCTACATGCGCAGCGCTGTCCTTGTCTCCAATGACAGTCCGGTGCTGCTGGATCACTTCCTCAACGCGGCCATCGAGGTGGATATCGACGCTATCAGCGACGGTGAAACCGTGGTGATTGGTGGCATCATGCAGCACATTGAACAGGCCGGTGTGCATTCCGGTGACTCCGCCTGCTCGCTGCCGCCCTACAGTCTGCCCAAGGCGGTACAGGACGAGATGCGCGAGGCCGTGAAGAAAATGGCCATCGAGCTTGAGGTTGTCGGCCTGATGAACGTCCAGCTGGCCTGGCAGGGTGACAAGATCTACGTAATCGAGGTGAACCCGCGGGCCTCGCGCACGGTGCCGTTTGTGTCCAAGGCCATCGGTGTGTCCCTGGCCAAGGTTGCCGCACGGGCCATGGCGGGGAAATCCCTCGTCGAGCAAGGATTCACGGAAGAAGTCGTGCCGACCTACTATTCTGTTAAAGAGTCGGTCTTCCCGTTCAACAAGTTCCCGGCGGTGGACCCGATTCTGGGGCCGGAAATGAAATCCACCGGCGAGGTCATGGGTATTGGCGACAGCTTCGACGAAGCCTTTGCCAAGGCGGCACTGGCCTCCGGTGAGCGTCTGCCGGCCCAGGGCACAGCGTTCATGTCCGTCCGGGATGTGGACAAGCCCGGCGCGGCCAGCGTTGCCCAGGATCTGGTGGATGCCGGCTTCAGGCTGATTGCCACCACCGGAACGGCGAAAGCGCTGCGGGATGCGGGTATCGAAGTCCAGCGGGTGAACAAAGTCCGTGAGGGCAGGCCGCATATTGTGGATGCCATCAAGAATGGCCAGGTCCAGCTGATTATCAACACCACTGAAGGTCGCAAGGCCATTGCCGATTCGGCACAGATCCGTCAGTCGGCGTTGCAGACCAAAGTAACCTATACAACCACACTGGCAGGCGGTGAAGCTTTCTGCCGGGCCATCAAGTTCGGCCCCGAGCGCACTGTACGCCGCCTCCAGGACCTTCATTCAGGGAAGTAATATCATGGCTGACAGAGTACCAATGACCGTCGAAGGCGAAGCGAGCCTTCGCGCAGAGCTGAAGAAGCTGAAATCCGAAGACCGTCCTCGTGTGATTGCGGCGATTTCCGATGCCCGCGAGCACGGCGATCTGAAAGAGAACGCCGAATACCATGCCGCGCGGGAGCAGCAGAGCTTTATCGAAGGCCGTATTCAGGAAATCGAAAGCAAGCTGTCGGCGGCCCAGGTGATCGACGTGCATACCATCGAAAACACCGGCAAGGTGATTTTTGGTACCACGGTTCATCTGCTGAACGTGGAAACGGACGAGCAGGTGGTCTACAAGATCGTTGGCGAAGATGAGGCGGATATCAAGGCGGGAAAACTGTCGATCGCCTCGCCGATTGCCCGGGCGCTGGTCGGCAAAAGCGAAGACGACGTGGTTGCTATCCGCATACCCTCCGGCACGGTTGAGTATGAGATTGAGAAGGTGGAGCACATCTGAGGCGGCAGCCCGGGTGTGTCATTCTGAAAAGCCGGCCGGGTGTCCCGCCGGCTTTTTGTTTGATCAGGCGTCGGATTATGCCCGCCCGCTTTTCTCGCGCAGCAGGTTGGACAGTTTTGGATTGGGCTTCTTGGCCCGGCGCATGATGACGGCAATCTTGCCGATGGTCTGGATGAGTTCCGCTCCTGAAGCCTCGCACAGTGCGTTGATTGCCTCCTGGCGGACTTCCCGGTCCTGGCTTGCCACCTTGACCTTGATGAGCTCATGATCGTTCAGCGCACGCTCAAGCTCTTCCTGCAGCCCTTCGGTCAGACCTTTGTCGCCGACGATAATGACCGGTTTCAGATTATGGGCAATGCCCCGGTATTCCCGGCGCTGTTCCGGTGAAAGGCTCATGATGGGCTCTCTTGGATGGGTTCTTTCAATGAATGCGATTAAAAAATCGTCAGCGGCTTTATCGCTGCCGATTCGGTAAACTGCAATTGTATCAGATCAATCAGGAGGTGACATTTGGCCCGCTCCAAAACCAGTGACCGCTGGCTCAAGGAACATTTTGACGATGTGTGGGTCAAAAAGTCGCGGGAGGATGGCTATCGTTCCCGGGCGAGTTACAAGCTGATCGAGCTGGACAAAAAAGACAGGATCTTCCGTCCAGGCCAGGTTGTAGTGGATCTGGGTGCCGCGCCGGGGGGCTGGTCGCAGGTCGCCGTTGAGCGGGTAGGAGACCAGGGTGCTGTCATTGCCAGCGACATACTGGGAATGGACGCCATCGCCGGTGTGGACTTCGTTCGGGGTGATTTCACCGAGCAGGCAGTGCTTGATGAGTTGCTTGGTTTGCTGGGCGATCGCCAGGCAGACGTTGTAATTTCAGATATGGCGCCCAATATGAGTGGTATGGCGGCGGTGGATATTCCCACTGCCATGGGGCTGGTGGAACTGGCGCTGGATATGGCGTGTCAGGTACTGAAGCCCGGTGGTGTTTTTGCTGCCAAAGTGTTTCAGGGTGAGGGGTTTGAAAGCCTGCTTTCTGAGATGCGCAAGAGCTTTACAACCGTTGTTAGCAGAAAACCGGATTCGTCCCGGGCCCGTTCCCGCGAGATCTATCAGGTTTGTAAGGGATTCAAAGGCTGACGTCCTTCCCAAGGGTTGGGCCAGTTGTGGTGAGCAGACGTATATTTGGTGTATGGTGACAACAAAGGGTTTCTTCTCTCGAAGCGGCTCTTCAATTCACAGGTGATGATCCTTGAACGATATGGCAAAAAATCTGGTTCTTTGGCTAATTATAGCTGCTGTACTATTGATGGTTTTTCAGAACTTTACTCCGACCACCAATGCCCAGCAGGTCAACTATTCGCAGTTCGTTCAAATGGTGCAGGACGGCCAGGTAAGCCGTGTCACCATCGACGGACTTGAAATTCAGGGCACGCGTGGCGATGGCTCGCAGTTCCAGACGGTGCGTCCGCAAGTGTCGGACAACAAGCTGATGGACGATCTGCTGGCCAACAACGTCGAGGTGATCGGTAAGGAGCCAGAGCGTCAGTCGTTATGGACCCAGTTGCTGGTTGCTGCCTTCCCG
Organism: Marinobacter halotolerans; assembly: GCF_008795985.1. NCBI lineage: Bacteria > Pseudomonadati > Pseudomonadota > Gammaproteobacteria > Pseudomonadales > Marinobacteraceae > Marinobacter > Marinobacter halotolerans. The sequence goes on along the minus strand of NZ_VMHP01000001.1, from coordinate 920,187 downwards.
ATACTGATCATCATTGCGCTGTTCGTATTCTTCATGCGGCAGATGCAGGGCGGTGGCGGCGGCAAAGGCCCCATGTCCTTTGGCAAGAGCAAAGCCAAGCTGATGAGCGAGGACCAGATCAAGACCACCTTCGGTGACGTGGCCGGTGTTGATGAGGCCAAGGAAGACGTCAAGGAGCTGGTGGATTTCCTTCGGGATCCCAGCAAGTTCCAGCGTCTTGGCGGCAGCATTCCCAAGGGGGTGCTGATGGTGGGTCAGCCCGGTACTGGTAAGACCCTGCTGGCGAAAGCCATTGCCGGCGAAGCCAAGGTGCCCTTCTTTTCCATTTCCGGCTCCGATTTCGTCGAGATGTTCGTGGGCGTGGGCGCTTCCCGGGTTCGCGATATGTTCGAGCAGGCCAAGAAGCAGAGCCCCTGTATCATCTTCATAGACGAGATTGACGCTGTTGGCGGCCGTCGTGGAAACGGTATGGGCGGCGGTCATGATGAGCGTGAGCAGACGCTGAATGCGCTGCTGGTGGAAATGGACGGGTTTGAAGGCAACGAGGGCGTTATCGTCATCGCGGCCACCAACCGCCCGGATGTTCTTGACCCTGCGCTGCTGCGCCCTGGCCGTTTCGACCGTCAGGTTGTCGTTGGTCTGCCGGACATCATCGGCCGTGAGCAGATTCTGAAAGTACACATGAAGAAAGTGCCGCTGGCCGATGGCGTTGAGCCAAAGCTGATTGCCCGCGGTACGCCCGGCTTCTCCGGCGCCGATCTGGCAAACCTGGTAAACGAGGCTGCCCTGTTTGCGGCCCGTCGTAACCAGCGCCTGGTCTCCATGGAAGAGTTTGAGCTCGCCAAAGACAAGATCATGATGGGCGCCGAGCGCAAGTCCATGGTCATGAGCGAAAAAGAGAAGCGCAACACCGCTTATCATGAGTCCGGCCACGCGATCGTGGGCCGTCTGGTCCCAGAACATGATCCTGTCTATAAGGTCAGCATCATTCCCAGGGGGCGTGCGCTGGGTGTCACTATGTTCCTCCCTGAAGAGGACAAGTATAGTCATAGCAAGCGCTTCCTGATCAGCTCGATCTGCAGTCTGTTCGGTGGCCGTATCGCTGAAGAACTGACCCTTGGCGTTGACGGCGTGACCACCGGTGCCTCCAACGACATCGAAAGGGCCACCAGCCTGGCCCGTAACATGGTGACCAAGTGGGGCCTGTCCGAAAAGCTGGGGCCGTTGCAGTACGACAACGAAGAACAGGGTGGGTATTTTGGTGCTCCGCAAGCGCCGACTCACTCACCGGAAACGGCCCAGCTGATCGATGAGGAAATTCGGGACATCATCGACAGCTGCTATGAGAAAGCCAAACAGCTGTTGATCGATAACCGCGACAAGCTCGATATGATGGCCGAGGCCCTGATGAAGTACGAAACCATCGACCGTCACCAGATTGATGACATCATGGAAGGTCGTGTCCCGAGACCGCCGAAAGGCTGGGGTGACAATGGTCCGTCAGGTGGTGTGACCTCTGATCAGCCGGAGCAGGAATCGGCTCCGAAAAGCTCGGACGACGGGCGTCAGCCTGACATCGGCCGCCCGGCTGGCGAGCACTGATCGAGCGCTGATGAGTGGCGCGGTGACCTTTAAAAGGCCGCGCCCGGAAGCTTGTAGAAACTACGCCGTCCCTCCCGGGGCAGCGTTTCTTTTTGTATCAGACGGACAATAAGATGCGCATGAATTTTGCCGGTAGAACCCTGGATATGGCCGCCTGCCATGTGATGGGCGTGCTGAACGTAACACCGGATTCGTTTTCCGATGGCGGCCGGTTTAACCAGATCGATTCCGCATTGGCCCGGGCCAGGGAAATCGTGGCCGATGGCGCCGCGTTTATTGATGTCGGGGGCGAGTCAACCCGGCCTGGCGCTACACCGGTGCCCCTGCAGGAAGAGCTGGACCGGGTGTGTCCGGTGGTAGAGGCTATCGCCCGGGAACTGGATGTCGTTGTGTCGGTGGATACCAGCGCGCCGGAAGTCATGAGAGAAGCCGTCGCCCTTGGTGCCGGGCTGATCAATGACGTGCGGGCGCTGCAGCGCCCTGGTGCGCCGGAAGAGATGGGCCGCACGGATGTGCCGGTGTGTATCATGCACATCCAGGGCGAGCCGGAACACATGCAGGATAATCCCAGTTACCGCAACGTCCTGCAGGATGTTTCGTCCTTTCTGACTGAGCGTCTGCGGGTTGTAGAGGCGGCGGGTGTCCGGTCAGACCGGATCATACTGGATCCGGGGTTCGGGTTTGGTAAGACGGTTCAGCACAATTTTCAGCTGTTGAGCGCACTGGAACAGCTCAAGCAGCTGGGCCACCCGATACTGGCCGGGATGTCCAGAAAAAGCATGCTGGGTCACGTGACCGGACGCGATGTCGGTGAGCGCTTGTCCGCAAGCGTCGCAGCCGCGACAATAGCAGCATTAAAAGGGGTATCGATTGTTCGTGCCCATGATGTCAGGGAAACGGTTGATGCCGTGAAAGTGGTTGCGGCAATGGAGGAGGCCGGTCGATGAGCGACAAGAAATATTTTGGTACAGACGGAATTCGTGGACGGGTCGGGACATATCCGATCACGCCGGAATTTATGCTACGTCTGGGGTGGGCCGCCGGGCAGGCGTTCAAACGTGACGGTCAGCGCAACAGTGTGCTGATCGGAAAGGACACACGGTTGTCGGGGTATATGTTTGAGTCGGCGCTGGAGTCGGGGCTGTCGGCCGCGGGCGTAGACGTGAAGCTGCTCGGCCCGATGCCGACGCCGGCCATCGCCTACCTGACGCGAACTTTCCGGGCCTCGGCCGGTATTGTCATTAGTGCGTCGCACAATCCCCACGAAGACAATGGCATCAAGTTTTTCTCGCCGGAAGGTACCAAGCTTGACGATGCGCTGGAGCTGGAGATCGAGCGCTGGCTGGATCAGCCAATGGAGGTTTGCGATGCCGAGGAGCTGGGTAAGGCATCACGAATCGACGATGCGCCCGGGCGTTACGTTGAGTTCTGCAAAAGCACCGTCCCTAATTCGTTTTCACTGGAAGGACTGCACCTGGTGCTCGATTGTGCCCATGGCGCCACTTACCATGTAGCTCCCAAGGTGTTCCGTGAACTTGGCGCCCGCATCTCCCTGGTGGGGTCCGATCCGGACGGGCTGAATATCAATCTCAATGTCGGCTCCACCCATATGGAGTCCCTGAGCAAGGCGGTGGTGGCAAAAGGCGCCGACATGGGCATTGCTTTCGACGGCGACGGCGACCGGGTGCTGATGGTGGACCGCGACGGTTCGGAAGTGGATGGCGACGAGCTGCTGTATATCATCGCGTCACAGCGCCATGCGGCGGGCACGCTGAACGGTGGCGTGGTGGGAACACTGATGACCAACCTGGGGGTTGAGTTGGCGCTGCTTGAGCAGGGTATCGAGTTCGAGCGTGCCAAAGTGGGCGATCGCTATGTCATGGAGCAGCTGGTCCAGCGCAACTGGCTGGTAGGCGGCGAAGGTTCCGGTCATATGGTGATTCGCGATTGCACCAGCACCGGTGACGGCATTGTCTCTGCGCTACAGGTTTTGCTGGCACTTGACCGCGCTGGCAAGTCCCTTTCAGATGTGCGCGCTGGCATGAGCAAACTGCCACAGAAAATGATCAATGTGCGGGTGGATACCCGCTTTGATCCGCTTCAGCGCAGCGATATCCAGTTGGCGATTCGCAAAGCCGAGGAGAAACTCGGTGGCAGTGGCCGGATACTTTTGAGGGCATCCGGTACCGAGCCGCTGATCCGGGTGATGGCGGAAGGCCAGGACGAGTCAGAAATTACGCAAGTGGCTGAAGCCCTTGCCATTGTTGTGGAAAATTCCAGGGCCTGAGGTGAAGGCGCCGCAGTTGTCTGCATCAGGTGTCTGCTGTATAGTTCGCCATCCTTTGGGCTCCCCCTGATTCCCTGTTAGCGCAGGACAGTTGCAGAGGTCGGTATGCGCCAGAAGATCGTAGCTGGAAACTGGAAAATGAACGGGTCCAAGGCGCTGGTTCAGCAGCTGACGTCCCGGATCGGGTCAGAGATGGCCTCGCTTGAAAACGGTGTCGGGCTTGTTATTATTCCGCCTGCGCTTTACGTGCCGGGAGTGGTTGAATCCTCCAGCGCCGGTTTCGGGGTCGGTGTCCAGAATATTGCCTGCTGGGAGTCCGGTGCTTACACCGGTGAAATCTCTGCCGCCATGGCGATCGATATCGGCTGTGCCTATACCCTGGTTGGCCATTCCGAGCGCCGTCAGCTGTTCGCAGAGACAGACGAGCAGATTGCCGCGAAGGTGGAGCAGGCTGTGAATGCCGGGTTGACCGTTATTCTCTGTGTTGGCGAAACCCTGGAGCAAAGGGATGCCGGCACCGCCGAGCGGGTAGTCTCGGCGCAGGTCAGAGCCGGGCTGGCGAATGTGTCTGACGATCAGTGGCCAAATGTCGTGGTCGCTTATGAGCCAGTATGGGCCATTGGCACGGGCAAGACAGCGACCGCAGAGGATGCTCAGGCCATGCACGTTGCCATCAGGCGGGAGCTGAAATCGATAGGTGCGCCCGCGGATAACGTATCGATACTTTACGGCGGCAGTGTAAAAGCGGATAATGCGCCCGCTCTGTTTGCACAGCCCGATATCGACGGTGGTCTGATTGGCGGTGCGTCGTTGAAAGCAGATGAATTTATGAGTATTTGCCGGGCGGTGCCGGGCGGGTACTGAAGCCTTGAAGATATCAAGAATGATTCGAGAGTCGTTATGGATTGGGTAGAAACACTGGTTGTCGTAGTACACGTAGTGATCGCCGTTGCACTGGTGGGTCTTGTTCTGATCCAGCAGGGTAAAGGTGCGGACGCTGGCGCGGCATTTGGTGGCGGCGCCTCTCAAACTGTGTTTGGCAGCCAGGGCAGTGGCAGTTTTCTGACCCGCGCCACAACGCTGCTGGCCATTGTGTTTTTTGTAACAAGTTTTTCGCTCGCGCTTTTCGCCAAGCAGCGTGCCGAGGTAGCTGGTGAAGCCGGCATTCCTCAGGTGCAGCAGCCGGCAGCGCAAGAGTCGGCCCCGGCAGACGCCGGAGCGGAAGGCGAGAGTGAGTCCGAGGGCGGGGAAGGCAATGCGCTCCCCGACCTTGAGTAAGGTTGCTGCCCGGGTGGTGGAACTGGTAGACACGCTATCTTGAGGGGGTAGTGGCGAAAGCCGTGCCGGTTCGAGTCCGGCCCCGGGCACCATTTTTGAAGTAAGTTTTGAAGAAAGCGGCCTGGATCTTCCAGGCCGTTTTTCTGTGGTCAGTCCTTGACCAGAAAGGCGGTCATCTCTATACTCCGCCGATTATTGGAGTGGGTTAGACGCAGTTGTTTGCGCCCCATTTCTGACAGGCCAGGTGTCTGTCAGCAGAAGACGTTGTTTGAGGGTTTGTCTTCTGCGAGTTCTTGCAACAAAGAGCCCCGGTTTTATGGGGCTTTTTGATTAAGGGGCCTGGCGCATCAGGTCCTGGTGCATAAAAAGGGCTGATAAACAGCCCTTTTTTTGTTTTTGGGTTTCAAAAAAGTTTCGAAAATACGCAGCGGAGACGTCAAAGCCTTGTCAGCAAAGTTGAAACAGCTGGAAGAAATGCTCAGGCCGGTCGTGGAAGGGCTCGGGTACGAATTCTGGGGCATTGAATATCGCTCCCAGGGGCAACATTCATTATTGAGACTGTTTATCGACCATGCCGAAAACGGCATAGGCATCGAGGACTGCGAATCCGTCAGTCGTCAGGCCAGTGGTGTGATGGATGTCGAAGATCCGATCCAGACCGAGTACACCCTTGAGGTGTCGTCACCGGGCATGGATCGTCCGCTGTTTCGTCTTGATCAGTACGAGGCATTTGCTGGTCACCAGGTTCAGCTCAGGCTGAGAATGGCCTTTGAGGGGCGTCGCAAGTTTCAGGGCCTGATCAAGGGAATCGAAGGTGACGATGTTGTTCTGTTGGTGGATGACCACGAGTATCTGCTTCCATTCGACAGCATTGAAAAAGCCAACATAGTTCCCGTTTTTGAATAGGGTCGCAGACGCATTTCGAACAAGTCAGAAGACGCAATGTATACATTTAAGGGCAGGGCAATCCGATGAGTAAAGAGATTTTGCTGGTGGTTGAATCCGTCTCGAACGAGAAGGGAGTCGAGAAGGATGTCATCTTTGAAGCCATTGAGCTGGCACTAGCCACCGCTGCCAAAAAACGCTACGACGACGAGGAAGCGGATATCCGCGTGTCGATTGATCGTCGTACCGGCGAATACGAGACGTTCCGTCGCTGGCTGGTGGTTGATAACGACGCGGTTCCGGCTCTGGGTACCGAGTTGACGCTGCAGGAAGCGGAAGAGATCGATCCCGCTCTGAAGCCGGGTGACATGTATGAGGAAAAGGTCGAATCCGTGTCGTTCGGGCGCATTGGCGCCCAGGCTGCCAAGCAGATTATTTTTCAGAAGGTCCGCGAGGCTGAGCGCACCAAGATTGTCGACAGCTATCGTGACCGGGTTGGCGAGCTGGTATCCGGTACCGTAAAGAAAGTGACACGGGATAACGTCATCGTGGATCTGGGTGCCAATGCCGAAGCGCTGCTGCCCCGTGAACACCTGATCCCGCGGGAAACCTTCCGCATGGGCGACCGGGTTCGCTCCCTGCTGCAGGAAATTCGCACGGATCATCGTGGCCCACAGTTGATCCTCAGCCGTACCGACTCGCAGATGCTGATCGAGCTGTTCCGCATCGAGGTTCCAGAAATTGCCGAGGAGCTGATCGAGATCCGTGGCGCTGCCCGTGACCCGGGCTCCCGCGCAAAGATTGCGGTCAAGACCAACGATCGCCGGATTGATCCAGTGGGTGCCTGTGTGGGTATGCGCGGTTCACGGGTTCAGGCAGTATCCAACGAACTCGGCGGTGAGCGTGTTGACATCGTGCTGTGGGACGACAATCCCGCCCAGCTGGTCATCAACGCCATGGCACCTGCCGAAGTGGCGTCCATCGTGATGGACGAAGACCGTCACACCATGGAAGTGGCGGTTGCCGAGGATAATCTGGCCCAGGCTATCGGCCGCAACGGCCAGAACGTGCGTCTGGCAACAGAGCTGACTGGCTGGACCCTGAACGTGATGACCGAGGAAGAAGCCGGTGAGCGTCAGGAGCAGGAATACAATTCATTGCTGGAGCATTTCACCGGCAATCTGGACGTGGACGAGGAATTCGCCGGCGTTCTGATCGAGGAAGGCTTCACTTCCATTGAGGAGGTGGCGTACATCCCCATGGATGAGATGCTCGCAATCGAAGGCTTTGACGAAGAGACCGTGACCGAACTGCGCCGCCGCGCCAAGGATGCCCTGTTGAACCAGGCCCTGGCCAGCGAAGAGGCGCTTGAGGGTGCCGAGCCAGCCGAAGATCTTCTGGCAATGGACGGCATGGAGCGTGGCCTGGCATTCAAGCTTGCCGGGATGGGAGTTCGTACCATGGAAGATCTCGCCGAGCAGTCGGTGGATGATCTGATGGACATTGAAGGTATGGAAGAAGAACGCGCCGGACAGCTGATTATGACGGCGCGCGCACCCTGGTTTGAAGACCAGGCCTAATCGGGAGGAGGACCAGTATGGCTGATGTAACGGTAAAACAACTGGCCGCAGATATAGACGCTCCCGTGGATCGTTTGCTGCGACAGATCGTGGAGGCTGGCCTGAAAGCCCGCTCCGAGGCAGATTCTGTCACAAGTGATGAAAAGCAACAGTTGCTGACTTATCTGAGAAAGAACCACGGAGAGAGTGAGGCTGAGCCGAAAAAGATCACTCTCAAGCGCAAAACGACCACCACGCTGAAAGCGGGTCGTGCCAAGACAGTGAACGTAGAGGTGCGCAAGCGTCGCACCTACGTCAAGCGTGCCGAAGTCGAGCCGGAAGCCGCCAAGCCGGAAGAAACACCGGTTCCGGAAGCGCCGGAAGAAGAGGTAAAACCGGTTGCGGCCGAGGCGCCACAGGACGAAGCTCCGAAGCAGGAAGCGGCCGAGCCGCAAACACCGGTAGCCGAAGAAAAACCTGCGGCAGAGGAAAAAACCGAGGCGAAGCCGTCGAAGAAGGCTGCCGAGCCGGAGCCGTCCATTCCGGCGCCGGAAGATATGCCGATACCGCCACCTGAAGAAGGTGAAGGTAAAGACCGCAAGGCCAAGAAGAAGAAAGAGAAAGAAAAGGCCCGCAGCCGTGGCGACGAGCCGGAAGAAGGCAAGCCGAAGAAGAAGTCTGCAGGCCATCGCGGTCCGCGCAACCGTCCGGTGGACGAGCCCCTCGTTATCAATGAGGAAGAGGAAGACACCACGCTGCGCAAGCCGCTTCGCGCCAAAAAGAAACCCAAAGAAAAGCGTCATGCTTTCGAGAGGCCGACCAAGCCAATGGTACGAGAAGTCGATATTCCTGAAACGATCACTGTTGGTGATCTTGCCCAGCGGATGGCAGTCAAGTCCGCAGACGTCATCAAGAAACTGATGGGCATGGGGGTAATGGCGACAATCAACCAGGCGCTCGACCAGGAAACCGCCGTACTGGTGACCGAAGAACTGGGCCACAAGCCCAACACGGTCAGCGAAGATGCGTTCGAGGAAGAGGTTCTGAGCGAGTTTGTCTTCGAAGGCAAAGAAAGAACCAAGCGTGCGCCGGTCGTCAGTGTGATGGGTCACGTTGACCATGGTAAGACGTCACTGCTGGATTACATTCGCCGCACCAAAGTAGCGTCTGGCGAGTCGGGTGGTATTACCCAGCACATCGGCGCCTATCACGTGAAAACCGACCACGGCATGGTGTCATTCCTGGATACCCCGGGCCACGCGGCCTTTACGGCGATGCGTGCCCGTGGTGCCCAATGCACCGATATCGTCATCCTGGTTGTGGCAGCCGATGACGGTGTAATGCCGCAGACCAAAGAGGCGGTCGAGCATGCCCGCTCTGCTGGCGTCCCCATCGTTGTTGCCATCAACAAGATAGACAAGGAAGGTGCTGACCCTGAGAAGATCAAGGGCGAGCTGGCGGGTCTTGAAGTGATTCCGGAAGAATACGGCGGTGATGTTCAGTTTATTCCGGTGTCGGCTCATACCGGTGAAGGCATCGATAACTTGATTGAGGCATTGCTGCTGCAGGCCGAAATCCTTGAACTTGAAGCGTCTCCTGATGCACCTGCCAAGGGTGTGGTTGTGGAATCCAGCCTGGAACGCGGTCGTGGCTCTGTAGCGACGGTACTGGTTCAGAACGGTACCCTGCGCCAGGGCGAGATGGTCGTTGCCGGTGGTTTCTTCGGCAAGATCCGCGCGATGACTGACGAGGCAGGCAAGCAGGTCAAAGAAGCCGGGCCGTCCATTCCGGTGGAGATCCTCGGTCTGAACGGCACACCGAACGCCGGAGACGAGTTCTTTGCGGTGGCTGACGAGAAGAAGGCCAAAGAGCTGGCGGAATTCCGTCAGGCCCGTGAACGGGAGCAGCGTCTGCACCGTCAGCAGGCGGCCAAGCTCGAGAACCTGTTCGAGAATATGGGCAAGGACGAGGTCAAGACCCTCAACGTGGTTCTGAAAACCGACGTTCGCGGTTCTCTGGAAGCCATCACCAAGTCGCTCAAGGATCTGGGCAACGACGAGGTACAGGTGAAGATCGTGTCCTCCGGTGTTGGCGGTATTGCCGAAACCGACGTCAGCCTGGCGATGGCAACCAACGCGGTTATCTTCGGCTTCAATGTGCGGGCCGATACCGCTTCCAAGCGTCTGGTGGAACAGGAAGGTCTGGATTTGCGCTACTACAGCATCATCTACAACCTGATTGATGATGTGAAGGCCGCCCTGACCGGCATGCTGGCACCCGAGTTCCGCGAGGATATCGTGGGTATTGCCGATGTGCGTGACGTGTTCCGTTCGCCGAAATTCGGCCAGGTGGCCGGTTGTATGGTGATTGAGGGTAATGTCTACCGTAACAAGCCCATCCGTGTTCTGCGGGACAACGTGGTGATCTTTGAAGGCGAGCTGGAATCCCTGCGTCGCTTCAAGGACGACGTACCGGAAGTCCGTAACGGCATGGAGTGTGGTATCGGCGTTAAAGGCTACGACGTGAAGGTCGGTGACCAGATCGAAGTATTCGACCGCGTCCGGGTTGAGCGCAAGCTCGAATCGACGGGGGCGTAAATGCCAAAAGAGTTTAGCCGTATTGATCGCATCGGCGATCAGATGCAGCGGGAGCTGGCCCAGCTCATCCAGCGGGAAGTCAAAGACCCGCGGGTGGGTATGGTCACGGTCAATGCCGTCAAGGTGAGCCGTGATCTGGGCTATGCAGACGTCTACGTGTCGCTGCTGACCACTGAAGAACTGACCGAGAGTTCGCCACAGGTGCAGGACTCGCTGTCGGTGCTGAACAAGGCCGCCGGTTTCCTGAAAGGGCAGGTCGGCCGTGCCATGAAGCTGCGGGTAACCCCGCAGCTCAGGTTTCATTTCGATGCACTGCTTAACCATAGCCGGCATATGGACAATCTGATCCGGGAAGCGGTGGGCGACAAGCCCGCCGTCTCCGGTGAAGACAGTGACCAGAACGATCCGGAGAAAGACGTTTGAGCCGTCGTCGCAAGGGACGGGACGTCAACGGTATCCTGGTGATCGACAAACCCATGGATATCACCTCCAACGGTATCCTGCAGCAGGTCAAGCGTCTGTTTGGTGCCGCCAAGGCGGGCCACACCGGTGCGCTGGACCCCCTGGCAACCGGTGTTCTTCCGTTGTGTTTTGGGGAGGCCACCAAGTTTTCCCAGATGATGCTGGACAGCGACAAGTCCTACATCGCCACGGCAAAGTTGGGAGTGCGCACGGAAACCGGAGACAGTGAAGGCGCTGTCGTCGAGGAAAAGCCGGTACCCGCCGGCCTCACGCCCGAGAATCTTGAACCTGTGCTGGAGCGCTTTCGCGGCGATATCCAGCAGGTTCCCTCCATGTATTCCGCGCTCAAGCACAAAGGCCGTCCGCTCTATGAGTACGCGCGGGAAGGTATTGAAGTGGAGCGTCCTGCCCGGCCGGTAACCATCTATGAGCTGTCCCTGGTTGAACTGCGCGACGACGAGATGGACATCGCGGTCAGTTGTACCAAAGGCACCTATATTCGTTCGCTGGTCGAGGATATTGGCGAGGCGCTGGGTTGTGGTGCCCATGTGACGGCATTGCGCCGCACCATGGCGTCCGGGTTCACTTTGGCGGACGCCCGTCAGGTACCGGATCTGGAGCAGATGCGTGAACAGGGCGAGAGCCTGGATGGCTTGCTGGTAGCGCCCGATGCGGCCCTTTCCATGTTTCCGGAGCAGCGCCTGGAGGGCCAGTCACTGGTGTCGATATTGAACGGACAACCAGTTAGAATAGCCGGTCAGCTTGATGAAGGTTTTATTCGTCTGTATGGCGATAAAGGCTTTGTCGGGCTGGCGGAAAAATTCCCGGAAGGCGAGGCCACCAAACTGGTGCCGCGCCGACTGGTGAAGAGCGGCTGACAGTGTGGAGAACGCTGTTGCCTATTAGCCGGGCTGTAGAGATGCGCGGTTCGGCTGGACATTTATAGCATCGCGACAATGAGGTGAGTTATGGCTCTTTCGGCCGAAGAAAAAGCACAGATTGTTAAGGACTTTCAGCAAGGTGAAGGCGATACAGGTTCCCCTGAAGTTCAGGTTGCCCTGTTGAGCCACAACATCAACAAGCTGCAGGATCACTTCAAGACCAATAAGCAGGATCACCATTCCCGCCGCGGTCTGATCCGGATGGTAAACCAGCGTCGTAAGCTGCTTGATTACCTGAAGCGCAAGAACGCAGACCGCTACCTGGAGCTGATCCAGCGTCTGAGCCTGCGTCGCTAGTTTGATTGTTCTTGACGACCGGTGGGGCATTAGCCTCGCCGGTTGTGCTTTTCTGCATCGTGTCTGTCAGTGAACTCTGGAAGTACTCCCTGTCGTATTGGAAAGTTGAAATTGATAGCAGGTTGTTGAAAAGCCCGGCTGGCAAAGTATAAAACGGCCAGTGCCCGGGGTTTTGCAACAGCCTGTTAGCTTTCGGACAGGTTGCTCTCTGGTTCATCTGGGACGGATGCAAAAACAGACAGTCCGCATGGGCGGCTGCTCTGAGTCTACTGGACAGTTGAAATCAAGATTAAATCAGGAGTAATCGTGGATCTGAAGCCCGTAAAAAAATCATTTGAACTCGGCGGCAAGACCGTCACCATCGAAACCGGCCGCATCGCGCGCCAGGCGACTGGCTCTGTGCTGGTCACCGTCGATGATATCTCGGTACTGGGTACCGTGGTCGCGGCGAAAGAAGCCAAGCCGGGCCAGCCGTTTTTCCCGCTGACCGTCAACTACTTCGAGAAGACCTACGCCGTGGGCAAAATCCCCGGTGGCTTCTTCAAGCGTGAAGGCCGTCCGTCCGAGAAAGAAACCCTGACATCCCGTCTGATCGACCGTCCGATCCGTCCGCTGTTTCCGAAAGGATTCATGAACGAGACCCAGGTCATCACCACGGTCATGTCTTCCAGTAAGAATCAGGATCCGGATATTGCCGCGATGCTGGCTGCCTCTGCAGCGCTGTCCATTTCCGGTATTCCGTTCGACGGCCCCATTGGTGCATCACGGGTTGCTTATACCAACGAGCGCGGCTATTTCCTGAACCCAACGTTCGAGGAGCTGGAAACGTCTTTGCTGGACATGGTGGTTGCCGGTACAGACGACGCCGTCCTGATGGTTGAGTCCGAAGCCAAAGGCCTGACCGAAGATCAGATGCTGGGTGCCGTACTTTACGGCCACGAAGAAATGCAGACGGCCATTACCGCGATCAGGGAACTGGCGGCAGAAGTCGGTAAGCCTCGCTGGGAATGGCAGCCTGAAGCCGAGAACACTGAGCTTTTGAACGCTGTTAACGCCGAAGCGGCGACCGCTATCGAAGAAGCCTACAGCATCCGTGACAAGATGGAGCGTTATGGTCGTCTGAGCGAAATCAAGAGCGCGCTGGTTGAGAAACTGGCGGGTGAAGAGGAAGGCCAGCCTTCCGCGGATGACGTGAAGAAATACTTCGGCAAGGTCGAGAAGACCATTGTTCGCAAGCAGGTTATCGACGGTAAGCCCCGTATCGACGGACGTGATAACAAGACCGTTCGCCCGATCGAAGTGGAAGTGGGCGTTCTGCCCAGCACTCACGGTTCGGCCCTGTTCACCCGTGGCGAAACCCAGGCCATCGTGACCACCACGCTGGGCACTGCCCGCGATATGCAGATCATCGATGCCCTGGAAGGCGAGCGTAAAGACCCCTTCCTGTTCCACTACAACTTTCCTCCTTACTCTGTCGGCGAAGCCGGCCGTGTAGGTACCCCGGGTCGTCGTGAAGTTGGTCATGGCCGTCTGGCGAAGCGTGGTGTGGCTGCGGTTATGCCGACCATGGAAGAATTCCCGTACACCATTCGTGCGGTATCCGAGATCACGGAATCCAACGGTTCCAGCTCCATGGCGTCTGTCTGTGGTTCTTCCCTGGCGCTGATGGACGCCGGTGTGCCGATCAAGGCGCCGGTTGCCGGTATCGCCATGGGTCTGGTCAAAGAAGGCGACAAGTTCGCGGTTCTGACCGATATCCTGGGTGACGAGGATCACCTCGGCGATATGGACTTCAAGGTGGCCGGTACCTCTGAAGGTATCACTGCGCTGCAGATGGATATCAAGATTCAGGGCATTACCGACGAAATCATGGAAATCGCTCTGGAGCAGGCCAACGCTGCACGTCTGCACATTCTGGGCGAGATGGCGAAGGTAATCTCTGCGCCGCGCAAGGAACTGTCCAGCCGCGCGCCGAGCATCACCACCATCAAGATAAACCCGGAGAAGATCCGCGATGTCATCGGTAAGGGCGGTTCTGTGATCCGTTCTATCTGTGACGAGACCGGTGCATCTATCGATCTGGATGATGACGGCAACGTGAAGATCTACGCCGATAACCAGGAAGCGGCCAATGCGGCGATGAAGCGGGTGATGGAAATCACTGCTGAAATCGAAGTGGGCGCTATCTACAGTGGCCGCGTTGAGCGCATTGTGGACTTCGGTGCTTTCGTTAACATCCTGCCTGGCAAGGATGGTCTGGTGCACATTTCCCAGATCTCCGAGCGTCGCATCGAGAACGTCACTGACGAGCTGAGCGAAGGTCAGGAAGTTCTGGTGAAGGTTCTGGATGTGGACAACCGTGGTCGCGTGAAGCTGTCCATGAAAGAAGTGAAGGAAGGTGAGCAGCCGACGGATCTTTCCGCCTTGTAATTCTGCGCTGCAAGCTGTAGTCCGACAAAAAACCCGCCACTCGTTTGAGTCTGGCGGGTTTTTTTATGTCTGATCGTTTTGGCGCCAGAGCACGCCGGGCAAGGCTGTTCAGGAAACGCCACAAGCACGTCCCTGTGGGCTCGGGCTCCGCCATCCATGGCTCCGCACGTTCCTGAACAGCCTTGCCCGGCGCGCGCTCCGGAACTGGTTCGCGCCTACTGTCTCATGAACTCCAGCACTTCTTGCTTGTACCCCGGAATCACGAATGTCGAAGCATGCCCCGTATCTGTCTGCAAAAACCGCTTTGGTTCTGCCGCCGCATCATATAACCGCTGCCCGTGGTGAAACGGGATAATCCCGTCCCGAACACTGTGAATCACCATCACCGGCACTGGGCTAATATCGCCAATCTGGTCAGTAGCCTCGTATTCGTCTGTAATGGTCCAGCTCAGGGGAATCTGTAACGGCCAGGTGAGCCAGAAGTCGCCGAGTTTTTCCCGGGCGATGGCGCGGAAGCCAGAGAAGGTGCCGTCGACGATGACGCCGTCCAGGGGTGGTTGTTCGCCGCGTTTGACCCATTCGCTGGCCAGGGTGGTGCCCAGGGCGCCGCCGAGGCTCTGGCCGAGGAGGAACAGGGGTTGGTTCTGGGCGTCCGGGTGTTCTGTCAGCCATCTCAGGCCGGCTTCTGAGTCATGCAGGGTGCCTTCTATGTCCGGTGCGCCGGTGGAACGCCCGTATCCCCGGTAGTCGATCAAAAAGACGTTGTAGCGCTCCTCAGGCAGCCAGGCGACGTTCATTACGTGGCTGCTGATGTTCTGGGCGTTGCCGTGGAGGAAGTAGACGGTGCCTTTGGGGTCGGATTGGGCGGGTAGCCACCAGCCGTGGAGGGTTTCGCCGTCCGGGGTTTCGATGAAGACGTTTTCGTATTCAAGGTTCAGGCGGTCCGGGGTCACATAGGTGACCTGGTCCGGGTAGAAAAAGACGCTGCTGCAACCGGTCAGCAACATGAGTGTCAGCGTTGCGGCCAGGCCGGTCAGTGTTTTCCGGGTGTTTAAAAGTACGCGTGGAGTCCGAGTTGCCATTCGCTGCGGTACCTGTCGTAGTGGTCTTCACGGCTGAATTTTCCGAACAGGCTGAAGTCCCGCCCGATGTGCCAGTTGGCTTCCAGGTAGGCCAGGTCCTGGCGGTGCTGGCTACTGACGATCCAGGCTTTGGTTTTCACGCCCCCTAACAGGCTGAAGCGGTTGTTCTGGTGGAGGATGCCCAGGTCGGCGCCGGGGGCAGCGTCGTAACCTCGGCGCAGGTCGTCGTCGATTTCCAGGTCGGCGGTGGCAATGGCGAAAGCCCGTGTGCCGCCGGCAAGCCACCAGCTTCCTCCTGCGCCGCCATCCAGATAGGGTGTAAACACCCGGTCTGTTTCAGTGTCGGTGCGGCGGCCGCCAAAGCCTACCTGCCAGGACAGGGGCGAGAAGAACTGGTCGCGAGGGGAGAGGGAGCGGATCTCCACGCCGGTCAGCTGTTCTATCTGTACTTCGTTGTTATCCATATACAGTCGCGCATCCAGGCGCAGGAACTGGAGCTGGGCGCCTTTGCGGTAGCCGGCCGGTGGGTCGAGTATGTCGTGGTAGGCGGGGCGCAGGGTGAGTTCAGTAAAATTGCGGTCTCCCAGTTGGCCGCCGCTGATACTGGCCCGAAAGGTATCGTGGCCTTGATCGTCACGCACGCGTGGTGTTGGCGGTTCGGGTACTGTCGGGGCGTTGTCGATTTCGCTGCGCTCACGCAGCAGTTCGTAGGACAGCGGTGCGGCAATGTCCCTGGGCCAGTCATCGGCTTCGCTTTTGTAACGCACGTAATCGTAAGTGGTGTCCAGCACCCGGGCCCGCTCGGCGTCCGGCAGGGCCTTTACTTCCTGAGCGTCGGGCTTGACGTAACCATTGGCTATGGCGGCAGCCAGGGTCTGATGGTCTTGCGGCAGCTGGCCGATGGCGTAACTGACTTCTGTGGCAGCTGACGGGCGATAGTGAACATCACTCACCAGGTCCTTGTCGAACACCCAGCGAACGGTATCCGACGGTATGGCGTGAGTGCTTACTTCGCCCAGAAGGTCAGTTCCGGGGCGCGCCACGTCAATGAGTGCCAGCAAGCGGTAGGCGCAGTTCTCGTCAAAGAAATAGTAATCGAAATTGTGGCTGCGAATTTCCCAGGTGTGGGCCAACAGCATGTCGACTTCTTCTGGCGTGAGGTTAAGGCGGTATTCCCAGAGGTCCCGGTGTTCAATGTCGGAATAGAGCCGGATTTTCTCATAGTAGGGCTGAATGGTTGTGATGCCCGGGTAGCCGCCAAAAATACCCTTGTAGGCAAACAGGATTTCACTGTCATGGGCGGCGGCGTCCGCCGCGTAAGAGATGGTGCTGGCCAGCAACAGGTTTGTCTCGGCGTCTTCCTGGGGCGGGTCCAGCCGCAGGAAGGTGTGGCCGAACATGGACGACGGGCTGTTCAGATAGGAGGCTGCAAACACCAGTGTGACGGTTTCCGTATTCAGTGTTTCTGACCACTGCTCAAAATCGGGGCAGTTGATCGGTGTCTGGGGCAGATCGAGTTGTTTTCGCAGCCAGCGGTCGCGGGCGGGAAACCGGCAGCGTGCATGGTCTTCCCCTCCACCCGGTGCGGTTATCGCGTCAACGGTCGCCTGTAGTTCCGCTCTTGGAGACGTTTTGCCCTGGTCGCTGAGATAGAACCCCTGATCATCGGCCTGGCCTTTATATCCGGACCCGAATTTTTCTGGCTGATAATGAACCAGTGTTAGCCAGGCGGGGTCTTCGTGGAGATCATCCGGAATGTCTGGCGCCGCATTAACCAGGGCAGGGACCAGCCCGGCAATGGTCAGCGCAAGGTAGAGCGCGAGGTGAAGAGGGTGGCGCATGGAAGAACGTTCGATCCCCGTGGCAAAAACTGCTGAAAGATTAACGGATGTCCGGAGGGAAAGGAAAGTGTGCCGTCCGTGGCATTGGCCTTCGTCCCTGAACAGGCCCGAATTCGGGCCGGGTTGTTAAGCCGCTATGTACTTGCTCAAGTTCTTGTCCTGCTCAAGTAGCGCTACAATGCTATCAACCGCTTCGCCAGAGGTGGTCTCTGAGGTCGGGAAGATGGTGGCAAAGTTGTCGTGGAGCAGCGTGCGGAAAGATTCACGATCCGCTTCGTCTACGCCCAGCAGCACCGCCAGTGTGTCGAGGTTTTCCCCGGTGCCTCTGGACATGTCCCTTGCCACTTTATCGATGTTGCTGTTCATGTACATCGCCATGGACCGGACAGATTCGTTGGTCTGGCATCCCAGGGTGCCGGTTGTCATGCCGAAGGTCTGGTTACCAAAGGTTCCGTTCGTGGTGGCGGCCAGAACGTGGGGCGCAATACCTGACTGGCCCTTCCAGATCATGGCTCCGACACCGCAACCCGGCTGGGCGAAGGCGAGTGTGGAAGCGCCCATCAGCAATGCACCTGCGATCAGTTTTTTCATCATTATCAACTCCTTGTTTGATTTTAGCTGTCGTCGCACTAACGGCCCTGACTGGCTACTGCATGAAGACAAATCGACCGTTGCCTCTGAGTATAGTTCATATGCAGTGAAGGCAAGCGCCGAAAGACTGAACAGCGGTAACGGCAACAAACTGCAATCTGGTTAATTCTTAATTGCATAAAAATTACACAATATTGGCGATATTGTTATATAGGAGCGGTTTGGGTATAGTGCGCGCGGCCAAGAAGGCTCACAACCAACACATGGAGACACCGTTTTGAAAAAACTACTTATTGCTTCCTCACTGGTTTTCGCTGGCGCACTGTCCGGCTGCAGCTCACTGAATACAAGCGCACCCTCGCTGCCGCTGACCGGTTCTGTCCAGACTGAAGTCAAGGCAGATATCGAAGTTGGTGAGAAGATCACTGGCGAATCCTCAGTTACCCAGCTGTTCGGTCTTCTGACCCTGGGCGCTGAGAAAGAGTACGCCGATGGTATCGCATACGGTGTCAGCCCGGCCGGCGGCGCAGGGCTTCTGCCACTGCCGATCGGCGGTGCCAGCCTGGTTGAGAAGGTCAAGGCTGCTGCGGCCTACAACGCGGTTACCGAATCCGGTGCTGACGTGATCATTGCTCCGCGTTACACCGTGAAGCAGGAAGGCTATGGTTTCTTCGGTACCATCGATGTAACCGTTGAAGGCTACAAAGGCACCATCAAGAGCATCAAGTAAGATTCTCTTCGCCTGAGTAAATAAATAAGGGCCGGAGCATGGCAGCATGCTCCGGCCCTTTCTGTTTGCAGGCCTGAATGTTCGGCCGTAGGTTCAGCCGCCCAGGTAGGCGTTCTGAACTTCCGGGTTTTCCAGCAGGTTCTTGCCGGTATCGTGAAGGCGAATGCGCCCGGTTTCCAGAACGTAGCCCCGATCAGCAAGGTTTAGCGCCTGATGGGCATTCTGCTCCACCAGAAACACGGTAATGCCTTCTTCCCGCAGCTTGCCGATGATCTCGAAGATCTGCTTGATCACCAGTGGCGCCAGCCCCAGGGAGGGCTCGTCCAGGATAATCATGTTGGGCTTGCTCATCAGTGCCCGGCCAATGGCCAGCATCTGCTGCTCGCCGCCGGACATAGTGCCTGCGCGCTGCTGCTCACGTTCCTTGAGTCGGGGGAAGAGCTCGTACACGTGCTCGATGCTTTTGCGGATTTCGGACTTGGTGTTGAAGAAACCGCCCATGTGCAGGTTTTCTTCAACGGTCAGCCCGGAAAAGACCCGGCGACCTTCCGGCACGATGGAAATGCCCGACCGCATGATTGTCGCGGTCGGATCGCGGGTAATGTCCCGGCCTTCCAGGATCACCCGGCCCGAGCTTGCCTGGGGGTTGCCGCAGACAGTCATCAGCAAGGTGGTTTTACCGGCACCGTTGGCGCCGATCAGCGACACGATCTCACCCTTCTTTACTTCCACCGATACGCCGTGAAGCGCTTCAATCTTGCCGTAGTGGGTATGGACGTCTTCTAGTACAAGCATGATATTTCCTCAGGCCTCACCCAGATAGGCTTTGATTACATCGTCGTTCTGACGGATTTCGTCCGGCGTACCGCTGGCTAGCGGCCGCCCCTGATTGATCACGTTGATCCGGTCGGAGATGTCCATGACCAGGCTCATATCGTGTTCAATCAGCACCACAGACACGTTGTAGTCTTCCTTCAGGCTAATGATCAGCTGGTTGAGGTCCTTGGTTTCCGCCGGGTTCAGGCCGGCAGCCGGCTCGTCCAGCATCAGCAGTTTGGGCTCGGTGACCATGCACCGGGCAATTTCCAGCCTGCGCTGCTGGCCATAGGCCAGGTTGCCTGCCTCGCGGTTGGCCATATCGGTCAGCCCGACACGGTCCAGCCAGTAAGAGGCGCGGTCCAGGGATTTCTGCTCGCGGGCCTTGTAGTCCGGCGTCTTGAACAGGCCTGCAATCAGGTTGGTGTTCAGGTGCCGGTGTTGGGCCACCAGCAGGTTCTCCACCACCGTCATCTGGCTGAACAGCCGCACGTGCTGGAAGGTGCGAACCATGCCCAGCCGGGAAATCCTGAAGTCCGGTTTGCCCTGAACTTCGGCCCCTTCAAACAGGATCTTGCCGCCGGTGGGCTTGTAGAAACCACTCATACAATTAAATACGGTGGTTTTGCCGGCCCCGTTGGGGCCGATGATGGACACGATTTCGTGTTCCTGTACGTCCAGAGACACCTGGTCTACCGCCAGCAGGCCGCCAAAGCGCATGGACAGATTCTGTACTTCAAGCATCGTCCGTCACTCCTGCTTTTTCAGTTCGATGTGAATGCGGCGCATGGGGACCAGTCCCTGGGGTCGCCAGACCATCATCAGCACCATGGCGGCACCGAAGATCAGCATGCGGTATTCGGAAAACTCACGGGCCAGCTCCGGCAGGATGGTCACGGCAATGGCCGCCAGGATGACGCCCAGCTGTGAACCCATGCCGCCGAGTACCACAATGGCCAGAATGATCGCTGATTCCAGGAACACAAAGGATTCTGGGCTGATAAAGCCCTGCTTGGAGGCGAACACCGTGCCGGCAAAACCGGCGAAGAAGGCGCCGATGGTAAAGGCGGTCAGCTTGACGGCGGTGCGGCTCAGGCCCAGTGAGCGAGCGGCGATCTCGTCTTCCCGCAGTGCTTCCCAGGCCCGGCCCACCGGCATGCGCATAAGCCGGCGAATGATCAGGGCAGTAATGACCGCCAGCACCAGGGAAATCAGATAGAGGAAAATCACCTTGTCCTCGCCACTGTAGGCAATGCCAAAGGTCTCGTGGAAGGACGTATTGCCTTCCTCTTTGACCCGCCGGCCGAATTCCATTCCGAACAGGGTGGGCTCGGGGATGCCGCCAATGCCGTTGGGTCCACCGGTGAGGGTGGTCCAGTTATTGAGCAGGATACGGATGATTTCGCCGAACCCCAGCGTCACGATTGCCAGGTAATCCCCCCTGAGCCGGAGTACTGGAAAACCGAGTACAAGGCCAAACAGGGCAGCCAGCAGTGCCCCGATGGGCAGGGCCATCCAGAAGGAGATACCGTAATAATTGGACAGTAGGGCGAATGTATAGGCACCAACGGCGTAGAACGCCACATAGCCCAGGTCCAAAAGGCCTGCCAGACCCACCACCACGTTCAGGCCCAGGGCCAGCATGACGTAAATCAGCACCAGCGTTGCCAGGTCCACTGCCCCGCGAGAAGCGAAGAAGGGCCAGAACAGTGCGAGCACAAGACCCGCGGTCAGTATCCAGGATTCGATCTTCGCCCGCCGGTTTTCCGCCATGGGCGGTTTTTTGGTGTCTGGCAGCGGATTGGGAATGCCTCTAAGCCCCGCCATGATGTGGTCACGGAACAGCTGGAACAGGAATACCACCACTGCGGCCAGAAAAACCATGGCGATGGTCGAGCCCTGGGCGCCGGTTAGTGTGATATCGATGCCCCGGGCCTCGAGGTTGAATCCGAGAATCGGGTAGGAAATCACCAGCGTAATAAAGGCGCAGAAAAGCGCGTGTTTCAGATTTTGAGCAACCATCAGATCTTCTCAACCTCCGGTTTGCCGAGCAGGCCGGTGGGTTTGAACAGCAGAATCAGGATGAGCAGGCCGAAGGACACCACGTCCTTGTATTCGCCGCTGAGGTAGCCGGAGGTCATGCTTTCGGAAATACCGAGAATGATGCCGCCCAGCATGGCGCCGGGGATACTGCCGATGCCGCCAAGTACCGCAGCGGTGAATGCTTTGAGACCCGCAATGAAGCCGAACAGCGGATCGATGGAGCCGTAGTACATGCCCAGCAGCAATCCGGCAACGGCGGCCAGGGCAGCGCCGATCACGAAGGTTGCAGCAATGATGCGGTTGGTGTCGATGCCCAGCAGGCTGGCCATGCCAAGGTCCTGGGAAACGGCGCGGCAAGCCCGGCCAATACGGGAGCGGGAAATAAACAGGGAGAGTGCCGTCATACAGACGAATGTGGTTGCGAACACCATCATCTGCATATAGGAAATAGACGCCTGGAAGGTATCCGATGATCCGAAATCGAAGCCACCCTCAATCAGCAGAGGGAAGCCGACGTTGCGGGATCCCTGCGCAAGATGCACATAGTTCTGGAGAAAAATGGACATGCCGATGGCGGAAATCAGCGGGATCAGACGGTGACGGCCCCGGACCGGTCGGTAAGCGACCCGTTCCACTGCCCAGCCCATACCGCTGGAAACGATCACAGCGCATATCAGGGCAACCAGCAGAATGAGCGGTAGCCACGCAACCCCAAGAGTCGCGAGGCCGGTAATCGCGATCAGTGAGGTGTAGGCCCCGATCATGTAGATTTCACCATGGGCAAAGTTGATCATGCCGATGATGCCGTAAACCATGGTGTAACCGATGGCGATCAGCGCATACGCGCTGCCTATCGTCAGCCCGTTCACGAGCTGCTGAAGGAAATACAGAAAAGCTTCTGACATTGTTTGTAACTCCGAAAACCTGCTCCCTCAACGACCGCATTTGCCAGCACGGGATATCCGGCTAGCCAACGGGGAAGGATCAACAGGAGCCTAGAAAAACACCTTCTCCCGGATCGCGGTGAGAAGGTGCTCTCAGTATTACCGTTTTTTAACGATTTCGGCTTAGTTTACCGGAGTTTTGGTTCCATCTGAATGCCATTCGTACACAACAAACTCGAATGACTCCATATCACCGGCCTGATCGTACTCCACGGTGCCGATCGGCGTCTGGAAGGTGCCGGCACGGAGGGCTTCGGCTACTTCAAACGGATCCATGGATCCGGCTTCACGCATGCCTTCTGCGATCAACTGTACTGCGGTGTAAGAAGTCAGCACGAATGGGCCTGAAGGGTCTTCGCCTTTCTCTTCAAAAGCTTCAACCAATGCCTGGTTCTCGGCTTTTTGGTCGAATGCCGGTGGCAGGGTAACCAGCAGGCCTTCAGCCGCTTCGCCGGCGATGGTGTTGATGTCTTTGTTGCCCACGCCTTCCGGGCCCATGAAGGTGGCGTCCAGGTTAGCCTGGTCAGCCTGACGCAGAATCAGGCCCAGTTCCGGGTGATAGCCGCCATAGTAGACATAATCGACGTCAGCCTGCTTGAGCTTGCTGACCAGCGCGGAGAAGTCCTTGCTGCCGGCGGTGATGCCTTCAAACATGGCGATTTCCACGCCCTTGTCCTTGAGGGTGTCACGAACCGCAGTGGCAATGCCTTCGCCGTACTGCTGCTTGTCGTGAATGATCGCGACACGCTCGGGATTCAGGCTGGCCAGGTAGTTGGCCGCAACCGGGCCCTGCATGCTGTCCAGGCCGATGGTACGGAATACCAGTTCATAGCCGCGCTCGGTAATCGCCGGGCTGGTGGATGCAGGTGTGATCATCAGGATGCCTTCATCCTCATAGATGTCCGATGCCGGCTGAGTGGAACTGGAACACAGGTGACCCACAACAAAGCGTACACCGTCGTTGACCAGGTTGTTGGCAACGGTAACCGCCTGCTTCGGATCGCAAACGTCGTCGTATTCTACGGCGACGAGCTCTTCGCCCATTACGCCGCCGTTGGCATTGATCTGTTCGATTGCCATGCGTGCACCGGAGAACTGCATGTCGCCGTACTGAGCAACTGGGCCGGTCTGTGGGCCGGCAATACCGATCTGGATTTCAGCAGCAGCCTGGCCGGCACCCATAAGGGCAACGGACGCGCCAACCGCGGTAACGAGTTTTTTGACGGGTGTTTTCATTAGTTATGTGTCCTGTAAGGTTTCAGGGTTTCTTATAAGTTCTCAGCGGTTTAAACAAACACTACAGCCGATTCCTTGTCAAGATTCGGGCCGGTCTTCATCGTCCTGAGATACCAGTTTCCGGAAGCTTTCATGCTCATGCAGCCCGGAGAAACTGGGGTCAACTGAAGCATCATCCCTGTACGCCTCGGAGATTGTAACGGCTTTTCGCAGTGTAGTAACAGCATCCTCCCAACGACCGATTTCGGCATAGGCGCAGGCTAGCTGGTACAGCGCATGGCCATTGCCCGGAGAAAGCTTCAGCGCACGCTGGCACAGGCTGATGGCCCAGAGTGGTTCTTGTATTTCCAATACTGCGTCTGCCTTGTAACTCAGGGCCTCAACGTCGTCGGGACGCAGGTCCAGAATAGCATCGTAGGCGGCAATCTTGTTTTGCTGGGAGGTTTCCTGGCTGGCCTGTAGCCAGAGAGAGTGCACTTCGTTGGTGCGTTCAATTTCTTTCTGGTTTTGCTGAATGATATCCGATTTCTGCCTCAGCTGGTCCTCGATGAATTCCAGTCGGGTCTCGTATTCCACCACCAGTTCGTTCACGCGCTTCTCGGCAAGGGTCGTCAGCTGGTTGCGCATATCGCGGATGGAGTTCCAGCCGATCAGCACCAGAATCGAGGTGGCGCCGGCAATAAGATAAAAGAAGTAGGTCACCGTGTCGGTTGCATAGGACATGGTCTTGTCGGCGACAGAGAGTTCCTTGTCCACCACCTTTTCAATCAGCTCGGCGCGGGTATTCATCATTTCCTTGCGCAGCGCCTTGGTTTCTTCCAACAGATACAATTCGATGAAAGGCGTGTACATCGGCTTTTTCAGGTCGGGCAGCGCGGCCTGCACGTCTTGAGCGGTAACGTCTTTGGGAGGCTGCTGAGCCGCTGCACCAGCGGCGTTAAAGAAAGTGGCGAACACCAGCAAGATCAGGGCGATTCCGGGTTTGATCTGGAGCTTCGGGGTTATCGCTTTTAGCAGGTGTAGGGCGAGCAGGGACGTATTCATCGGACGGTCTTCCGGTTGCTGTGTCACAAAATGGTGCAGACTTTATCACAGCGGGTTGGTAAAAAAATGCCGGTTGCATTGGAGGGAACAAAGACCTCTAATACTTAGGGGTATAAATAAATTGTTCACAAGCAATCCTGGAGTGAATCTTTGGACAACTACGAAGGTGTTTTGGTGGCGCTCCGCCGCGTAATTCGCGCGACTGATCTACATTCGAAGCGGTTGAGCAAACATGCTGGGCTGACTGGCCCGCAGCTTCTGATCATGCGTAGCATTCGCGATCTGGGCGAGGTGACTATCGGCACCATTGCCGACAAGGTCAGTCTGAGCCAGGCCACGGTTACGACCATTCTGGACCGGCTGGAACACCGGAAGCTGGTGTATCGGGTTCGTAGCACCCAGGATAAACGGAAGGTTCATGCACATTTGACCGAAGAAGGCGCGGACATTCTGGCCCGTGCGCCCCAGCCGCTGCAGGAGGATTTCATCAAGAAGTTCCAGAGCCTGGCGGAGTGGGAGCAGACGATGATTCTGGCCTCCCTTCAACGGGTGGCCAATATGATGGATGCGGACGATATTGACGCGTCACCGGTGCTGGATGTGGGGCCGGTGCTGAGGGAGGATGGCTGGAAGGCCAAAGTCTGAGGTTTTGTCGGATTAGGCCCTCCGGGCCGTAATCCGACAACCTCGGATCAATGCACAGAAGACCCCTTCTTCGGTTTGTTGCCAAAGCACACCTGATAAACATCGCTGTACTGTTTTGCGAAGCTCACGGTAATACCTTCCTTCAGATAATCCGGCAATTCCTCGTAATCCCCCCGATTGCCCTCGGGCAATATCAGGTTGCCGATTTTCTGCCGTCTTGCCGCAATGACTTTCTCGCGAATGCCGCCCACCGGGAAGACCTGGCCGGTCAGGGTCAGCTCGCCGGTCATGGCGATGTTCTGCTGGGGCGCTTCGCCGCGGGCGATGGACAGCAGGGCGGTAGCCATGGTCACGCCGGCGCTGGGGCCGTCCTTGGGGGTGGCGCCTTCGGGTACGTGCAGGTGCACGAAGGATTTGTCGAAGAAACTCGGGTCGCCTTTGAACCGTTTCAGGTTGGAAGACACATAGCTGTGGGCGATTTCCGCGGATTCCTTCATCACGTCCCCCAGCTGACCTGTCAGCTTGAAGCCGCGCTGGCTGCTGTGCACCCGCGACGCCTCGATGCTCAGGGTCGCACCGCCCATGGCGGTCCAGGCCAGGCCGGTGACTACACCTATGCCTTTCATGGCTTTTTCCTTGCGGAACGCAGGCTGGCCGAGCAGGTCGGTCAGGTCTGAGACCCCCACCTTTACAGGCTGGTCCGGGTTGTCCAGAAGCCGCACGATGCCCTTGCGGATAACTTTGTGCAGCAGTTTTTCCAGGCTGCGGACACCGGCTTCCCGGGCATAGCCTTCAATGATCTGGCGGATCGCTGCATCGGTAACGTTCATCTGCTTTTTCAGAAGGCCTGCCCGTTTAAGCAGTTTCGGCAGCAGGTAGTGCTTGGCGATGGCGACCTTTTCCTCCGCGATGTACCCGGACAGCCGGATAACGTCCATGCGGTCCAGCAGTGGCCGGGGAATGGTGTCCAACTGGTTGGCGGTGCAGATGAAAAGTACCTTGGACAGATCCATGCGCACGTCCAGGTAATGATCCAGGAATTCCCGGTTCTGTTCCGGGTCCAGCGTTTCCAGCAGTGCTGACGCCGGATCGCCCTGGAAGGACGCACCAATCTTGTCGATTTCATCCAGCATGATGACCGGGTTCGAGACCTTGGCGTCTTTCAGCGCCTGGACGAATTTGCCCGGCATGGCGCCGATGTAGGTGCGGCGGTGGCCCTTGATCTCGGCTTCGTCTCGCATGCCGCCAACGCTGAAGCGGTAGAATTCCCGGCCCAACGCGTCTGCCACGGAATGACCAATGGAGGTTTTGCCCACGCCGGGCGGGCCCACCAGGAGCAGGATGGAGCCGCTGACTTCGCCCTTGAAAGTACCTTCGGCCAGAAATTCGACGATTCGGTCTTTCACATCGTCAAGCCCGTCGTGGTCCCGGTCCAGGATTTTACGGGCGGCCGCCAGATCGAAATGATCTTCCGAGGTTTTGCCCCAGGGCACCTGGGTCAGCCAGTCCAGGTAGTTGCGGGTGACGCCATATTCCGGGGATCCCTGTTCCAGGATCTGCATCTTCTGAAGTTCGTCGTCGAAACGTTTTTTGACTTCCTCGGGTGGTTCCAGCTCTTCCATGCGTGCCTGGAAACGTTCGGCATCGGCGGTTTTGTCATCCTTGGCCATGCCCAGTTCGCGCTGGATAACCTTCAACTGCTCTTTCAGGAAGAACTCGCGCTGATGCTTCTGCACCTTGTCATTCACTTCCTCGCTGATTTCCGCCTGCAGGCGCGCGACTTCCTGTTCCTTGGCCATCAACAGCAGGACTTTTTCCATGCGCCTCAGCAGGGGCACCGTGTCCAGTATTTCTTGCAGTTCGGGCCCTTTGGCGCTGGTCATGGAGGCGCCGAAGTCGGCCAGCGGTGAACTGTCTTCAGGGCCGAAGCGGGAGAGATATTGCTTGACCTCTTCGCCATACAGAGGGTTGCTTCTCAACAGTTCCTTGATGGCGCTGATGATGGCCAGGGTGTACGCCTTGAGTTCGTCGGCTGCTTCATCCGGCTCTTCCGGGTAGTCTACTTCCACCAGATAGGGGGGCTTGCGGCGCAGCCACTGGGTGATGCGAAAGCGCTGAAGACCCTGGGCGATGAACTGCACCTTGCCGCCGTCCGCCTGGGCTTGATGAACCCGCACGGCACAGCCGATAGTCTCCAGCTCTTCACTGCCGGGAATCCCCTGTTCCGGGTCCGTGTCTTCGACAAAACAGATGCCCAGAACCCGATGGTCGGTTTCACTGACCCGCTTCAGGGTTTCCTGCCAGGGGTTCTGATTGACCACGATCGGCTGTACCTGTGCCGGGAAAAACGGCCGGTTGGATACCGGCAGCACATACATTCGCCGAGGCATCTGGTGCTTCGGTAGAACCAGGCTTTTGCTCTTCTCGTCCTTGCCGATGTATTCGGTGACGTCTTCATCAAGGGCTTCAAAGGAGTCGTTGGGGCTGTCGTCGTTCATGCGATGCTGGCATCCTCTGGTATCGATGTTGAGACAAAATCAATAGCGGCACTCAGGCTATCTGACGGCGCCTTTGCGTTTTTCAAGGTCCCCGTAGGCCGGTCCTGTGCCTTGAAATCTGCCCACCTGCCCCAAGGTTGAAAGGCAAATCCAAACCATTTATCAGAATCCAGCATCAGGTGTCCTAATGACGAATTCCCCTTACGTTTTTGAAGCCACCATGGAGAACTTCCAGCAGGACGTGATGGAGGCGTCAGCCCAGTCACCGGTACTGATTGACGTTTGGGCCGAGTGGTGCGCTCCCTGCAAGCAGCTGATGCCGATTCTGGAAAAGCTGGCAGACGAATACCGCGGCGCCTTCCGTCTGGCCAAGGTAAATGCCGACCAGCAGGAACAGCTGACCGCAAGCCTGGGTGTTCGCAGCCTGCCAACGGTGATACTGGTCAAGGACGGGCAGGCGGTCGACGGGTTCAACGGGGCCCTGCAGGAAAGCGAGATCCGCAAGGTTCTGGAGAAGCACATCGAAATCCCCGAAGACGAGGAAACGCCCTACGACAAGGCCCACCGGCTGTGGGAAGAGGGCGATGTGGAGGCTGCGCTGGCGGTGCTGTCCGAAATGAACCGCAAGGACCCGGAAGATCTGAAAGTACTGATAGATCTGGCGCAGCTCAAAGCCGAACTGGGGGATCTGGAGACTGCCGAGCAGGTGCTGGACAGCTTGCCGGCAGAGGAAAAGATGCAGCATCAGGCCAAGCAGCTGGCTGCACGCATCAAGTTCCTGAAGGCGTCGGCGGAACTGCCGCCCATCAAGGAGCTGGAGGATTCGCTGGACAAGGATCCGAATGATCCCAATGCGCTACACTTGTTGGCGCTGCATCACATCCTTAAGGAAAGCAATGCTGAAGCCATGGAGCTGCTGATTCGCCTGATGCAGGTGGACAGCAAATACAAAGATGAGGTGGCCAAAACCACGCTGATTGAACTGTTCGACAAGCTGGGTAACAACAACCCGGACGTAAGAACCTATCGGCGCAAGCTTTACACGCTGATGCACTGACTGCTGCTCAGGTGCCTGCATCGCAATGCGTTTCCGGGGGCTGGTCACCGCACAAAAGGAGGCAGTATGCGTAGCAAAAAAGATGATCACCGAATCTATCGTTTCATGGGCGGGATCTTCCTTCTGTTCTTCATCCCGGTGGTACTTGTTTCCGGTTTGAGGGCGCTACAGGCATTCCAGAGCGGTCTGCTGGACAGTTCTCAGCTGGTGCTTGTGCTGATTGGCGTAATGGGTGTTGCCGCCGGAATCCTCATGCGCTGGATCATTCCGGTCAGGAAATCGCGCCGCTGAATGCTGAACCGTGCTCAAACTTCCTCCTCAACCCCCGTGCTGTGAGCTCTGCGAACGCCCCGTTGGCAAGCTCACACGTCACCACCTGATCCCCAGGCACCTGCATCGCAAGAAGCGTTTTCAGAAGTTGTTTGCCAGAGAAGATCTGATTACCCGCACGCTGTGGGTTTGTCGACCATGCCATAACGCCATTCATAAGGCGCGTTCCGAATATGAGCTGGGGCTTTACTACAACACGCGGGAAACGTTGCTGGAAATTGAGGAAGTGCGGACGTTTGTGGATTGGCTGAAGGACAAGCCGGAAGGGTTTGTGCCGAAGTTCCGTAGAGGCTGAGTCTGCGAGAAAGGCCCCTACCTCACGCAGTATAATCAGCGACAAACATCCATGGGAGCACTTCAAAATGACCTTTTCCCTCAGGCGAAACCTGCTTTGATTGAGGTATTTGGTTGAACAAAGCACGGAAATGCTGTCTGTGTACAAGATGGTCGTCCGTTCCATGAATTATCCGAACGGGCAGTTTTAGCTCGGCGGGGTGAAAGGGCCAGGGTTGCGCCGTCAGGCGTGTATCACGGGCTAGCGCGCTGGCTGATTCTAATGCTCCCTGCTGAAGGGCTGTATTCATGCTTTGACGAAAGGCTGGTTGGATCCGTGCTGAACTCAAGTGCTGCTTCTCCTTCGCTCCAACTGCGTCCATCATGCCATCAGCAAGCGCATTGTCAGGCCCGGTCAGAGACTGTAGCTGGTCCGCAAACTGATGCATGTCAGCCAGGGCTGCGTGCCAACTCCCTGCAGTCAGCTCCGAGGCGTAATCGAAGGGGTTTTCCATTAACGGTACGGCCGGTGTTGCAGCAATAGAAAGTTGTTCCACGCGGGCGCCCAGACCATGGGCCAATGCCAGGGCAAATACGCCGCCACCCGAAAAGCCGGACACTGAGAAGCGCTTCAGCCCACTATGGTCAGCCAGCTGGCACAGGTCAGCCGTGTGTTGTCTGAAATCATAGCTCGGGCAGGGTGTGGAAGCGCCGTAGCCAGGTCGATCCGGAACGATAATCCGCAAACCCGCGGCAACCAACTCTTTATTGAGGTGGGTAAGCTCGTATCGCGAGCCCGGAATACCATGGCAGTGTATCCAGGTGCCATTATCGCCGGTCCCTATATCCGAATAGCTAAGTTGTCGCCCATCGGAAAGCTGGATTTTCCGGGTATCTGGTTCATTCATAATGATGTCTCAGGGCTCCCGCGCACAGCAGAAGTTTGCGTTGGAGCGACGCCTGATGATTTACGCCGGCCTTATTCATGATGGATTTCAGCTGCGTTCGCCCAGTGTGGGGAGAGATTTTCAGAAGCGCGCTGGCTTCATTCACGTCCAGGCCGCACACCAGCACATTGGCCAGCCGGTATTCGGCGGGGGTCAGTTGATACAAAGTGGTCAGCCGGTCCCTGTCCAGCCCTGACCTGCGTTCCGGGTCCAGCAGAAAACAGAGGATGCCGGGGTTCAAAGAGCGATCGATATGAAATCCATCGTTTGTCTGGCGGGCCCGTGTCATTACCAGGCAGGCGCCGGTTTGGTCCAGTTTCAGGGTCTCTGTGCGGGATTTATTCTTGACTATCCTGCGGGCCATGGTCCGCAGAGAGTTTAAATGATCGCCGGAAATAACATTGAGATGATTGCCGGTCAGCCCAAGCCCGTAGCTGTGAGTGGTCAATGCCTCCTCTGCCGTAGAGTTCATCCACTGCACTCCGAGCTTGTCGTCTGTGTGCCAGACCCCAAAAGGTAACTGGTTCAGGGCGTGGCGGGCCTCGCACAGTGCCTGATTGAGGTCTCTCATCAGACGCGCGAGGCTGCAGGCACGGCGCAGGTGAGGGCTGAACAGTTCCACTATCGCCTGTTCTTCCAGCTCGAAGGCGCCCGCCGCTTTTGGCCGGTGAACGCCAATGTGCATTGCCTGGCCGCCTTGCCGCTCAAACTGTGTGCCCAGTGCATAGAAATTACCATTGGGCCGGAAGATGTTCTGGTAATGCTCTGAGCGCTCAAAATCACGGTCGTTCATGATCGACGTGCTCACAACGGCTTTGCCGACGGGACTTGTGGACAGAATCTCCCGAAAAGGGTCATTTTCGACGGCGGCCGTTTCGTAAACCCGATTGATGCTTTGGCGAAAGCCGGTGGTGAAAGACTGGTAAACCACAGGCTCGTTCAGGTCTGTCAGCCGGATAGTAGCTGTGTCGGTGCGAAACAACGCTGCGAACTTCTCCAAAAAGCCGGGCCAGTGGCCTTGCGTCGTCGCGTGTTCGTAAAGGTCGTCCAGCAGTGGCGGCACTGCCAAAGCCAGGTCTTTCAAAACAGCAGGCTCCTGTTGCTTTTGAGTGCATATTGAATGCGTTATTCAAGTAAAGCATAGCGCCAAGTGATGCGCCAAAAATCCATAAAAAAGCCCCGCTCTGGGCGGGGCTGAAGTGCAACGAAGTGTCTGTTCAGTTGCAGTTATTGCAGATGGCGTAGGCAATGTAGGTGCCGGCCGGCCCCATCGGTGTGCCTCCAGAATTGTCGTAAAAGCGCGACACCAATACCAGCAACCGGTTGTCTGCTGAGGAATAACCGAACTGCTCACCAAAGGCGATATCACCGCCGGAGTAGGTGTATTGAGCCGACTCCATCCGGATCAGACCGGTTGAACCGTCAACCTGATACGTCCAGTTGTTGGCAGGAAGGCCAGCAGACGGCCGCGTCACATCCACAACCTCTGTGTCCAGACCAAAATTGGAATAGGCAAAGGTCAGGCCCCTCTGTGAGGTGGCGGTGCCACTGGCGCCAAAGTCCAGCGTCGCCCCGGGCAGGAAGATGTCGGATTCAAAATAATTCTGCCCGGCAAAGTAGCCTTTCAGCATCAGGTCATAGGACTTTCCGGCGAGGTCGGCGGCCTGAAAGTTCGGGTCCAGTTTGACCCCGATGAGGAACGACGACTCAGCGGTTTGCACGGTGTAAGGCGTGAACGGATTGGGAAGCGCCAGAGTCATCACATCGCTGCCCTGTGACACAAAACCTCCGATCTCCCCGTTTAAAAGGCTCAATGTGCCCTCAGGTGTGACGCTGAACGGTCCCAAACTATCGCTAAGACCGTTGAACTCAAAGTTCGTATCAACCGTTATACCGCTATTTACCTGGGGTTTCAGGCCCTGAAGAACCTCTGGCTGAACCTCGTCTGTCAAAGTTGCGTTGCCAGAAGCGTCAACGGTGATATTGAGTGCTCCGGCACCATAGCTCATCTCGTTTGGTAGTACCTGGTCAGAATCATTGACAACGTTCGTGATGCGCAACGTGGCAAAGCCCCAGTTACCCGCCAGCGAATCCACCGTTAGAGAGAGGTCTTTTTTGCTCAGTACATGAGTGTTCATGTCGCGACCATCGGTGAAGCTTCCGTCACTTTCTTCGTACTGGAAAGTATTTGCCTCACTGGCGATGAACAGGCTGCGCTCAGCATCCAGCGCGCGGAAATCGATCTCCGTTGCCCCGGAGATAATCTGTGAGCCGTCTTCCGGGTCAATCGTGGTGCTTTGTGGAACCGCTGCGAAAAGCCCGGTTTCGGTGAAATTCAGGTCAAAACTATTGCTTTGGCCGAAGCACTCACTGACGGAATCGAACACGGCGTCTCGACCGTCTTCGCTGGCTCCCGATTCGATAAACAGGTCGCCGACACAGCGATCTGTCCAGCTGATTGTGCCGGTACCGTCGGTGTTGTCCACAATACTGGCGCCAATGTGGGCGTAATGCGCCTGAAATAGCGTTGGCGGATTGTTCAGTCGTGAACTTTCAATGCCAGCGGCAGAGCGAATGTAGTGAAAATCACCGGTGACCGCGGGGCCGGGTGTCGGTCCGTCGTCAGGGCGGACGTAATTTACAGTGACCGTACCATCACTGGGCGCAACTCCAGGAGCCAGCTCGCTTAGTTGAGCCACATTGTCTTCGCCTTCATCAAAAATCAGCGATCCCTCCAAGACAGTGGAATAGTAGAAACTTTGCGGCAGTGGGTCTGAGAGGCCGGCTGTGCCGTTCTGGTCAAATATCGGCGTAGCGTCGAGCTCCAGTGTTGCACTGTTGTAAGTGTAGGTACCGAATTCAAGGCCCACTTCGGTATCGAACTCAGGCTCGGCGGGCGTTGTGCTTCCGACAAAGTAGAAGCCATCTGCAAGAAGTGTGGCAACCACGAAATCGGAAGGGTCCCCAGAGTTCTGATACACCCAGCTGCCTGTGATTCCAGACTCGTTCAAGGGTACTCGAGTGAACTCTGTGGATTCACTTAAGCCGACAGTCGGATCATAAGCGGATAGCGTGTCGCCATTGACGCGCAGGGCAAGACGCTCTAATCCGCTTTCAACGGAGGTCAGCCCCCATTCGCCATTGTCATCACGAAGGATCTGCGGAACGGTCAGTTCACCGGTTTGGTTGTCCCACTGATATTGACCGAATTCGAGGCCCGTCGTGCCATTCGTGTCCTCTTCCGGGCGATAGGGCAGGTCCAGCTCCTGATGCATGTAATAGCCGCTTTCCAGGAAGGTCAGCTGTACCCATGGCGCGTTGTCGCCTCGGTCCGGGTTGCGGGCAATCCAGCTGCCGATCAGGGCATCCTCTGCCATGGGTGGTGGCACCTGCCCCGCGAACGGGTTCATCAGGCTGGCCGCGACAAAAACGCCAAAGGGATCGCGAGCAATCAGACGGAGTTCATCGTCTGCACTGGGCACATAGGTTGCTGGAAGGGTGCCGGTGAAACTCGTTGCACCGTTGTCCAGAGGATTGCCGGTAAAGCCGTTACCTTCACCACCGGAAGTCTGACCGGTGAAATTGTTGCGCACCGAGATTGCGTCATAGCCCGGTGGCAGAGTCCACTGGAAGCTGTACTCATCGGCAGCAAGATCAGCGGACTGGCTGGTGATTTCCGGAGCGCCATTGCTGAGGTCCGGCGTGCCCCTCCTGATTGTGTAAGTGACTTGTGAAACCCCTTCCCAGTCGAATGTGACTTGGGCGGGAGACGGAATATCGTTTGGCCCGAGAGTTTCAAACTGTTCGAATCGGTTGAGATCAGAGTTGAAGGTCAGATTACCGTTGAAAAGCGTCAGGTCGCCTGAAACCGATACGAATGAAGGCGAGGCAGAAAGTGTGCTGGCAGGAAAACCGGCGTAAACCAGCGTCCCGATAGTGGTAACCTCTGGTGTAGAAGCTCCATTTTCAACCACATGGGTAGGCTCAACGAACGCAAAGAACTCAAGTTGGTTACCCTGAACCTGCCACTCGTTACTCTCATTGTCCTGAACGATATTCCAGGGGCCCTGGGCCGCGCCGATATTCAGTTGCGCAGTACCACCGGCAGTATCCAGGTTCACCAGGGACCAGTTGCGGATGTCGTCTGCCAGCTCGCCGGCATCTTCAATGCCCTCGGGAGAACCGAACAGTCTTGCTTGTAAGCCGGCAATACCTTCGCCGTTGTTCAGATAGTCGTTAGTGACCAGGCTTTCCAATGCTGGTCCGTCTTGATTATCGAGGGCTGCGGCAAAGGTGGTAGCGAGATCATCCAGAGCTCCCAGGGTATCTGCCTCGCTTTGAAGATTCTCACTGACGGTAATCACCTCTTCCTCAGGTGCCGCGAAGGTATTGGTTATCTCGCTGGTTGGGTCGACCCGGTTGCGGATTGTTGCAGTGCCGCCATCGATCGTGACTTCCAGCACATCCAGTACACCGTCAAAACCGCTGCGGTTAGCGACAAACGTGGAATTTCTCAGATCAAAGCCCTCTTCCACGCCCAATCCATCAAGTAAGGGCTTCAAACGGGTTCTGATTTCTATTTCCTCGGCTTCCACAGCTTCCTGGGTAAGCACTGTGAAATTGGGGTTGTTAAAGAAGTTCTGGGGGCTATCACTGACCGTATTGCCAATAATCAGGTCCGTGATGGGGGTGATGTTGACGGTGCCGTTTACATCGTCTTCAAACACAACAGAGAGCAACTGGTAGGCGTTGCCGCCCGCGATACCGCTTGCGTAGATCAGCACCGGTGGCGTCAGGTCGTTCATGTCGAGCTCGAAGGAGCCGTCGGGCATGATTTCCGTAGTCGCTGCCCCGCCGACTGAGTCTTTGGCGCCCACAAAGCCAACAATAGGCGCGCCAGCTGCGGCGGTACCGGAGACTGTTGAGTTGGTTTCGGGCTGTGTCGGAGCGGGGCTTCCGCCACCCCCTCCGCCACAACCGGTTAAAACAAGAGCCGCTGCTATTGCATAAAGCAGCAGCCAGAGACGATGTGTGTGATGCCTGATCATGGAGAACTCCTTGCGGTTTTTCTGGTTTCCGAGATCTCCAACCTAGAAAAACCGCCAGGAGCTGGCATCACCCATATGGTGTATGTCGGCTGAATTAGCCGATCTTTTTCACCTAGCCGTTACCCTTCTTCATCTGCTCGTACTCATCCTCAAAGAAGAATTTCTGCTCGCCGAGGGCGGGCTCCAGCTCATGCAGCCAGGTGGCTGTCTCGCTGTATTTGGCAAAGAACGGCCGCTGCACCCAATCGGGGTTGCGGGCCTGGATGAAGCGCAGGACGAACACTTTTTCACCGTGGATTTCGGCGATGCCCTGAACCTCGACCTTGCCGGGGCCGGCGCTCATGGACGGGCCACGGGCGGTGCGGGCCAGGCCGGATACCTGCTTGATGGCTTCCCGGTAGATGTGGAAAGCCTCTACCAGGGGCACTTCAAAGTAGTTCTTGGCGCCGGTGTCCCGCTCTACAAACATGTAGTAGGGGATGATGCCCAGTTGCACTTCCTTGTCCCACAGCTTCGCCCAGTCGTCAGCGTTATCGTTGACGTGCTTGATCAGCGGGCCCTGGGCGCGGATTTCGGCACCGGTAGCGCGAATGCGGCGGATGGCCTCTTCGGCGATGTCGGTGGTGATTTCCTGCCAGTGATTGTAGTGGGCCATGATGGCCACGTGCTTGCCAGCGTCTACCAGGCGGGCGAACAGGTCAATCAGCTCCTCGGCATCCTTGTCGGTCACGAAACGATACGGCCAGAAGGTCAGGGCCTTGGTGCCGATACGGATGGTCTGGATATGGTCGAATTCCGGCTGTAGCAGCGGCTCCAGGTACTGAACCAGGTTCTTGGTTTTCATCACCATGGGGTCGCCGCCGGTGACCAGCAGGTCACTCACCTCGGTGTGCTCCTGCAGATAACCGTGAAGCTTCTCGGCTTCGGTGCTGGCCATTTTCAGGTCTTTGTCACCAACAAACTGCGCCCAGCGGAAACAGAAGGTGCAGTAGGAGTGGCAGGTCTGTCCCTGGGCGGGGAAGAACAGCACGGTCTCGCGGTACTTGTGTTGCACGCCGTCCAGGATTTCCCCGTCCAGCGTCGGCATGTTCATTTCCATCTGGCCTGCCGGGTGCGGGTTCAGGTCGTCGCGGATTTCCTTGGCGACAGCCTGAATCTCTTTCTTGTCGGCGCCGTCGCGGTGAAGTTTTGCCATGCGCTCAAAGTGTTCTTCCTTGAGCATGCCTTTCTGAGGGAAAACCAGCTGATAGATCGGGTCATTGGGAACCTTGTCCCAGTTGATGAGTTCATTCATCACGTATTCGTTGACCCGGAAAGGCAGAACGCTGGCTACCACTTTCATTTCGAACAGCGTCTCTTCCGGCAGGTTCTGAATAACCTCGATCTTGTCCAGCTGCTTGTCTGTGTAGACCTTGAAGCGCCGCTCTTCGAACTCGGTGGTGGGGATGCGGTTCGGGAACGTGACGATAGAGTTCATAGGTCGCCCTCTTTGTTGGATGCCTAAACGGAATGTCTGAATGTCTGGTTAAAAGCAGCGTGGAAACGCCACGAACTCCGTTGGTTAAAAAACGGGCAGGCGAGTATACATAATTAGGAAGTCATTTTCAGGTCTAATTAAAATGCGTCGACATCGAGCGATAAAGTCGCCTAAAAGCTGGGAAAAGGTAGCGAAAGATAGGAAAACGGATGTTATCTCGGCCGCATCTCCGGCGCTTTCCTTTAGCGCGGTAAGGTTTTGGGGCCGGTAGTTTAAATACTACCTTGGTCTCATACCTCTTGTTTAGGCACGTCCATTTCGACAATATTGCGTAATTAAACTAACTTTCAATGCTTTTCGGTTAGATTTCTGGGCATATCAGTCCAGCTGAATCGCATTTCTGTAATTAAGTTACGAGTCACCCGAAGCTGGGCGTCTGTCCCGTCTGTCCTCCGACATACCCTTCTGGACAAAGGTCTTGTGTTCATGGGCAGTCAAAACCGTGATCGTGTTCTATGCTTTGGAGATTCGATGCTGCACTTTTTATTCAAGCTTATGTTGAGCGCGTATAGCGGAGGTTTTGATGTACCAGGACGATGATCCCACAGAAACCAGTGAATGGCTGGATGCGCTGGAGTCGCTGATCGAACAGGAAGGTGTCGATCGTGCCAAATACATTCTTGAGCGGCTGTCAGAAAGAGCCAGTCGCGATGGCACCGAGTTGCCCTACTCGATCACCACACCTTTCCGGAACAGTATTCCCGTTACCCAGGAAGCCATGATGCCGGGCGACCTTTTCATGGAGCGCCGAATCCGGTCACTGATCCGCTGGAATGCCATGGCGATGGTCATGCGCGCCAATACGCGCCCGGGGGACCTTGGTGGTCATGTCTCTTCCTTTTCTTCCGCTGCCACCCTTTACGACGTGGGCTTCAACTACTTTTTCCACGGTGGCGATGACAAGCGCGAGGCTGATTGTGTCTATTTCCAGGGCCACTCGTCTCCGGGTATTTATGCGCGCTCCTTCCTGGAAGGGCGTTTTGAAGAAGAACAGTTGGACAAGTACCGCGAAGAAGTCGACGGTGGAGGGCTTTCCTCTTATCCCCATCCCTGGCTGATGCCGGATTATTGGCAGTTCCCCACTGTGTCGATGGGCCTTGGTCCGATCCAGGCGATTTATCAGGCCCATGTGATGAAGTACCTGCATAACCGTGAGCTCATCGATATGGGCGAGCGCAAGGTGTGGTGTTTCGTGGGTGATGGCGAATGTGACGAACCGGAAACTCTGGGCTCGATTTCCATGGCGGGCCGGGAGCATCTCAGCAACCTGATTTTCGTGGTGAACTGCAACCTGCAGCGCCTGGACGGCCCGGTGCGTGGTAACGGCAAGATCATCCAGGAACTCGAGGGTATCTTCCGCGGCGCTGGCTGGAACGTTCTCAAAGTGGTCTGGGGCCGCATGTGGGATCCGCTGTTTGAGAAAGACAAAGACGGTCTGATGCAGCGCGTGATGGACGAGGCGGTCGACGGCGAATTGCAGAACTTCAAGAGCAATGGCCCGGCCTATACCCGCAAAAACTTCTTCGGCAAGTACCCGGAGCTGTCCAAGCTGGTCGAGCATATGTCGGATGACGACATCAACCGGCTTAACCGGGGCGGTCACGACCCTTACAAAATCTATGCGGCTTATCACAAGGCGGTTAACGATCATGGCAACCGCCCGACCGTCATTCTGGCGCATACCGTGAAGGGCTATGGCTTCGGTTCCGCCGGTGAGGCGCAGAACACGGCGCACTCGCTCAAGAAGATGGATGTGGAGCAGCTGAAGGCTTTCCGTGACCGGTTTGCCATTCCCCTGAAAGACGATGAACTCAAGGATGTACCTTATTACCGGCCTGCGCCGGACAGCCCTGAGATGGTTTATATGAAGAAGCGTCGCCAGGAGCTGGGCGGGTTCTATCCCAAGCGTCGCAAGGATTGTCAGCCTTTGGAAACACCGCCGCTGGAGACCTTCAAGACGCTGCTGGAAGGCTCCAACGATCGTAAAATTTCCACCACCATGGCCTTTGTGCGGCTGTTGACTGCCTTGACCAAAGACAAGCGTATCGGCAAGCGGGTCGTCCCGATCGTGCCGGACGAGGCCCGTACGTTCGGTATGGAAGGCATGTTCCGGCAGTTGGGTATCTACACCTCGGAAGGCCAGAAGTACGTGCCGGAAGATCGTGATCAGATCATGTATTACAAGGAAGACAAAAAGGGTCAGGTGCTGGAAGAGGGCATCAATGAGGACGGTTCCATGGCGGCCTGGATTGCGGCAGCTACGTCCTACAGCACCAACAACTTTCCGCTGATTCCTTTCTACATTTTCTACTCGATGTTCGGGTTCCAGCGGGTGGGCGACCTTGCCTGGGCTGCCGGTGACATCCAGGCCAGAGGCTTCCTGATTGGCGGCACGGCCGGGCGCACGACGCTCAACGGTGAAGGCCTGCAGCACCAGGACGGTCACAGCCATGTGCTGGCGCATACCATTCCCAGCTGCCGCGCCTACGATCCGGCCTACGGCTATGAAATGGCCGTGGTGGTTCAGCGTGGTATCAAGGAAATGTTCGAAGACAACCAGAACGTTTACTACTACCTGACCATCGAGAATGAAAACTACGAGCAGCCTGCGATGCCGAAAACCAAGGGCATTGAAGACAGCATTATCAAGGGCATGTACCTGCTCGAGTCGGTGGAAACCAAAGGCAAGAAAAAGACGCCCCGTGTTCAGCTGATGGGGGCCGGTTCGATTCTCAACGAGGTTCGCGCCGCTGCCCGGTTGCTGAAGGATGATTTTGACGTGGCTAGTGATGTCTGGAGTGTGACCAGTTACAACGAACTGGCCCGCGACGGTCTGCACATCGAACGTTGGAACCGTCTGCATCCGGACGATACAGCCAAGAAGCCGTTCATTACCCAGTGTCTTGAGAAACAGCAGGGGCCGGTGGTGTCCTCTACCGACTACATCAAGCTGCTATCGGAGCAGGTCCGCGCCTACATTCCCAAGACCTACCTGACCCTGGGCACAGACGGGTACGGCCGCAGTGATACCCGCGAGAAACTCCGCAGCCACTTTGAGGTTGACCGCTACTACGTTGCGGTAACCGCACTGGCGGCACTTGCTCGCGATGAGGAGATTAAACAGGACGTGGTTCTCGACGCTATGCGCAAGTACGGAATCGATCGTAACAAAACGAACCCGGTGCTGGCTTAAGGAGACCGTCATGAGTGAACAGGAAATCAAGGTTCCGGATCTCGGCGGTGCGGATGAGGTCGAGGTTATAGAGATACTTGTCAGCAAGGGGGACTCGGTTGAGGAAGAAGATCCGATACTGACCGTCGAGTCTGACAAGGCATCGGTCGAGCTGCCTTCGCCTGGCGCCGGCAAGATCACCAAAATTACCGTGAAGGTTGGCGACAAGGTCAAAGAAGGCGATGTCGTCGGCATGATGGAAGCATCCGGCGGCGGCTCTGCTGATTCTGGTGAAGAGGCCAGCAGTGACGAGGGCGACGAAAAGGAGAAGAAATCCGAGGACGAAAAGTCAGCCGACAAAGAGGCCGAGGCTGACAAGTCGGAAGAGAAGAAGTCCGCTCCCAAGAAAAAGTCCGGCGGGTCGCGAACGGAGACGATCAAAGTCCCCGCGCTTGACGGTTTCGACAATGTGCCGGTTATCGAGATCAATGTCAGTGAGGGCGACGAGGTGCAGGCGGACGACCCGCTGGTCACCGTGGAGTCAGACAAGGCCACGATGGAGATTCCATCTCCTTACGCCGGCAAGATTGGCAAGGTACTGGTGTCTGAAGGGGACAAGATTTCCGAGGGCCATGACCTCGCCGAAATGACCATAACGGAAGAAGGCTCGGACAGTGATGACGAGTCTGAACCTGCCGCTGAAAAAGGCGAAGACAAGCCTGAGCAGTCTGGGTCTGACTCTGGGGCCGATAAGGGGGCGAAAAAGTCCTCCGATGAGCAGGCTGGCGATGGCGAGGCGAAGCCCGAACCGGCCTCTTCGACCTATGAGCCACCCTCGCCTGGCACCAAGGTGCATGCCGGCCCGGCGGTGCGCAAACTGGCACGGGAATTCGGCGCCGACCTGGCCCGGATCAAGGGCTCTGGCCCGAAAAGCCGGATTCTGAAAGACGACGTTCAGGCCTATGTTAAAGGTCAGCTTCAACAAACCCAGCAGGGCAGTGCCGTGGCAGGTGGCGGGGGCGCGGGTATTCCCGGCGTCAAGCTGCCGGACTTCAGCCAGTTCGGTGAGATCGAGCGGGAGTCCATGTCCCGCATGATGTTTGCCACGGCCAACAATATGCAGCGCAGCTGGCTGAATGTGCCCCATGTGACCCAGTTCGAGGATGCGGACATCACCGACATGGAGGATTTCCGCAAGGCGCAGAAGGCGGCAGGCGAGAAGAAGGGCGTGAAGATGACGCCGTTGCCTTTCCTGCTGAAGGCCTGTGCCACGGCGCTGGCAGAGTTGCCGCAGTTCAATGTGTCGCTGGACATGGAGCGCAAGGAGGTTATCCGCAAGAAGTTCATTCACATCGGTATTGCGGTGGATACGCCCAACGGATTGATGGTGCCGGTGATCAAGAATGTGGATCAGAAGGGTCTGTGGGAACTGGCGGCTGAAAGCGCGGAACTGGCGCAGAAGGCGCGGGACAAGCAGTTGAAGCCGGCAGAGATGCAGGGTGCCTGTTTTACCATTACCAGTCTGGGTGGCATTGGCGGTACGGCGTTTACGCCGATCGTGAATACGCCGGAGGTGGCGATTCTGGGTGTTTCCAAGGCGGCGATGAAGCCGGTTTGGGATGGCAAGGAGTTCCAGCCGCGGCTGATGTGTCCGCTGTCGCTGTCCTACGATCACCGGGCGGTGAATGGTGCCGATGCAGCGCGGTTTACTACCTTGCTCAGTCAGCTGCTGGGGGATATTCGCTCGCTACTGCTGTGATGCCTGTGAGTTTGGCCCCAGCCTTTTGGTTGGGTGCCGCGAAAAGCGTGCAGGACCCGGTTGAGAGCCGGTGAGCCATAAAAAAGCCCTGGCATGAAGCCAGGGCTTTTCCTGAGTTAACTTCTAGTCCGTTAGAAGTTGTATTGCCCTACAAACATCAGGCGGTTGGCATCGCCGTCGTCACCGTTCTGGTTCTCGGTGGACAGACGGGCGAATTCAACACCCATGTTTACCTTGCTAACAGGCGACCACTGGTAGTTCACAGCCAGCATGGAGTTGCTTTCTGCGGTAGTCGCGGGAGCTGCGTTGGCTGCAACAGCATCATCCAGGTCCTTCATGGTTGTGCCGTAGCCCAGGTTAATGGAGCGACCGCCGCCCAGGGACAGTTTGGCACCAATGTTGGCGCCATAAGTGGTGATGGTTTCCAGATCGCCGTTGGCGTCTGCATAAGCCTCAAAACCGCCGAAGTTCTCGCCGGAACGGTAGATGTAGTTCGCGGCACCATCCGAGTAGCTGACTGAGCCCATTACGCTGAACATATCGGTCAGTGCAATGTTGCCGGCCAAGAAAGTCGCGAAGCCAAGTGCGCTGTCGTCGTTGCCTGTTCCTGTTGCATCGTCGTAGGAGACTTGCTTGAGGAGAGCGCCGACAGAATACTTCATTCCACCTGCGCCATCTTCAAGACGCGCCGTGAAGACCGGGAGCCCGACCTTGTCACCGGCAGCGTTAGCGATGTTGTTAGAGCCGCGGCTGGTGTCGTCTTCAACCGAGAATGACAGCGGGCCGGTGGTGTAGCGTGCCTGAGTTATACGGCTCTGCAGCCCGGCACGGCCTGGCAGGTTGTCCCAGT
The DNA here is from genome assembly GCF_008795985.1 of Marinobacter halotolerans. Taxonomy (NCBI): domain Bacteria; kingdom Pseudomonadati; phylum Pseudomonadota; class Gammaproteobacteria; order Pseudomonadales; family Marinobacteraceae; genus Marinobacter; species Marinobacter halotolerans. Next base: position 877,406 of record NZ_VMHP01000001.1, on the reverse strand, counting down.
CCAGAATCGATGGGTTACCCACGAAGCTGTGGAAGTTGGACCATTCCTGCCCCATCAGAACGCCGTTGTATTCGCCGTAGGCGCGACGCAGTCTTGGGGTAATCGTGCCGTCACGGTCAAAGTCCATCTCGACGCGAACCGTTACGCCTTCAGGACTGGTGGTGACCAGGCCCAGGCGGCTGCCTGTTGCATCCGCACCAAAGTGGCCGTCTGAGGTGTTGCCATTACCGACGGTAATGGCGTTGAACTGACCGGCGCGACCACCGGCAGAGATGTCTTCATCCATGTCGTATGCGGCTGCAAAGCGGGCGAAGCCGTAAAGGCTGGTCTTGTAATCACCGGTGCTTAGTTCTACCGCCATGGCCTGGCTTGCCATTGAACCACTGAGGACGAGGCCAATCGCAAACCCGAGTTTGTTGCGTGTCATCATTGCATTCTCCAAAATCTTGTTATTGTTGTGACGCATGTCAAATGTATGACGATTCAGCCACAAAGCAAGTGAATTATGTGACTGATAATACCAATGTCTAGGGCGAACAAAGCCCGTCACAGGGCCATCTACAGCGTCCAGAATGACGTATGATGTTGTTATGACAAAGCCTTCTGACTTGCTGCAAAAACAAACCTTCGCTTTTCTCGATATCGAAACGACCGGCGGAAATTCCTCACGGGACCGTATTACAGAAATCGGTATCCGGTTCTGGCAGGGCGGAGAAGTTGTCGGCGAGTGGCAGACACTGCTCAATCCGGAAGCCCGGATTTCGCCTTTCATCGAGCGGTTCACCGGCATTTCCAACGAAATGGTTGCTGATGCCCCCAGGTTCGAGGAAATCGCGGACGACCTGGAAGCGCAGCTCGAGGGCAAGGTCTTCGTTGCCCACAATGCACGCTTTGACTATGGCTTTATCAAGTCCGAGTTCCGCCGTCTTGGCCGGCTGTTTTCGGCGAAGGTACTCTGCACCGTCAAACTGTCCCGCAAGCTTTATCCGGAGTTCCGGCGCCACAATATGGATGCGTTGATTGCCCGCCACAACCTGGCCCAGGTGCAGCGCCATCGGGCCATGGGGGATGTGGCTGCCATGCTGGCCTTTTTCGAGCGGGCGCTGGCGGATCATGGGGCAGACTCCATGACCACAGCCCTGAATACACTGTTGCAGCGCCCCAGCATTCCGTCCCACCTTCCCACGGACATTCTCCATGATCTGCCCCGGGCGCCGGGGGTCTATCGTTTTTATGGCGAAAACGATGCGCTGCTTTACGTAGGCAAGAGCACCAACATTGCCCAACGCGTGGCGTCGCATTTCTCCGGCGACCACAACACCAGTCGCGGGGTGAGGATGTCGGAAAGTCTGCGGCGGGTGGACTGGACTGAAACCGCCGGCGAGCTGGGCGCGCTGCTGCTGGAGCTGAAGCAGATCAAGCAGATGAAACCGCTGTTCAACCGTCGTTCCCGGGCCGCCAAGAATCTTGTGAGCATTGAATTGACAGAGAACAGCGAGGGTTATCTTCAGGCTCGCCTGGTCCGGGAAATCGAGCCGCATCGGCTGGGGGACTATTTTGGCCTGTTCCGCAGCAAGAGGGACGCCGAGAACGCACTCAGTGGTATTGCGGCCAAAAACGACCTTTGCAACAAGCTGCTCGGGCTTGAGCCGGACCAGGCGGGTCCCTGTTTCCAGCGTACGCTCGGGCGCTGCAGGGGTGCCTGCGACGGTGGCGAGGACCGGGTGAAGTATAACCTGCGAATGCAGATTGCCTTTCACAACCTGCGTCTGAGAACCTGGCCCTGGAAGGGGCCGGTCGGGGTCGTCGAACGCAATCCGGAAAACGATCGGACGGATATCCTCATAGTCTACAATTGGATGCATGTGGCCACCGTGCATGACTATCAGGAGCTCGAGGATCTGTCACTGCGTAGCCAGGCGGTCACGTTTGATCTGGATTCCTACAGGCTGATCGCAAAAACCCTGATGGCTGGATCCAGGGAGCGTTCGCTGCAAATCATTGAGCTGGATGCTGTGGGTTCCCCGGATGTGATGATGCCCTGAGTGGCGTACTATAGTGTCAATGTTCCAGTTTCCTGTTCTGAGAGAATCCGATGAATAAACAGCCGGTCAGTCGCGAACTATTTGATGAAGTCATGGTGCCCAACTACGCCCCCGGGGCGGTGATTCCGGTCCGCGGGGAAGGTTCCCGGATCTGGGACCAGGAAGACCGCGAATTCATTGATCTTGCCGGTGGCATTGCGGTGACCTGCCTCGGGCATTCGCATCCGGGCCTGGTAGGCGCGTTGATGGAGCAGGCTGAGAAGCTCTGGCACCTGTCCAACGTGATGACGAACGAGCCCGCTTTGCGTCTGGCCAAGACACTTTGTGACCTGACTTTCGCGGAAAGGGTGTTTTTCGCAAACTCAGGTGGCGAAGCCAACGAGGCGGCCTTCAAACTGGCCCGGCGTTACAGTTGGCAGCATCACGGACCAGAGAAGCACGAGATCATTGCCTTCAAGAATGCTTTCCACGGGCGCACCCTGTTTACCGTCAGTGTGGGCGGGCAGCCCAAGTACCTGGAAGGCTTCGAGCCTGCTCCCGGCGGTATCCATCATGCGGACTTCAATGATCTGGAGTCTGTAAAGAAACTGATTTCCAAAGAGAAAACCTGCGCCGTGGTCGTGGAGCCGATTCAGGGTGAGGGCGGCGTCATGCCCGCCGATGAGGATTTCCTGAAGGGCCTGCGCGAGCTGTGTGACCAGCACAACGCCCTGCTGGTATTTGATGAAGTCCAGTCCGGTGTCGGGCGCACCGGTCATTTCTATGCCTATCAGAAATACGGTGTAACACCGGATATCCTGTCCACCGCAAAAAGCCTCGGTGGCGGGTTCCCGGTGGCTGCCATGCTGACAACCGCGGCGATCGCAGAGAGTCTGGGCGTGGGTACCCATGGCAGCACCTATGGCGGCAACGCGCTGGCTTGTGCCGTTGCCCAGCGGGTGGTTGATACCGTAAGCCAGGCCGACATCCTCAAGGGGGTGGCTGCCCGTTCCGACAAGCTGCGCAAGGGCATGATGGACATTGGTGAACGTTACGGGGTGTTCAGCGAGGTCCGCGGTGCCGGCCTGCTGCTGGGTTGTGTGATGACAGAAAAATGGCAGGGCAGGGCCAAGGAGTTTCTGGCGGCCGGCATCAAAGAAGGCGTTATGGTGCTTATTGCCGGTCCAAACGTCATCCGTCTGGCACCGTCCCTGATCATTCCTGAACCTGATATCGATGAGGCGCTGACCCGCTTTGAAGCGGCTGTGAAAACCGTTTGCAGTCAATAAGCCGATCATCCGATAACAAAAGGGAGCTGCCTATGTGGCTGGTGCGACCGGCTCAGCCGGGCGACCTTAAGGCAATTCTGGAGCTGGCCGGGGGTGTTGGACCCCGGCTGTCTTCAACCCTGCCCAGAAAAGACGAGGCGCTGGCGGAAAAGATTGAGCAGTCTGTCCGCGCCTTCGAAGGAACTGCTGACCCCGACGAAACCCTGCGTTTTCTGTTTGTACTGGAAGACACTGAAACCGGCGCGGTGCGCGGCGTTGCCGGCATCGATTCACGGGCAGGGCACGGGCAGCCTTTCTACAACTACCGACAGGATGCGCTGATCCATGCGTCCCACGAGCTTGGGGTCTCGCACCGGGTGGACGTTCTCTATCCGTCCCATGCCCTGACGGACCACACCCTGCTTTGCGCATTTACCATCGACCCGGAACTGCGGGGCACCGATGCATTCGAGCTGCTGTCCCGGGCCCGAATGATGTTTATTGCCAGCCACCGGGATCTGTTTACCGATCAGATCGTGGTGGAGATTCAGGGTGTGCAGACGGAGAACGGCGACGTTCCCTTCTGGGACAGCCTGGGGCGGCATTTTTTCAATATGGATTTTGAAACCGCCGACCAGCATTCCGGAGCCCTGAGCAAAACCTTTATTGCCGAGCTGATGCCGCCGAATCCCATCTACGTCACGCTGCTGACACCAGAGGCGCAGGCAGCCCTGGGCCAGGCCCATGAGAAAACCCGGGCAACCTATGAGCTGCTGCAGCGTGAGGGGTTCCGTGCGGGCGCCTACCTGGATATTTTTGATGCCGGGCCGGTACTGGAAGCCCGGACAGACAGCCTCAAGACAGTGGTTTCCAGCCTGCCTGGCACACTGCACGGTAGCGCTTCAAAAGAGGGCGACCTGTACCTGATTTGCGGGAATTCCCAGGCGCAGTTCCGGTGCACGATCAGTCCCATGACCGAAACCCTCTCCGGCGACGTCAAGGTGCCGGTCAGAACCTGGCATTGTCTTGGCCTGGACGCCGGTGGGCAGGTACGGGTGTCGCCGCTATGAACAGGACACCAGAACTCGGGAGATCGCCATGCTGTTAATTCGCCCTCTCCAGGAAAATGACCTGGAGGCGCTCTACGCCATGGCGCAATCGGCAGGCAAGGGTCTGACAACCCTGCCGGCAGATCGCGACCTTCTGCTGCGCAAGATCCGTCATGCCCGCGACACCTTTGATCAGCGTTGCGCCCCGGAAGCGGGGCTGTACCTGTTTGCGCTGGAAGATACCGAGCTGGAGCAGTGTGTGGGTATCAGTGGCATCCAGGCCCGGGTGGGTCTGGATGAGGTTTTCTATAATTACCGGTTGAGCGTGACCGTGAATGCCTCGCGGGAGTTGGGCGTGCATGTGCGGACCCCCACGCTGCATCTGTCCAACGATATGACCGACACCTCGGAGATCTGCTCGCTGCTGCTGTCCGATTCCCATCGCGGCGGTGGTAACGGTCTGCTGCTGTCCCGCTGCCGGTTCATGTTCCTGGACCATTTCCGCAAGCATTTTTCCGAAAAGGTGTTTGCCGAGATGCGCGGGGTGTCGGACAAGGATGGGCGTAGCCCGCTCTGGGATGCTCTGGGCCGTCGGTTTTTCGATATGGACTTTACCCAGGCGGATACCCTGTCGGGGCTGGGCAACAAATCCTTCATTGCCGAACTGATGCCCAAGTTCCCCATCTATCTGCCGATGCTGCCAGACGAGGCGCGGTCGGTGATCGGGCGGGTGCACGACAACACCGCCCCGGCCCTGAAAATGCTGCAGGCAGAGGGGTTCAACTTTAACGGGATGGTGGATATTTTTGACGGTGGACCGGTGGTTGAGGCGTTTGTTCACAACATTCGCACAGTGCGTGAATCCACTGACCGCATCGTGATGATCCGGTCCGGAAAATCCAGGGCAACAGCGGCACAACCGGCTGATTTGCCGAGGGGCGAAGAGGTTATGGTATGTAATGGTTCGTTCCGGAATTTCCGTGTTACCACCGTTCCGGCTGATTGCGTCAACATCGACACCATCTCCCTGACTGAGCCAGTGGCCCGGGCGCTGGAAGTCGAAGCTGGCGATAGGGTTCGGCTTGCACCCTTGAAGGATGCGGGGACGAATCCCAACAAGCATCATAGAGACATCAATCACGTCGGCAGGTCCTCCAAGGCCTGAATATCAGCAACCGGCAAGAGCAATAGGAGAATCTGTATGGGTAACCTCTCGGGTGACTTGTACATCGACGGACTGTGGATGCAGGGGCACGGTGAAGAATTTGAATCGGTGCAGCCGGTCACTGGGGAAGTGGTCTGGTCCGGTGTGGGTGCCAATTTCGAAGATATTGACGCGGCGGTACGGGAAGCCCGTGGTGCTTTCCCCCAGTGGCGGCGGACGCCGTTTAAAGACCGGCAGGCCATTATCGAGGCCTTCGGTAAACAGCTGGACGCCAACAAGGAAGAGCTGGCCCATCAGATAGGCCTCGAGACCGGAAAACCCCTGTGGGAATCCCGCACTGAAGTGGCGGCGATGATTGGCAAGATCGCAATTTCCATCAATGCCTATCACGACCGCACCGGTCACAGCGAGTCCGATGTTGCTGGCGGTCATGCTGTGCTCAGGCACCGGCCTCATGGCGTGGTCGCCATTTTCGGCCCCTATAATTTTCCGGGACACTTGCCGAACGGGCACATTGTCCCTGCGTTGCTGGCAGGCAATACGGTGGTTTTCAAACCCAGTGAGCTGACACCCGGCGTGGCAGAGATGACCGTGAAACTATGGGAGAAGGCGGGCCTGCCAGGCGGAGTGATCAATCTGATTCAGGGTGGCGCGGATACCGGTAAGGGGTTGTCGGGGCATCCCGGTGTCGACGGGCTGTTCTTTACCGGCAGTTCCACCGTTGGCCATCTGCTGCACAAACAGTTTGGCGGCCAGCCGGAGAAAATTCTCGCCCTTGAAATGGGTGGCAACAACCCGCTGATTGTTCAGGATGTGGCGGATATCGATGGTGCCGTGCATCATGCCCTGCAGTCGGCTTATCTTTCTGCCGGACAGCGCTGCACCTGCGCACGGCGCCTTCTGATTCCAGAGGGTGATCAGGGGGATCATTTCCTTCACCGGTTTGTCAGTGTGGTCAGCCAGATCACCGTGGGAGAGTTCGATGCAGACCCACAACCGTTTATGGGTTCGGTGATCTCTTCCGAGGCGGCGGATAAATTGCTGGATTCCCAGCAGAGCTTGCTTCAGAAAGGCGGCGAATTCCTGCTGGAAATGAAACGCCTGAAGGAAGACACGGGCCTGCTGTCGCCGGGTATTGTGGATGTGACCGGGCTTGAAATGGTCGACGAGGAATTTTTCGGTCCGTTGCTGACGGTTCACCGCTACCGGGATTTTGATCACGCGCTGGAGCTGGCCAACGACACCCGTTTTGGTCTGTCTGCGGGAATACTGACCGACGACCGGTTGCTCTATGAACGGCTGACCGAGGAGGTTCGCGCCGGCATCGTCAACTGGAACCGGCCGCTGACCGGTGCCAGCAGTGCCGCACCCTTTGGCGGCGTCGGTGCCAGTGGCAACCACCGGCCCAGCGCCTATTACGCGGCGGATTACTGTGCATGGCCGATGGCATCGCTTGAAGCCGAAAAAAGTGAAATGCCGGATTCCCTCGCACCGGGACTGAACTTCGACTAACGGAACCGATCATGGCCACACGCGCAGTAGAAGCCAATTTTGATGGCCTGGTAGGGCCGACCCACAACTACGCCGGATTGTCCTGGGGCAATGTGGCTTCCAAGTCCAATGTCCATGCGGTGTCCAATCCCAAAGAGGCGGCGTTGCAGGGTTTGGCCAAAATGAAGCAACTGGCGGACCGTGGCTATGTTCAGGGTGTGCTGCCCCCGCACGAGCGGCCGCACCTGCCCACACTCCGGTCGCTGGGTTTCAGGGGCACGGATGAAGAGGTGCTGCGCAAGGTTGCGAAAGAGCATCCTTCGCTACTGGCGGCGGTGTCCTCTGCCTCCACCATGTGGACAGCGAACGCGGCGACCGTATCCCCCAGCGCCGACACGGCGGATCACCGGGTGCATTTCACGCCCGCAAATCTCAGTGCCAAATTCCACCGGTCTATCGAGCATGCGGTCACCGGTCGGGCCCTGAGAGCCATGTTTGCGGATGACGCCTTCTTTGCACATCACCCGGCGCTGCCTTCGGTCAGCCAGTTCGGTGATGAAGGTGCGGCTAACCATACGCGGTTGTGCAATGGCTACGGCGACCCGGGCGTGGAGCTGTTCGTCTATGGCCAGGTGGCTTTCAACGAACGGGCTCCGGCACCGAAGCTCTATCCGGCACGGCAGACCCTTGAAGCCTCACAGGCCGTTGCTCGGCTCCATGGTCTGGATGACCGCAATGTCGTCTTTGCCCAGCAGAATCCGGAAGCCATCGATGCCGGCGTTTTTCACAATGACGTGATTGCCGTGGGTAATGGCAATACGCTTTTCTATCATGAGCTGGCCTTTTTGGATGAAGACCGGGTGCTGTCGGATATTCGCAGCCGTCTGAGCGGTGCCGAACTTGAAGCGGTTCGGGTCAGTCGACAGCAGGTGCCGCTGGATGATGCGGTGGCGTCCTATCTGTTCAACAGTCAGCTGTTGAACACCCCGGATGGCATGATGCTGGCGGTGCCCGGCGAATGCCGCGAAAACCGGACCGTCAGCCGCTACCTTGATGAACTGGTCGGCAGTGGTGGGCCGATTACCTCGGTGGAGGTGTTCGACGTCAAGCAGTCCATGCGCAATGGCGGCGGGCCTGCGTGCCTCAGGCTGCGGGTAGTGCTGAACGAAGAGGAACTGGGTGCCATGCATCGGGGCGTTTTGATGACGGACGCGCTCTATCAGCGCCTGATCACCTGGGTTGAAGCCCATTACCGTGACCGGCTGAGTCAGGAAGACCTGGGTGACCCCATGTTGCTGGAAGAGGTTCGCAAGGCGCTGGATGAGTTGAGCGGTATTCTCGGGCTGGGCTCGATCTACGACTTCCAGCTCTAGCACTTTCGCCCGTCCGCTAGGAAGCGATGGATGTGGTCAGCATATGCATGGTGTGGCGGATCAGTGATTCCGCGGGAATGTGGCTCTGGCTGCCGGTTGCATCCAGGGCCGCCTGCTCGCTCTGGCATAGCATGATGACCCCGTGCAGCGCCCCTCGGAGGTAGAGTGCGGTTTCAAGCGGATCATGAATCCTGTCGGCATTAATGGTGCCGTCTTCAATACCCAAGCGGATCGCGCCCACCATCAACCCCATCATCTCCGATTTTGAACACATCATGGCGTCCGCCTGCTCCTCATCGGCGCTGGCCATCGCGGTTGACGCGGTGGTCAGGTAGGTGAAGTAGTCCGGCTCTTCCCGGTAAAACTGGTAATAGGCATGGCCCATGGCGGTGATCTGTGCCAGCCCGGAGCCAGCGGTCGCCCTGGCTTCCTCGAAACGGCGGCACAGGCTCTGACCTGCCCTCAGCATGATTCCCCGCTGGATCGACGACTTGTCCTTGAAATAGACATACAGTAGCGCCCGGCTGAGATTGGCGGTACGGGCAATATCGTCCATGGACGTACGCTCGTAGCCCTTCTCGGAAAACACCAGTTCCGCTGCATCAAGAATAGCCTCGGCGCGGGCCTGTTTTTCTTTCTCTCTTCGGGTTTTCAGCGGTTCACTCATGGTTTTCCCGTGCTGGGTTGGCAAAAGTACTCGATAGAGTATAGCGGATAAGAACCGATTATTGACAATCTGTCAAAGAGTGACATGATGTCGATATCAAGGTTTTATTAAAGTGAAGAAAGGACTCTAAAAAAGCACTCTTTTAAAAGGAACCGACAGAATGACTATCCGGACCCCCCTGATTGCGTCATTGATGGCCGCGACGCTGGTACTGGTGGCGGGCTGTAAATCCACAGAGCCGCAGGCAGCACAGGGTAGCCAGGCGGTTGCGGTGCGTACGGCGGACGTGACCGGTGGTCAGACGGAGGGAATTCCTTTGCGGTTCTCGGGCATTGTGCAGGCGGCCCAGCGGGCGACGCTGACGTTTCAGGTCAGTGGCAATCTGGTAGAGCAGGCAGTGGAGCTGGGGCAGAAGGTCACCGCCGGTGATCTGCTGGCGCGAGTCTATAACCCCGGGCTTGAGCCCGCGCGGGATTCGGCGGCCGCCAGGCTGGACGAATTGCGCACGCAGTTCCAGCAGGCCCAGCGAGAGTGGGAACGCTCCCGCAGTCTGTACGAGCGCGGCGTTGTGTCGGAACAGACTCTGGAGCAGCTGGCCTCCCGCCGCGACAGTCTGCGGGCCAGCATGGCAACCGCGGAAGCCTCTCTGTCAGAGGCGACTCGTCTGCTTGAGGAAAGTGAACTGAGGGCACCGTTTGCCGGGCGGGTAGAGGCCTTGCTGGTCGAGCAGGACGAGTTCGTGGCTGCCGGCCAACCGGTGCTGAGACTTTCCTCACCCATGGGCCAGGAAGTGGAGGTCCGGGTTCCTGCCTACATTCTTGAACATGTCGCGGTGACCGACGAATTGCCGGTCTGGTCTGTTCAGGATCGCAACCGCGCAACAGTCACGGGGTCTGTGGTGGAAATCGCCCAGGCGGGCAGTGTAAGGGGCGAGCTGCACCCGATCCTGGTCAGTCTGCCGGCCAATACGCTGGAGCCGGGCGAGCCCGTTGAAGTGGGTATTACCCCGACTACCGTTACGGCCACCACCGTGCCCATACTGTCTGTGATGAAATCGAACGGCGGCGCCAGCGTGTTCCGCGTGGCAGACGGAATCGCGCTTCGGGTTCCGGTGACCGTCCAGCGGATCGTCGGGGAGCGGGTCGTGGTGGATTCCAGTGAACTCAGCGCCGGCGACCAGGTGATATACGCCGGCATGACCAAGGTGACCGACGGCGACGCCGTGGAGGTGCGCTGATGGCCTCCGACCCCTCGAAGACTCCGGACGAACGACAGACTTCCCGGCTGCTGAAATTCCAGCGACTGCTGGGCATGGTAGTGGTCATGATGTGCGTGCTGGGCATTGCCGCATACAGCACCATGCCCCGGCAGGAAGACCCTTCTTTCCCCTATCGGGCAGGACTGATTACCGTGAACTACCCCGGGGCCAGCGCCGAGGCGGTGAACCGTCTGGTGGTGGACCCGCTCTCTGAAGAGCTACTGCAGGTGGAAGAGCTGGACTGGACCCAGTCCACCGGCCGCACCGGTGTGGCGATATTCCGGCTGCGCCTGAACGACACCATTTATGAAACGGACGCCGCCTGGGACCGGGTTCGTCAGGCCATGGACCGTGCCCGCCTGGAGTTCCCGGATGATGTCGGGCAGATGGTACTGGATGATCGGCTTATCGATATTCCGGCCATTATTCTGGCCGTCAGCGGGGCCGCATCAATCTCGGAGCTCAGCGATGTGGCCGAGCGGCTCAAAGACAATCTTTCAGATCTCCGGGGTATGTCCCGGGTTGAACTGGAGGCAGACACCGAAGAGCAGGTGACCCTGGCGCTGGATGATGCGGCCATGTACCAGCTTGGCATCTCGCCGGCGCGGGTTCTGAACACTCTGGCCCAGCGTAACCAGACCATCCCCGGAGGGTATATTGTGTCTGAGGGGCGCCGGGTATCGGTGCTGCCCAACAGCGAATTCGTCAGTATCGACGCTATCCGTGCCACACCCATTGAGTTGCCCGATGGCTCCCAGGTGCCTCTGGCAGCCGCCGCCGATATCTGGCGTGGCCCTTCCGAGCCCCGCGAACCCGAAGCCTGGTATGACGGTGAGAGGGTCGTGCTGGTCTCGCTGTTCATGGAGGAAGGCTCAACCGACGCTATCCGTTTTGGTGAAAGGGTGCGGGAGCGCCTGGATCTGATTGAATCGGATTTCGCGCCCTATGAGATCCGGGAAATGTTCTTTCAGCCAGACAAGGTAGAGCAGCGCCTGGACAATCTGGCCTGGTCTCTGGTGTTTTCGGTGATCATCATCGTGGCGGTGGTGTTTACCGGTATGGGCATACGTATGGGGCTGCTGGTGGCGTCCATATTGCCGATGGTGGCGTTGATCAGCGTCGGGTTGTATGACCTGGGCGGCGGGGTACTCCATCAGATTGCCGTGATCGGTATGGTGATTTCGCTGGGTATCCTGATCGATAACGCCATCGTGATTGTTGAGAGCATTCAGGGCTACCTTGATGAAGGTATGAGACGGCTCGATGCCACTACGCGGGCGGTGAAGGAGTTGGCTGGCCCCCTCGGCGCTTCCACGGGCACCACGCTGGCGGCATTTGCGCCTCTGCTGCTTTCCAAGGGTGGCACCGCAGACTTCACCCGGGGTGTGCCGGTCATGGTGATGCTGACGCTGACGGTAAGCTACCTGCTGGCCATATCGGCGGTGCCCCTGTTGGCGGCCCGCTTCCTCAAACCCCGGCAGAGCGGCATGCGGGAAGACCGGCTGATTGGTTTTGCCCGTTCGTTGGGCACTCTGGTGGCAAAACGGCCGGGCCTGTTGATTCTGGCAGGCACACTGCTTGTGGGCATTAGTGTTGCCATGACGCCTTTCATGAAGAAACAGTTTTTCCCCAATGCCGACCGGCCCCAGGTCGTGGTTGAGCTCTATATGCCGGAGGGGACGGATCTGAAGCGTACTTCAGACGTGGCCGCCGATCTGGAGCGAGCCATCCGGAGCCGGGAGAACGCGCTGAAGATTCACCGGTTTACCGGTTTCACCGGGCCCAGCTTCTATTACAACCTGCAGCGGGAACCGAAAGCGCCCAATCGTGGCCGCATTGTGATTGAAACCCCTACGCTTGAAGACACCACCGAAATGGTGCGCTGGATTCGCGAACATGCCCGCACTGAGTTTCCGGAGCTGCAGGTGACGGTGGGCATTCTGGGGCAGGGGCCGCCGCGCCCGGCACCGGTAGAGATCCGGGTCTATCACGCCGATGATGAAACCCGGGCCAAAGCTGTAGAACAGGTCTTTTCTGCCTTGCGACGGGTAGAGGGCACGGTGGACGTTCGCCATAACCTGGATCCCGGGGTGCCCAGTATTTCGATCAACGTGGATGATGCTAGCGCGGCGCGTTTCGGGCTGAATCGTTCCGACGTGGCCCAGAGCCTATACGGCCAGAGCTTTGGCGTGGTGGCTGAACAGTATCGCCAGGAAAAGGACCCGATTCCGCTGGTGCTGCGCTCGCGGGAGGGTGTCAATCTGTCCTTGTCACGCCTGCTGTCGATCAATGTCTATAACGACCGTGGAGAGGCGGTTCCGCTATCTGCCATTGCCTCAGTGGATACTGCCTGGGAATCTGCCGCGCTCTATCAGCGCAACGGCACCCGGATGAATACGGTCTGGTCAAACCTGCTGGTGGGCTACAGCTTCAGTCAGGCCCTGGAAGGGCTGAATGCCTCGCTGGCGGACAATCCGCTGCCGCCGGGAACCCGGCTTGCAATGGGCGGTGATGCCGAAGGCTCGGGCGAGGCCAACGATGCCCTGATGACCACAGCGCCCATCGGCGTGCTGCTGTTGCTGTTCTTCCTGTTGCTGCAGTTCAATTCCTTCCGGAGGGTGGGCATTATTCTGTTGACCGTACCGCTGGCAACCGTGGGCATATTCCCTGGCCTGGTGCTGTCCGGCTCGCCCTTCGGCTTTCAGTCTTTGCTGGGGGTTATCGCGCTGGTGGGCATTGTGGTGAACAATGCCATTGTTTTGCTGGATGTGATGGACCGGAAGCTGGAGCAGGGCGATGCGATCCGGGATGCGGTCCGCAAGGCGGTGGAACAGCGTACGCGTCCGATTCTGCTGACCACGGCCACCACGGTTGCTGGTCTTTTGCCCCTGGCGTTCTCGAGCTCGACGCTCTGGCCGCCCATGGCCTGGGCCATTATTTCCGGGCTGCTGGCGTCCACGGTTCTTACGCTTCTGGTGGTGCCTTCCGTCTGCATTTACCTGATCAAGAGCAGGGTGGCCGATCCGGTCAACGCACCCGCCTGACCATCAGGCCGACGCGCTGGCCAACCGGCACCTGACGATTGGGGAAAATGATCGCCTCGGGAGTGTCGCCCACCGCGTAGTGGGTGGTGCTGTCTTCCCAGATCACGGTGCCGGGCTGGTAGTCGGTAAAGTTGGCGACATCGTCCGGCACGTGGAATCGGAAATCCTCACCGGTGTTGATGATCTCATGGACCACCTCAAACAGGGCTGGCTGCTCCGGGGTGACCGTATCCGGTGGCGGCTCGCCCTTGAAGCGGCGGCGAAGTGCATCGCGGATGCCGCTAAAACTCTGCAGGTCGTTCTGGCCAAAGGGCCTGACCTTGCCCAGCTCTACCGTAAAGCTCTCTGCCCCCAGTTCCGCTGACGAGAAGGCCGCAAAGGTTGTGCCTTCCCGGTGCTGTAGCAGCAGCGTTTTCACGTCGGCTTCCAGCAGAAATTTGGTTTGTGCATCTGGAAGCTGCCTGCCTGGCACAAACGGATAGAGCGCAAATTTCTCATGCAACGACGGACGAATGGCGGTATGCAGGTCATAGTGGCTAAGGCCGTCAGGATGTCGCTGGGCGAAAGCTTTGCAGGCGTCCTCAAGCCGCCGCGCGCGTTCGGCTTCGGGCAGGTTGGCGTATTCCGGTTTCTGGTGCGCGCCGCTGAAAAGGCGGTTCAGGTTAACGTCCATGAACCGATCGCCCAGATCAATCGCCAGCGGGTTGCCCAGAATCAACAATGCCGGGCAGGCCAGGTTCCAATGCCCCTCAAGCAGCTCATCAACCAGACCGTTGAGCACTTCAATGGGGGCGGTTTCGTTACCATGGATGCCGGCCGATACGATTAGCGCCTCGCCATTGGGGTTGGGGCGATCGGGTGGAGGGGTCAGGTATAGCAGACCGGCATCCTGCAACTGAACGCCGGTACCGTCGCTCATCACCACGATTTTCTCGTCGGTCACCCGAGTTGTGGACGAAGTCGTATGGGAGAGCCAGTCCAGGCTGGCACCGAAAAGCTGTTGTTTGACCGACATAATGCTCCGGTTCTAGCTGCTTACAGGGCGCTGATGGCGCAGCAGGTGGTTTTCCAGTTTGCGGAAGACAAACACCAGAATGAACGTCAGCACCATGTAGATCAGTGCCACGAATATGAAAGCGTCGAACGGTGCGTAGAACCGGGAATAGATAACCCGGGCGGCACCGGTGAGGTCCATCAGCGTCACCACGCTGGCGATGGCACTAGAGTGCAGCATGAAGATTACTTCGTTCGAATAGGCCTGCACAGCACGGCGGGCGGCGCTGGGCAGTACGATTCTGCGCATGCGCATGGCCCAGTTCATGCCGTAGGCCTTGGCCGCTTCGATTTCGCCGTTCGGTGTGGCCACAATGGCGCCGCGGATGATCTCCGTGGTGTAGGCGGCAGTGTTGAGGGTGAACGCCAGTAACGCCGGGTAGAAGGCCTCACGGAAAATATCCCACCAGAAGGTCTGCTGAATGCCGTGGATCTGCGCAATGCCGTAGTAAATGATGTACAGCTGAATCAGCAGCGGCGTGCCACGGAACACATAGGTAAACAGCCAGACGGGGCCGTTGATCAGCGGGTTTTTCGAGGTGCGCATAATCGCCAGGGGCACGGCCAGAAACAGCCCCAGAATCAGCGACAGGAACACCAGGTGCACGGTAGTCACCAAGCCATCCCAGTAGACCATCAGGGTTGTGGCGGTAAAAATCTCATTACTGCTAAACAGTTCCGTCAGAAATTCCGGCATGGCCTAGCTCCCCTGCACCACGCCGGCATTGGCGCGTTTGTTAAGCCAGCGAATGAAGAGCTCCGAGCAGGCTGTCAGGCTCAGATACACAAATGCGACAGGGATAAAGAAGTGGAAGGGCATGCGTTCCGCCTTGGCCGCCTCTTCGGCAACGCGCACCATATCCGTCAGCCCGATAATGGACACCAGGGCCGTGGTTTTGAGCAGAACCTGCCAGTTATTGCCAATACCCGGCAGCGCGTGGCGCAGCATCTGCGGGAAAATAATCCGGCGAAAGGTGTGCCAGCGGGTAAAGCCGTAGGCACGCGCCGCTTCTATCTGGCCGCTTTCGACTGCCAGAAAGGCGCCCCGGAAGGTTTCGGTCATATAGGCTCCGAAGATCAGGCCTATCGTGATCGTGCCGGAGATAAAAGGATCGAACTGGAAGAAAAAGTCGATTTCGTAGGCCTGCCAGATCATATCCGAGAGTGCGTTTACCGTTACCTGGCCGCCGTAGTAGAACAGCATCATCATGACCAGATCCGGTACACCACGTATCAGGGTGGTGTAAGTGGTCGCGATGCCGACGGCAACACGGCTGTTTGATAGTTTGGCAGAGGCGCCGATCAGACCCAGGGCCAGCGCCAGAGCCAGAGAGAGGAAGGCCAGTTCGATGGTAATAATGGCACCGTCCAGAAGTTCGGGGCCATAGCCTTTCAGGTCGATCATGAAAAGGGTCCGGTCGGTTGGGGTGGCCAGAATGGCCACCCCAGGCCTGATTTACATCTTGATGTCGTAGTTGAAGTATTCGTTCATGATGGCATCGTAAGTGCCATTGTCTTTCAGAGTCCGGAGCGCGGCATTCACTTCCTCGGCCAGCTCTTTGTCGCGCTTGCGCATGGCAACACCAACACCTTCGCCAAGTTTGACCGGCTCGCCGACTTCAATAAAACCTTCCTTCGACAGGATGGTCTGCTCACCCACCGGGTAGTCTACAAACACAACGTCTAGACGCTCGCCTTCCAGGTCCAGAACCATGTCGTCGGCGGTGGTGTAACGCTTGATGGTAACGACGCCGCCCATGTTTTCGGTGACGTAGGTGTCCATGGTGGTGCCGCGCTGAACGCCCACAACTTTGCCTTCCATCGCGTCCATATTGGTCACGTCGGTGTCGAAGCCTTCACGGGCGAACCAGCCGCCAGGGGTGTTGTAGTAGGGCTCTGAAAACAGAACTCGCTCGGCGCGTTCCGGAGTTATGGACATGGAAGACATGATCAGGTCGAACTTCCGTGCCAGAAGGCCGGGAATCATGCCGTCCCACGCCTGGATAACAAACTCGCAGTTGGCATCCATTTCCTTGCACATGGCTTCGGCCAGTTCCACTTCAAAGCCGGTCAGGTTGCCATTTTCGTCTTTGTATTCAAAAGGCGCGTAGGGCACATCAAAGGCGATGCGAAGATTCTGTTCCTGGGCCTGGGCAGCGCCTGTCATCATGGTAAGTGCTGCCAGGGCAACACCTGCTGCAAAAATCATTTTTCTCATGAGTCACTTCTCCAATCGTTATTGCCTTGTGGGCTTTATTATCGACAGTAGTCTGCCTTATTGCTTTTCGCTGTCTGCTTTCAAGATAGCACTGCAGATCAGAACTTGGGAGCGAGAAACTGCTTCATCCGTTCTGAGTCCGGATTGTCGAAGACCTTATCCGGCGTGCCTTGCTCCTCAATCACTCCCTGATGCAAGAACAGGACCTGAGACGACACATCCCTTGCAAAACCCATTTCATGGGTCACCACGATCATGGTGCGCCCCTCTTCTGCAAGATTCTGCATAACCCGCAGAACCTCGCCTACCAGCTCGGGGTCAAGAGCTGAAGTAGGTTCGTCGAACAGCATGACTTCCGGCTCCATGGCCAGTGCCCGGGCAATGGCTGCCCGCTGCTGCTGTCCGCCCGACATCTGCGCCGGGTAGTAGTCCTTGCGTTCATAGATGCCGACCTTGTTGAGATAGGCTTCCGCCCGCTCAATGGCTTCTTTTTTCGGTACGCCCAGAACATGAATCGGTGCTTCGGTAATGTTTTCCAGAACGGTCATGTGTGACCACAGGTTGAACCCCTGAAACACCATGGAAAGCTTGGCGCGAATCAGTTCCACCTGCTTGTTGTCTGCCGGAATGCGCTCGCCCTTGCGGTTGTTGGTGAACCGGATCGGGTCACCGTGCACAATAATGTCGCCTGACGTGGGGGTCTCGAGCATATTGATGCAGCGCAGAAACGTGCTCTTGCCAGAACCGGAACTTCCGATCAGCGAGACAACGTCACCCTTTCGGGTTTCCAGTGAAATGCCTTTGAGCACTTCAAGCTGGTCAAAGGTCTTGTGAATATCCCTGCAGATCAAAGGCGCTGATTCCGCCATGGGGAGCTCCTGCGGCTGTCTGTGAAAGGCCAATGTTTTACGGATTGCGATTTATGAAATCAAGACCCATTGTGGATGAGAACACCAGCTATGCAAGTCTTTTGCCGCTTATGCATGGCTGTGAGATTCCGCGGCTGTTTCGTCGTTCTCCGCAAGCGGCTGATCCATGGATACTCGGATAATCTTGGTGCCCTGGCGTTCTATTTCTCTCATGGAGTCGCTCACGAACCGCACATGGGCTGTCGCCAAGCGCTTGGCAGCTTCGGGTTTTCTGGCCATCACAGCCTGATAGATCCGGCGGTGCTGGCTGGTAATCTTGTTCCGCATGGATTCCCTGGGATTCAGGTTGGCAACCGATGCCTGCACGGTCATCAGCATCAGATTTTTCAGGCCGTTCAGTACGTGGACCAGCACCGGATTGTGGGACGCTTCCACAATCGCCTGATGGAAGTTGTGGTCGGGCCTGGCATTGGAAAGGGGGTCGGTCTGATCCAGTATTGAGAACGCCTTGGTGATTTTGTGCAGGTCTTGCGGTGTGGCCCGCGTAGCCGCCAGAAACGCCGCCTGACCTTCCAGCTGCTCACGGACTTCCAGCAGGTCGTAAAGCGTGCGAGGGTGGCCGGCGAACATCTGTAGCAGGGGGCCCTCTTCATCCCCCTCTTCATGGGACGATACGATCCGCGACACAAAGGAGCCCTTACCGTGGCGGGTTTCAATCACTCCCCGGCCCTGCAATTCATGCAGAGCCTCGCGAATAACCGACCGGGAAACGCCCAGGCGGGTCGCCAACTGACGCTCTGATGGCATTTTCTGTTCCGGGGCCAGGCCACCATCCAGTATAAGCTGTTCAAGTCTGAAGGAAATTTCCTGAACTATTGCCATTTTGGGTCCTGACATCCACCACTGGTCCGACCAGTGGCTTTTTATCGTTTTGTGAAATTGCGACTTGTCTCTGATCCGTTAAATATGGCCGATTTCAGGCGATTCGTCTAACAGGTAATTGTAAAACTGGTCTGACCAGCAACTAATCCTCTGGACTAAACCCCCGGCGCCGACGAATATCGTTGTTAATGTCGGTAGCTACCGACGTTTACCTGACGCAGATAAAAACAATGTCAACGGAGATGTGTCGATGATCACTAACAATAAATCCGAACAAACGATGGTTGAGCGCGCAGCGCCGAAACGGGGGCGGCTGAAGTCATTGGCTGTTGCCGCTGCCTTTGTCAGTATCGGCCTGCTGGCGTCCTTTCAGGCTCAGGCAGCCACGACCTGGAAGATTCAGTCTGTCTGGGACGCGGGCACCGTAGGCTATGACCTGTTCGAAGAATGGGCCAACAGCATGGAGGAGAAATCTGGCGGCGAGCTGATCATCAAGCCTTATCCGGCCAAATCGGTGGCTGCAGACAACAACGGTCTGTTCGAAGCGGTGCGTAATGGGGTGTTGCAGGGCATGAACCCGTTTACCCTCTACTGGTCTGGCAAGATTCCCGCGACGGTTTTCCTGTCTTCCTACCCGGCCGGTCCGGATCAGCCCCACCACTGGGACATCATGTTCTATTCCATGGGCATGCTGGAAAAAACCCGTGAAATCTATAAGAAGTACGGCCTGTTCTACGTTGGTCCGATTCAGCACGATGCCAACATCATTCACTCCAAGCGGCCGGTCAACAGCCTGGAAGACCTCAAAGGCATGAAGATGCGGGTACCCGGCGGTATGGTGGCCGAGGTGTTCCAGCAGTTTGGTGTATCGACCGTCAGCCTGCCGGGCTCGGATATTTTCCCGGCTCTGGAGAAAGGCACGATTGACGCGGCTGACTATGTGGGCCCTGCGGTGAACTACGAGTTGGGCTTCTCCCAGGTGACCGACTACATCATGTTCGGGCCTCCAGGTGTGATGTCTGTCTACCAGCCGGTGGACCTGATGGACCTCACCGTAAACCTGCGCGCGTGGAATGCGCTGGATCCGGAGCTGCAGCAACTGGTTGAAGATGAAGTGCGCAACTACTCGCAGAAGCACTATCTGACCATTCAGAAGCGCAACATCGAAGCGATGAAGAAGTTCGTGGCAGAGGGTGACACGGTCACGCGCCTTGGCCAGGACGACCTTGAGAAGTTCCGTCGCGCGGCCATCCCGATCTGGTTCAACTGGGCCAGCAAGGATGACGATGCCAAAGCGATTCTGGATATTCAGATTGAGTACATGATGAACCCGACCATGGGCTACATCACCGAGGAAGATCTCAAGGCTGCCAAAGGCATGTAAGCCTGTAAAACCATAACAAAACTGATCACGGGGAAGGGTAGGGAGTGCAGTAAGTGGGCACTCCTCCTTCCCCGCTCTGTGATTAAGGTGACAACAACATGTCTGATTTGAGTGCGTTCGGCTTTGTAATGCCTCATTGGTTCTATTGGGGCTGGCTGGCGGTTATGCCGCTGATCATGATGGCACTGGACCGCTGGTATGCCCAGCGTGGTGTGGAAGCTGTCGACAAGAATGCCGAGGCCAACGAAAAGCTTCAGCAAATTGAAGCAGAACTGAAAAAAAGTGTTGATTACAGCGATGTGAACAACTGGTTCACCAGAGCGGTGGACTGGATCAGTGAAAAATCCGGTGTATTTATTTCTTTCTGGACCGTGAACGCGGTGGTTTTCTACTTCTTCGAAGTGGTCATGCGCTACGCATTCAACCAGCCCACCATCTGGGTACACGAGGCCAGCTTTCTGCTATTCGGTATGCAATACCTTCTGGCCGGCGCGTTTGCGCTGCTCCACGGCGCCCATGTACGGGTGGACGTGGTCTACAACTTCTTGCCGACGCGCGGTCGTGTGGGCATGGATATCTTCACGTCCATGTTCTTCTTTATGTTCGCCATCGCGCTAATGATTACCTCCTGGACCTTCTTCCAGAACTCCTACTCGATGGATGAGCGGACCGTTGAAACCTGGGGGATACAGTACTGGCCGGTGAAAGGCGTGATGCTGTTCGGAGCCCTGCTGCTGTTCCTGGCGGGTCTGTCGAAGCTGATCAAGGACATCGCGATCTTCATTAAACTCGGCCGGGAGCAACACGCATGAGCTCAGATTCCATGACCAACTCCAATTCCAGCCCCGGCAATCCCCTGATCGGCAAGCTCGGCACCTGGCTGATGATTATTGCCACGGTGGCCCTTGCCTTTGTGATGCTGGTGGAAGTCATCAACATCCTGTTTTACGACCCGTTCAGCGACGAAAAATTTCTGTTCAAATTCTCGGGTTCCCTGTCCGACGTAAAAATAGGTCCGCTCACCTACATCATGTTCGGCTCTCTGGCCGTGTTGCTGATGATGGGGCTGCCTCTGGCGTTCGTAACCGGTGGCCTGGGCGTCATGTTCATCTATCTGGTGGGCGATTCGCTGATGCTGAACATCATTCCCAGCCGGATCTTCCCGATGATGACCAACTCGGATCTGGCGGCGATACCGCTGTTCATCTTCATGGCCTCCATGCTCGAACGGGCCGGGTTGATCGAAGAGATGTTCAACGTGGTCTACAAGTGGATGGGCGGCCTCGGCGGCGGCCTGGCGATTGCCACTATCATTGCCTCCACCATTCTTGCGGCCATGGTTGGCGTTATCGGCGCCGCTGTTGTCACCATGGGCATTATCGCCCTGCCGGCGATGCTGAAACGGGGGTATGACCAGAAAATTGCCCTGGGGTCGATCATGGCAGGCGGTACCCTGGGCATTCTGATTCCGCCGTCCATCCTGGCCATTCTCTACGCGGTGGTCGCCCAGCAGTCAGTGGGCGAGTTGTACCTCGGGTCGGTTATTCCCGGTCTTATCCTGTCCAGTCTCTACGTATTTTACGTGGGTTTCCGTTCCTGGCTGAACCCCAAGCTGGGGCCGCCGGTGCCGGAAGAAGAGCGAATCGGCTTCAAAGAAAAAATGCTGCTGCTGAAAGACCTGATTGCACCACTGGTGCTGGTGTTCCTGGTGTTGGGGCTGCTGTTCGGTGGCGTTGCCACGCCGGTTGAAGCGGCCGGTATAGGCTCCTTTGGCGCCATCCTGGTTGCGATGAAGCACAAGGTCTTTACCATTGCCACGCTGCGGGATGCGTCGGTCACCACGGCCAAGGCGTCAGCCATGGTGCTGTGGATCATGTTCGGTGCGTCCGTCTTCGTAGGATTCTATATCCTGCAGGGCGGCCAGGACTTCATCACTGAGACTATTCTGGGCATCGGCCTGTCTCCCTATGCGGTTCTGCTGCTGTTGATGGTGCTTCTGGTGGTGCTGGGCATGTTCCTCGACTGGGTGGGCATCCTGTTGCTGGCGGTGCCGATTTTCATCCCGATTGTAGAAGCGCTTGAATTCCCCGGCTTGCTGGGCTTCCCGGGTGTTGCGGGTGAGGACGTGGTGCTCTGGTTCGGTGTGCTTTATCTGGTGAATATGCAGATGTCGTTTCTCAGTCCGCCCTTCGGATACGCGTTGTTTTACATTCGCGGCGTCTGTCCGCCGGACATCACCATGGGCACGATTTTCAAGTCCTCGCTGGTGTTCCTGCTTATTCAGGCATTCGGGCTGTTTATCTGCGTACTCATTCCAAGTGCCGTTACCTGGCTTCCGAACCTGGTTTACGGCCAATAAATAGGAGAAATAACCAATGTTGACGATAAACCGGCTGGATCTGGCCGACGCGAAAATTCTGATCGAAGGTGCGGCTGCAAAGGCCCGCGAAATCGGCGTGCCTATGTGCATCGCCATTACCGATGAATCCGGCAACCTGATCGCGTTCGAGCGGATGGACGGCGGCAAGATCACCAGCGTGACTATTGCCCAGGACAAGTCGTTCACCGCCTCGGCGGCGAAAAAGGCCACCCACGACTACAACGCGGTAAACGTGCCGGGCAAGCTTGCCTTCGGCATCCACACCGAGGTGGGTGGGCGTATCAGTTCCGTAGGAGGCGGCCTGCCGGTCATCGTCGACGGTGAAGTGGTGGGCGGTATCGGTCTCAGCTCCGGCACACCCCAGCAGGACATGGACTGTGCCCAGGCTGGGCTGGATCACTTTGAAACTAAACGGGGTTAGTTGCTGTCTCAGTGGTTCTGAGTGAGGCAAATTCCCCAGCAGAGGCGGCTATGACAACCAGGCCAACCATCAGTAAAGCGGAACTGGCGGAGAAATTCCGGGCCTTTATTGACCCGGACTTCGTGATCACCGACAACGAGACCATGAAGCCCTACGAATGCGACGGCATGTCGATGTACTGCGAGATGCCGCTGCTGGTCGTGCTGCCGGAAACCCCGGCCCAGGTCCAGAGGGTGATGCGCATATGCAATGAACACAGTGTGCCGGTGGTCGCTCGTGGCGCCGGTACCGGCCTGAGTGCCGGCGCCATGCCTCACAAGGAAGGCGTGGTGCTGTCGCTGGCCAAGTTCAATCGCATTCTGGAGATTGATCCGCTGGCCCGCACCGCAAGGCTTCAGCCCGGTGTTCGCAACCTTGCCATCAGTGAGGAAGCGGCGCAGCACAACCTCTATTACGGGCCTGATCCATCCTCCCAGATTGCCTGCACCATCGGTGGCAACGTGGCGGAGAACTCCGGTGGTGTGCATTGCCTGAAGTACGGCCTTAC
This sequence comes from Marinobacter halotolerans, assembly GCF_008795985.1. Taxonomy (NCBI): domain Bacteria; kingdom Pseudomonadati; phylum Pseudomonadota; class Gammaproteobacteria; order Pseudomonadales; family Marinobacteraceae; genus Marinobacter; species Marinobacter halotolerans. The sequence goes on along the minus strand of NZ_VMHP01000001.1, from coordinate 854,313 downwards.
GGTTCACAACATCCTCAGCGTGGAAATGGTTACTGCTGAAGGTGAGCGGGTAGTGGTCGGTAACGATGCTCTGGACGCCTGTGGCATGGATCTGCTGGCACTGATGACCGGCTCTGAAGGCCTGCTGGGCATCGTCACCGAAGTGAAGGTGAAGCTACTGCCCAAGCCTGAAATCGCCCGGGTGGTGATGGCCGGTTTCGACAGCGTTCAGAAAGCCGGCGATGCCGTTGGCGGCATCATCTCCGCCGGCATCATCCCCGGTGGCCTGGAAATGATGGACGGCTATGCCATTGTGGCGGCGGATGATTTTGCCCAGGCGGGCTATCCGCGAGACGCCAAAGCCCTGCTGCTATGTGAAGTGGACGGCACAGAAGAAGAGGTTCAGGAACACATCGAGCTGGCTGAAACGGTTTTCAAAAAGCTGGGTGCCACCTCGGTGAGAACTTCCCGGAGTGAAGAAGAACGGGCGCTGCTGTGGAAAGGCCGTAAATCCGCTTTCCCGGCGGTCGGCCGAATCTCGCCGGACTACTACTGCATGGACGGCACCATCCCGCGCCGCCAGCTGGCCCATGTGCTGCTGGAAATGGAAAAAATGTCCGAGAAGTTCGGACTTCGGGTGGCCAACGTATTCCACGCCGGCGACGGCAACCTGCATCCGCTGATCCTGTTTGATGCCAACGTGCCCGGTGAATTCGAGCGCACAGAGGCGTTCGGCGGCAGCATCCTCAACCTCTGTGTGGAGGTGGGCGGCTGCATCACCGGCGAACATGGCGTGGGCGTGGAAAAAATCCGCCAGATGGCGGTGCAGTTCAACGACGAGGAACTGCAGCAGTTCCACGACCTGAAAGCCGCGTTCGACCCCAATGGCATACTGAATCCGGGTAAGGGCGTCCCGGCGCTGAAATTCTGCCAGGAGTATCGCTCGCTCGAGTACAAACAACACAACCATGACACGGTGGAAGTAGCGCATGGCTGATGATTCCGAGGCGTTAAAAAAACAGATTCTGAACGCCCGCAAAAAACACCAGAAGCTCAACATTGTTGGCGGTGGCACTAAGGGCTTTATGGGCCGCACAGCCGACAGCGATGCCGAAGCCCTGAGCCTTGCCGAGCATACCGGTATTGTGGAATACCACCCGGTGGAGCTGATCATGACGGCCCGTGCGGGCACGCCGATATCCGTTATCGAAACTATTCTGGCGGAAGAAGGTCAGTGCCTGCATTTCGAGCCTCCACGTTTCGGCGACGCCTCAACCCTGGGCGGCACCCTGGCCTGCAACCTATCCGGCCCGGCCAGACCCTGGTCCGGCTCGGTTCGGGATCAGGTATTGGGTATCCGCCTGCTTAACGGTAAAGGCGAGCACCTACGCTTTGGCGGCCAGGTGATGAAAAACGTGGCCGGCTACGACGTCTCAAGGCTGCAGGCCGGCGCCATGGGGACTCTGGGTGCGATCACCGAGATAAGCCTGAAAGTTATGCCCATACCCGCCAGCTCAATGACGTTGGTTGAGGAGATGCCGATCGAAGACGTGATCAGATACATGAACCAGCGAGCCGGCGAATCCAAGCCCATCACCGGTGCCGCCTGGGTCGACGGCAAGGTCTACCTGCGGCTTTCCGGCGCGAAATCTGCTGTGGAAGCAACGGCGGAGAAATGGACCGGCGAGGTGATGGAGCAGGGCGAAGAATTCTGGCAGCAGCTTCAACACATGCAGCATGACTTTTTCGCCGGCGACGAGCCGCTATGGCGCTTTTCGGTCGGTTCAACGGCCGCGAATCCGGAACTGGATGGCCCCTGGCTGATCGACTGGGCGGGCTCCCAGCGTTGGTACCGCGGTGAAGCGGATATGGCCCAGATCGAAACCATGGCCCAGCGCGCTGGCGGACAGGTCAGCCTGTTCCGGGGCGGAGATCGCAGTGATGAAGTGATGCACCACCAGCCGCAGGCTTTGCAGACAATTCAGAAACGTTTGAAAGAGTCGTTCGACCCGGACGGAATCTTTAACCCGGGTAGACTCTACAGCTGGCTTTAAAGCAGGCAGTTCCGAGAGTCAGAAAAGCGGCTGGGTATGCTCTTCCGAAAATGTGCGGAGCCCTGGATGGCGGAGCCCAAGCGCCCATGGATGGGCTTGTAACGTTTTTCGGAGGAGCATACCCAGCCGCGAACACCCCCGAACCCAGCAGACCAGGTAAACCATGCAGACCAATCTAGTTCAACAATTTGCCAACACCGCCGAAGGCCAGGAAGCTGAATCCATCCTGCGGGCCTGTGTTCACTGTGGATTCTGCACCGCGACCTGCCCGACATACCAGGAACTGAACGACGAGCGGGATGGCCCCCGTGGTCGAATCTACCTGATGAAGATGTTCCTGGAAGGCGAAGAGGTTACCGAAAAGTCCCGGGAACACTTGGACCGCTGCCTGACCTGTCGAAGCTGTGAAACCACCTGCCCGTCCGGCGTGAAGTATGGCCGCCTGGTGGACATCAGCCGCAACTTCATGGAAAAGGAAATGCCACGGCCGCCACAGCAGCGCTGGATCCGCTGGGGCCTGGGCCGGGTTATCCCTAATCGGCAGCTGTTCGGTTTCCTGCTGCGAATGGGCCAGTTTTTCAAACCGGTTCTGCCAGGTGCTCTGGGCGCCAAAGTACCGCCCAGGAAGAAAGCCAGCCCCTGGCCGGTTTCCAGCCACGATCGCGTTGTGCTTGCCCTGGCGGGCTGCGCACAACCGTCCGCAACGCCCAATACCAACGCTGCGGCGGCCAGAGTTCTCGACCGGCTGGGCATAACCATGGTGGAAGCACCTGAGGCGGGATGCTGTGGCGCGGTGAATCATCACCTGTCCGAGCACGAAATTGCTCTGAACGCCATGCGCCGCAATATCGACGCCTGGTGGCCTGCCATTGATGCCGGCGCCGAAGCGATCGTAATGACCGCCTCCGGCTGTGGTGCCATGGTTCAGGATTACGGCCATCTGCTGAAGGACGATCCGGTCTATGCGCAGAAGGCCCAGAGAGTCAGCGAACTCTGCATCGACCTGGGTGCCTTCCTGCTTGAACAGGATCTGGACAAGCTGAAGGTGTCCACCAGCCCCGGCAAGGTCGCATTTCACTGCCCCTGCACCCTGCAGCACGCCATGCAACAGAATGGCGTGGTGGACCAGGTATTGCGCAAGGCTGGCATTGACCTGGCACAGACCAAAGACAAGCATATTTGCTGCGGCTCTGCCGGCACCTACTCGATTCTTCAGCCAGAACTGAGCCAGCGTTTGCTGAAAAATAAACTGGAAGCCCTTACCATTGATAAGCCGGATCGCATCGTCACGGCCAATATCGGCTGCCAGATGCATCTGGAAACCAAATCGCAGGTGCCGGTGCAGCACTGGATAGAGCTGCTGGACGCCTGACCGGAAAACAAAACCACAGGGAGCGTGGATATGATGCCAGGACGGCATTTTGTACTTTTGTGCCTGCCTTTGCTGGCCCAACCAGTCACCGCAGAAATGTATACCTGGACTGACGACCAGGGTATTACCCATTTTTCCGACACGGCGCCCTCCAGACATGAGACCAAAGCGGTCACACTGAAGGCGCCTTCTGTCATTCCCATGGCCGGTAATATTCGCCAGAGCGAAAAAGTCAGGGGCATCTACCGGCAGATTCGACAGAACCGGGAACGGGATAAATCGACCCGGGATTCAGTGCCGGACAAAAGCAAGTTAAAAGCTCAGAAGCAGTGCGACAAGCTGGAACGTCGGCTGGACAAGATCCAGAGTCAGCTGCGGGCCGGTTACGCCAACGATCGGGGAAACAGCCTCAGGCGCCAGCGCAGGGAGCTTAGCCAGCAGCACTCCTGGCAGTGCGTGCTGGGCTAGAACCGGTTAGAAACTGGTGGTTACCAGATAGGCCGTATAGCCGACAAAGCAGGCCAGCAACAGGCTGCCTTCAGCGCGGTTAATGCGGCCCGGTCCCCGGAAACCATAGCCGATCACAAACAGGGACAGAGTCAGCGCCGCCATCACCAGAATATCGCGGGACAGGATTTCCGGCGCCACTTGCATGGGGCTGATCACGCCCGCGATGCCGACCACGGCCAGGGTGTTGAACAGGTTGGAGCCCAGAATGTTGCCCAGGGCAATGTCGTGCTCACCCTTGCGGGCGGCGGCAATGGAAGAGGCCAGTTCGGGCAGGGACGTACCCACGGCCACAATGGTCAGGCCGATAATAAGATCACTGACGCCAAATGCCTGGGCAATATCCACGGCACCCCATACCAGAGCCCGGGAGCTCAGAATAAGCAGCAACAGGCCGGCCACCAGCCAGCCGATGGCGGCGCGCAGTGACATGGGCCGGATTTCCAGCTCGGCAGAAATTTCCGCCGCCAGCGCATCCGATTTGGCGGTCATGCCCTGATAGATCGACCAGCCCAGCAGAACCGCAAACACGCCCAGTAGTACCAGTGCATCTACCAGGGTCAGTTCACCATCCCACAGTTGCCATGCCGCAAGAGCGGTCACAGCGGCGAGTATCGGAAGCTCCTTACGCATCACTGCTGAATGCACGGCAATCGGGCTGATTACGGCCGTGATACCCAGAATCAGCGCGATGTTGGTGATGTTGGAACCATAGGCGTTACCCAGTGCCAGTCCCGGATTGCCCTGGGTAGCTGCCAGTGCCGACACCACCATTTCTGGCGCGGAGGTACCGAAGCCAACCACCACCATGCCAATCAGCAGCGGAGGCATGCCGAAATGGCCCGCGGTTATCGCAGAGCCCTCGACAAATTTGCCGGCACTCCACACCAGAAGTGCCAGGCCGAGGACAATAGCGAGCAGGGGTAGAAACATGAACATCTCCTGACTTTAGTAGTGGAGAAAGCCACTGAATGGATCGCATGTTAGAGAAAACGAACTGATTGTCTATCTCAGCATTTATGCGGATAACATCGGGTATGGCGGCAGGCAGGGCGGCTGGGTCTGTCCCGTTCAGTGGGTCGCTTCACTGGGTGGCTTTTGATCCATGTCTCTGGACAAGATGCTGTCCGCATCCAGTGAGGCGATCGGGATCCCGGTGTCACGGGGTATATCTCCGCTGAGCTGTAATGCCATATACCGCAAGGCACAGACCCGCAGGAAGGACGTGAAGTTGCCTAGATCGTGCCCTGCGTCGATGGATTCATGGTAAAGCCTGGTAATCATCTGGGGGAGATTCATGCCGTCTCTGGCAGCAAGTTCCGTGAGCGCATGCCAGAAGGCATTTTCCATGCGGATGCTGGTTACCATGCCGTCGATACGAAGGGAATGGGTGCGGCTGACCCAGAGATCGGAATCCGCGTGGACGAAGAGTTTGCACATGGCGCTATCCTCATGAATCCGGGGCCGCGTCACGGCCCCGCATCTGTCACTTGTCCAGCAGCTTGAAAAACTGTGCCAGCCATTGGGGATGGGCTGGCCATGCCGGTGCTGTCACCAGATTACCATCGGTCACTGCCGCGTCAACGTCGATGGCCGCGAAGCGACCTCCGGCCAGCTCCACTTCCGGCTGGCAGGCGGGGTAGGCAGAACACTCGCGGCCTTCAAGCACCCCGGCTGCAGCGAGCAACTGGGCACCGTGGCAAATGGCCGCCACAGGTTTTTTCGTTTCGAAAAAATGACGAACCAGCTTCTTCACGTCTTCGTTCAGGCGCAGGTACTCCGGTGCACGCCCGCCCGGAACCACCAGCGCGTCGTAGTCCGCGGGGTTGAGCCCGGCGAAGTCGGCGTTCAGGGTAAATCGGTGACCTGGCTTCTCAGTATAAGTCTGATCGCCCTCGAAGTCGTGGATGGCTGTGGCCACGGTGTCTCCCGACTTCTTGTCGGGGCATACCGCATGGACAGTGTGGCCCACGGCCTGAAGCGCCTGAAACGGAACCATGGTTTCGTAGTCCTCGGTGAAATCACCGGTGATCATCAGAATCTTTTTGCCGCTCATACCTTTCTCCTTGTATTTGTTGGTGGTGGCAAATCCACGTTACCAAGGGTCTTAAGACAAGGGGTATTAGGGGGATACTACAGTGGCATTCAAACGGCGGGTGCCAGAAACAACAAAGCCCGCACTAGGCGGGCTTTGTCTGAATTCTTAATGGTGCCCGGAGGCGGAATCGAACCACCGACACACGGATTTTCAATCCGTTGCTCTACCAACTGAGCTATCCGGGCATGTTGCGTCTGTGCTGCAACGGGGCGCTATTAAACCGGTTTAGGGGTTTTGAGTCAAGGCTGTGCAATTAAAAAAGTACCCCGGTTTTACTGCTCTGGCGGAACGTAGCCTTCGGCCTTGTCAAAGGGTTCGTTGTTGAAGAAGCGTTCCATCTGCGCCTGCAGGTATTTGCGGGTATTCGGGTCCATCAGGCTGAGGTGTTTTTCGTTAATCAGCATGGTCTGCTGGGCCTGCCATTCTTCCCAGGCTTTTTTGCTCACGTTCTCATAAAGGTCCTGGCCTTTCTTTCCTGGCATCGGCGGGAAGTCCAGGCCTTCAAGCTCTTCCTGGTACTTGCGACAGAATACGGTGCGGCTCATGGCTGCTCCTGTGGGGTGGTCAGAATGGTGCGAATGGGGGCGGGCAGGCCCAGGGACAGGGCGTCGTCCCGGTGTACCCACTGATGGGTGCCATTGTCCGCAACTCGGGCGGTGCTGGCAACGCTGAGCCGGGCTGGCTGGATGTGCAGATGGTAGTGGCTGAAGGTGTGCCGGAAACCGCTGCCCAGTTCCGGTTGGCTGCAGTCATAGCCGAACGCTCGTTCGCAGGCGTCAGGCAGCTCTTCCGGCTGGTAGGCCGGGTCCAGTTCCGGAAGGCTCCAGAGGCCGCCCCAGATGCCGCTGGGTGGCCGGCGTTCCAGCAGGACCCGGCCCTGGCTGTCCTCCAGTATTACCATCCAGGTGGTTTTCTCGGGTTTGTCCTTTTTCGGTTTGGAGCCGGGATAAAGCTTCTGCTCACCCAGGGCCCGGGCTTCGCAGCCAGAGTACAATGGGCAGCTTTCGCAAGCAGGGCGGCTGCGTGTGCAGACCATTGCGCCCAGATCCATAATGGCCTGGGTATAGTCGCGAATGCGTTTGTCCGGGGTGTGCTGTTCGGCGCACTCCCACAGGCGGTTAAGCACGCTGGTTTTGCCTGGCCATCCGGGTACGGCGTGGTAGCGGGCCAGAACCCGTTTGACGTTGCCATCCAGGATAGTGGCCCGTTGCTCAAACGCCTGAGCGACAATTGCGGCAGCGGTCGAGCGGCCAATGCCGGTCAGCGATTCCAGCTTCGCCTGATCCGCCGGGAACTTGCCGTCATGCTCCTGAACAACCTGTTTCGCTGCTTTGTGGAGGTTTCGTGCCCGGGCATAGTAGCCAAGGCCGGACCAATGGCTGAGCACATCGTCCACCGGCGCCCCGGCAAGTGCCTCGACATCAGGGAAACGTTCCATGAAGGCCTGGAAGTAGGGGATAACGGTTGTCACCTGGGTCTGCTGCAGCATGATTTCTGATACCCAGACCCGGTAAGCGTTACGGTCGTGGTGCCAGGGCAGGTCATGCCTGCCGTTCTGGTCATACCATGACAGTAGTTTGTCCGCGACTGGCTCCGGCATCAGTTGAACAGGCCTTTCAGTTTCTCGCCTACTTTTTCTTTCAGCTTTTCTTCCGCTTTTTCCTTGGCCCGGTCCACTTCCTCATCCACTTTCGCTTTGGCTGCATTTTTGGCAATGGTTTGCAGGGTGTCCCGGAAGCGTGAGCCGTCAAAGGAGCAAATGCCTGCCGGGTCTTCGGCAAAGTTGCCACGGCATTCCACGGGGATGACGGCGTTTCTGACGGTGTCTGTGACCCGGCAGGCTTCGTCGCGGTGAATTTCACCCACGATGCGCAGGCCTGCTTCGTAGTCTATTTGCGAGGTCGCCAGATTGACCGTACCTTCGCCTTCAAGCTTCATGCCGGCCAAAGCGGCGACCAGGTCGGTATTGTTCAGGGTATTGCCGTCAATTTTCAGAGTGCCGCGCATATCATTGAATGGTGTGCTGGTGCCCCAGTCGTTGTTGCTCAGTTGATCCTGGTTGACGAGAGCAATGCCCTGGCAGGCCATGCGGGTCAGGTTCATCTTGGTGAACTGCCCTTCGGCAAGATTGAAGCCGATGTTGCCCTTGGCATTGCTTCGAAGTGCGGATATCCGGTTGCCTGTGGTTTTAACGTCCACATTCAGATTGGCGGCGCCCGCCAGCATTTCCACTTCGGCCAGATCAGTCAGCAGTGGCAGGGTTTCGACGCCTTCCACTTTGGAGCCAATCACCCAGGACGGATTGTCGCTGCGTGCATCCAGCGTGACGTTGGCTGCAAATCCACCTTCATAGAGTTTGCCGCTGAAATCTTCCACCTTCAGCAGGCCGTTGCGGGCGGTGATCACCGAGTTGATGTCCCGGATGGTGAGATTGCTGACGATCAGTTCGCCCAGGCCGAGTTTGATGTCCAGGGCAAGTGTGCGAAGCGTCTCCAGAGGCAGCAGGTCGCCTTCCTCAGTGGCTGTTTCAGGCGGTGCAGTCTCGCCTGCTGGGGCTTCTTCGTCGCTGGCTGGTGGCAGATAGCGGTCTGCGTTGATGGCGTCGCCTTTCAGGTTAAGCTCAATGCCACTGTTGGCCAGCGTGTAGGCAGCGCCACCGGAAAAGGTGGTGTCGTCCAGGGAAATAGTGAGGTCGTTCAGGGCGACAGTGCCCGGGGATCCGCCAATCGTTGTCGAGAATGCAATGGCCTTCATCACATCGGGGTCTGCCGTCTCAATGGCCGGCTGGCCCAGTGCTGTGAGCAGTGACTTGAGTGAGAATTCATCGATGCTCAGGTTGCCGGACAGCTGTGGCTTGGCTCCGAAACCCATGACGTTCAGATTGGTATTCAGCGTGAGATCGGCCAGCGACGCGGTAAAGTCAGACAGGGTCGCGGTTTCGCTTTCCAGGTTGGCCGCCAGTGAACCGGTCAGGGATGCCTGCACGGATTCTCCGCCCAGGGGCTCGCCGGCCATGTCGAAAGTGGCGTCAAGGTCTTCCACGGAGAATTCGTTCAGGGCCTCGTTCGCTGTCAGTTGTGCGCTGATATTGCCATCAAGCTCGAATTGCGGCTGGTTGGTGGCAAAGCGGAAACTGAGCTCAAGGGGGAAGCTGGATCCCAGGGTGATTTCGTTGGCTGTCAGAGTGACGCCTTCAAGGACAACGGACTGGCCGGTGCTCTTGTCTTCGTAGTTGATCCTGGCGTTGCCGATTTCAATCTGCTCGACGTTGAAATTCAGGGGTGCGCCGCCTGAGGTGTCCTCGGCTGGTGCTTCCGTTCCCGTGGCTGCCTGCTCCTGGGCTGTATCTGCGGCGGGCTCACCTTCCGGCATGATCCGCGTCCAGTTGCCGGTGCCTTGTTTGTCGACCGACAGGTTGGCATCGAGTCCGTTCAGGACAAAGGTATTCACTCTTGGTGACATGGCAATCAGCGACCAGAAATCCACTTCCGCCACCAGCTGGTCAAGGCGCACGAACGGTTGGTCATCAAGCGTCGCCTCCACATCATTCAGTTCCAGCCCCAGCGGTATGAACGACCAGCCAATATCCCCGGCCAGGATGAGGTCGAGGTTGGTGCTGGATTCCGCCGCTTTCTCAATCTGCGGTTTGTAGGTATTCGGGTCGATGAGCGTGACGGCAATGGCAACGGCTGCAATGGCCAGTATGACCAGTCCGATAAGGGTGAATGCGACGTAGCGAACAGCTTTCATGGTTCTGGCGTCCTTTCGTTGTTTCCTTTCCGCCGGAAGGACGGAAGTATGGGATCAAGGATAACTCAGGGGTAACAAAATAAAAGGCCGCAGGTATGACAATACGTTAGTGATCAGCCAAAATAGACGACAGATTCCAGAACAAGACAAAAGCGTGCACGTGCACGGAGTGCGCGACCAACAATGATAAGAGGAAAAGACTGTGGCAATTACCATCTCCATTGAGCTTAATCGTGAACTCGAACTGCCCGCCAGCTACGACGAGGCCTTTGATCTGCTGGCGGACGTGCCCAAATCCGTCAGCCATTTTCCGAAAGTCCACAAACTGGTGGATCTTGGTGACAACACCTATCGCTGGGAAATGGAAAAGGTCGGTGTGGACAAGCACGCTATCCAGTCGGTGTATGCCTGCAAATACTACCCCGACAAAGAGAAAGGCAAGATCACCTGGGAGCCGGTAAAGGGCGAGGGCAACGGTGTTGTTAGCGGATACTGGACGCTAAAGGCCAAAGGCGACAACGCGACCGAGGTCAAGTTCCACACCAGCGCAGAGCTGACGGTGCCCCTGCCAGGCATGCTTAAACTGGCGATCAGCCCCGTGGTCAAACACGAGTTCAATAGCCTGGTCGACACCTATATGAAGAACCTGAAAAAGGCGTTCTGAGGCCGGCTATCAAGACGATTGAGACCATTGCGGGACGCGGGGATTCTTAAAAGGTATAATATGGCGCTGTATTTTACGGCATTTGCCAACTGATAATTGGGAGCCCCCATGGCCGAACGCAAGGCTCGGGTAGAACGAAATACCCTGGAGACACAGATCACCGTCGAGATCGATCTTGATGGTACCGGCAAGTCCTCGTTTGATACGGGTGTGCCTTTCCTGGAACACATGATGGACCAGATCGCCCGTCATGGTCTGGTGGATCTGAACATTGTTTCCAAAGGTGATCTGCACATCGATGACCACCACACGGTGGAGGACATCGGCATTACCCTGGGGCAGGCTTTCAAGCAGGCGGTCGGTGACAAGAAGGGCATCCGCCGCTACGGGCACGCTTATGTGCCGCTGGATGAAGCGCTCTCCCGTGTGGTGATTGATCTGTCCGGCCGCCCCGGCCTGCTGATGGACGTGCCCTACACCCGTGGTGCTGTGGGTGGTTTTGATGTGGATCTGTTTGCGGAGTTCTTCCAGGGCTTTGTGAATCATTCCATGGTTACCCTGCACATCGACAACCTGAAGGGTAAGAATACCCACCATCAGATTGAAACCGTGTTCAAGGCCTTCGGGCGCGCCCTGCGCATGGCCATTGAAATGGACGAGCGCATGGCGGGGATTACCCCGTCCACCAAGGGGTCGCTGTAAGCGGCCCCGGATTTTCAATAAGACTCCCGATTCAGGAAATCTCTCTTCACATGAAAACCGTTGCCATTATCGACTACGGCATGGGTAACCTTCATTCCGTGAGTAAAGCGGTGGAGCACGTCGCACCGGGCACCCGCGTGCTGGTCACTGACAATGCTGATCAGATCCGCAGTGCGGACCGGGTGATACTGCCCGGCGTAGGCGCTATCCGGGACTGTATGGCCGAAATCCGGCGCCTGGAAATTGACCGGTTGGTGAGGGAAGTGTCGGTTGACCGGCCCCTTCTGGGCATCTGCGTGGGCATGCAGGCCCTGATGTCCCGCAGTGAGGAAAACGGCTGGGTGGACTGCATTGATCTGTTCCAGTCGGAGGTCCGCTTTTTCGGTGATGGCCTCACGGAAAACGGCCAGCGGCTGAAAGTACCCCACATGGGCTGGAATGAAGTCCACCGGACCATGGATCACCCCCTCTGGCAGGACATCCCGGACGGCGACCGTTTCTATTTTGTCCACAGCTATTACGCCGAGGCCGAGGGCAATCCCGATATTGCCGGCCGTACCCATTACGGTGTCGACCTGGCGGCAGCAGTGGCAAGAGACAACATCTTTGCGGTGCAGTTCCACCCGGAAAAAAGCGCACGGGCGGGGCTGCAATTACTGAAAAACTTCACCAACTGGACTGGAAAATGCTGATTATCCCGGCCATAGACCTCAAAGACGGCAAGTGCGTAAGACTGCGCCAGGGCCGCATGGACGACTCCACCGTGTTCGGTGATGATCCCGTTGATATGGCCACCCGCTGGGTCGAGGCCGGCGCTCGCCGCCTGCACCTGGTGGACCTGAACGGCGCCTTTGCCGGTGAGCCGGTGAACGGTGAGATTGTTCGCGCCATTGCCCGCAAATACCCCGATCTGCCCATCCAGATCGGCGGTGGCATCCGCTCGGCGGAAACCATCGAAGCCTATCTGGAGGCGGGTGTACAGTGGGTGATTATCGGCACCAAGGCGGTGAAAGAGCCGGAGTTCGTCACCGAGATGTGCAAGCGTTTCCCGGGCCACATTATTGTTGGTCTCGACGCGAAAGACGGCCGCGTAGCAACCGATGGCTGGGCGGAAGTCTCGGAAGTCATGGCGACCGACCTGGCAAAACGCTTTGCCAATGACGGCGTAGAAGCCATCGTTTATACCGATATCAGCCGTGATGGCATGATGCAGGGAGTGAACGTTGAAGCCACCGCCGCGCTGGCAAAAGAGGGCGGCATCCCGGTGATCGCCTCCGGCGGCGTAACCAATATGGATGACCTCAAACAGCTGGCTACCGTGGCTGATCAGGGCATTCTTGGCGCTATTACCGGACGCGCCATCTACGAAGGTACCCTGGATGTCAGCGAGGCCCAGGCCTTCTGTGACAGCCTGAAAGGATAAGACACGTTATGGCTCTGGCAAAACGCATTATCCCCTGTCTGGACGTCGACAAAGGGCGCGTGGTGAAAGGCGTCAACTTCGTTGATATCCGTGATGCCGGCGACCCGGTTGAGGTGGCTCGCAAGTACAACGAGCAGGGCGCTGACGAAATTACCTTTCTGGATATCACCGCGAGCCATGAAAGCCGCGATACCACCTACGAAACCGTTGAGCGAATGGCAGCTGAAGTCTTTATTCCGCTGACGGTGGGCGGTGGTGTACGAACCGTTGAGGATATCCGTAAGCTGCTGAACGCGGGTGCCGATAAGGTGTCCATCAACACGGCTGCGGTGTTCAATCCGGAATTCGTCCGTGAAGCCGCCGATCGCTTCGGTAGCCAGTGCATTGTGGTTGCCATTGATGCCAAGCGTGTCAGTGCGGAAGGAGAGCAGCCCAGATGGGAGATTTTTACCCACGGTGGTCGTAAACCCACAGGGCTGGACGCCGTTGAGTGGGCTCGCAAGATGACCGCCATGGGGGCCGGTGAACTGCTTCTGACAAGTATGGATCGTGACGGCACCAAGATCGGATTTGACCTCGGACTGACCCGGGCGATCAGTGACGCGGTGTCCGTGCCGGTTATTGCTTCAGGTGGTGTGGGTGAGCTTCAGCATCTTGCGGATGGCGTGACCGAAGGCGGCGCTGATGCGGTGCTGGCGGCTTCAATTTTCCATTTCGGGCAGCACACGATTCCTGAGGCGAAAGCGTTTATGAAGGCTCAAGGGATCGTTGTTCGGGATTGAACGCTTGTCGGATTACGCCTTTGGCTAATCCGACCTACGGGTTTTCGGCTTTTCGTAGGTCGGGTAGAGCAAAGCGAAACCCGACGTCTTTATTCCTGCTTTGCTAATGCCGGCCTGATAGCCCGCTTCTCACCTTCTGCAAACATCCGCATGTTGCCATTACGGATGGCCCATAGCCCGCTGACGGTGGCAATTGCCACGCCCTGCTGATCCAGCATCGGTAGATGCTTTCCCAGGTAGTCCACGGTCACCGTGTGGGGGTGGCCTATGCCGATGGCGCTGCCGTTCTCTTTTGCTGTCTCAATCAGCCGCTGGAACTGCTTGTGCACGTATTCCTCCGTCTGTTCATGATCCAGGAATACATCCCGGGACAAAGTTGGAATACGGTAGGCGGCGGCAACATCGCCAGCAACCGACGAGGCAATGGTCCGGCTGTCGACGAAGTACAGAGGATACTGGTTAATCTCGCCCATCACCCAGTCCATGGTCTTCAGCTTCTGGGTCAACAGGCTGCCCATGTGGTTGTTCACACCCTGGACGTGGGGAATGGATTTCAGCGCGCGTCGCAGCGTCAGGGTGATGTCGCTCTGGTTCATACCCTCATCGAGCCCACCGGGCCCAAGCGCTAACCGCCGGGTATTGGCCATCGGCGCATGGAGCATGATTTCTTTGTGCTGTTTATGCGCCTTTTCCGCAAGAAACGAGGTGTGGCGCCGATAGGGCAAAAAGGCCAGTGTCAGGGGCTGCTCGAGAGCAATCAGGCGCTCGCCTTCAACACGGTTATGCCCCATGTCATCAATAATGATGGCGATAGTGGGCGGCACCTGGCGCTGGGTTGAGGCAGGGGCCTCAGCCTGCGCCGCCATAGACAGCAATGCGCCTGCTATTAGCGCAGTGATTGTTCTCAATTCGCGCTTTCCTCTGTGGAAGTGCTGCTCTGCTGGGACACACCGCGCTTTTTGAGAATATTCAGGCCCTTCAAAAGATTGAGTGCGGAACGAAGCTGGTAGTCCCGTTCAACCGGAGACATGGACTGGTCGCCTTTTTCTTCCGTCGATTGTTTCGCGGGCTTTTGCCCGTCGCTCTCGGTCGTTTTCGGCTTTCCCTTTTCCTCGTTCTGGCCTTCAAGATGTCCAGCAAGATCCGCCTCGGTGAAAAAGGACTGGCCTTCCAGCTCAGTCAGTTCCGCCGGCTTTACCTCGATGTCCGGGCTGATGCCCTTGGCCTGGATAGATCGCCCGTCCGGCGTGTAGTAGCGCGCCGTTGTAAGCTTGATGGCATGGGTTTCATCCAGGGGTATGACGGTCTGTACACTGCCCTTGCCGAACGACTGGGTACCCATGATAACGGCACGTTCCTGATCCTGTAGTGCGCCTGCCATGATTTCCGATGCGGAAGCAGATCCACCGTTGATCAGAACAACAATCGGTGTCTCCGGCATGATCTCGCCGGCATTGGCATTGAAGCGCAGGCGCGAACTCTGGATTCGGCCCTCGGTGTAGACAATCAGCCCCTCTGAAAGCAGTGCGTCGGACGCTTCCACGGCGGCCTGTAGAATGCCGCCTGGGTTGTTGCGCAGGTCAATGACCAGGCCGTCCAGTGAGCTGCCATGTTTCTTTTCGAGAGACTCCAATGCATCGCTGAACTGGGAGCCAGTGTCTGCCTGGAACTGGGTAATACGGACATAGCCGTAGCCGTTCTCGATCATCCGGGATTTGACGCTGGCTACCTTGATGACGGCGCGCTCCACTTCGATCTCGATCGGTCCGGACTCGCCTTCTCGGATGATGGTCAGTGTCAGGGTGGTGCCCGGCTTGCCGCGCATCACTTTGACTGCCTCTTCCAGTGACATGCCTTTGACCGGCTGGTCCCCGAGTTTGACGATCAGATCGCCAGCCTTGACGCCGGCCTTCTGGGCCGGGGTATCGTCAATGGGCGAAATCACTTTTACAAAGCCATCTTCCATGCCTACTTCAATGCCCAGGCCGCCGAATTCGCCGGAGGTGCTTTCTTCCAGCCTCTCGTAGTCCTTGGGCGTCAGGTAGGTGGAGTGGGGGTCCAGATCTGAAAGCATGCCTTTGATCGCGCTTTCCAGGAGCTTCTGGTCACCGACTTCCTCGACGTAGGCATCCTTGATCCGGCCGAACACTTCGGCAAACTTTCGCAGATCATCCAGCGGTAACTGCTTCTCCGGATCGGGCAGTTCTATCTCGACCTTTTCACCGGCTTTGATGCCTTCCAGCAGGTCCTGCGCGGATTCCTCTGCCTGCTGACCGAAGGCCATGCCGGGCATGGTGGCAAAGGTGCCAAGGCAGGCGGTTAGGGCGAATGCGCAAAAGGATGCAGTTTGCTGAATACGTCTTACCCGTCTCATTCACATGTCCTGTGTTATTCCGGTGGCTGGGTCGTTGCCAGGCAGTGTCCGACAGTATGGCGTTATCAGGCTGATTTGTCAGCCTTTCGGCGGATCCTGAAGGCCCGATTCAGCGACCACTGAGCCAGCGCGCGGGGTTAACGGGCTGACCTTTGTGACGGATTTCAAAATAGACGGCCGGTTCGTCGGTGCCACCGGTGCGGCCGGCAAGTGCAATGGCCTCGCCCGCATTAATCCAGTCCCCGGGACTGGTGAACAGGCTGCTGCTGTGGCCATAAAGGGTCATGTAGCCGTCACCGTGGTCGACAATGGTGATCAGTCCGAAGCCGCGAAGCCAGTTGGCGAACACCACCCGCCCGTAGTGCACGGCCTTGATCTCGGATGCCTCGGAGGTGTTGATCAGCATGCCGGTGCGGCTCAGCTTGCCTTTAGCGTACCTATCCCCGAAGTTGCTTGTTACCTTGCCGCTAGCCGGCCAGGGCAGGCTGTTGCGAAGTGACTTGAAGGGCGCGGATTCGTTTGGCGAGGGTATGTCGGCGATGGCCTGTTCGACCTCCCGCAAGAGTTTTTCAAGCCTCTGGCGATCTGCTTCCAGCTGTTCCCGTTCGTTAAGCCGGCTTTTTATGTCGGCTTTCAGAGAGGCGAGTGTCTGCTGACGTTGTTCCTTGCTGGCCGCGAGCTTCTGCTGGCGGTCCGCCACGTCTTCTTCCAGTCGGGCAAGTCTCTGTCTGCCTTCCTGCACTTCCTTGCGGGTTGCTTTTAGTTGTTTCAGGTTGGCAGAGAAGGCTTCCAGGCGCTCAACCGTGTCGCGGCTGAGGTACTCGTAGTAGGTCATGGTGCGGGCGATCTTGTCCGGGTCGATCTCGTTCAGCAGCACCTTGACGGCCGGTGCGTCGCCCTCCATCCAGGCGGCACGGATCTGTTTTTTCAGGCTTTGCCGCTGGTTATCCAGAGTGCGGACCAGCTTTGTTTCCTGTTGGTCCAACTCCGCCAGTCGCTTTTGTTGCTGGCTGGCTTGCTGGCGAAGTTCCCTGCGTTCCCGGGTAAGCCGGCCAATGCGTTTTTCCAGATCAGCGAGCTGCCGCTCCAGCGATGACCGGTCTTCCTCGGCATCGTCGAGCCATTCATCGATGTCGGCTATTTCTTCCTTTAGCGCTTCAATCTGGCCAGGCGTTACCTGTTGTTCCGCCAGTGCTGACGAGGCACTGTAAAGTAGTGCCAGGGTCAGCAGCAGAAGGCGGATCAACCGATGCGTACCAGGCTGTGCCCGGTCATCTCGGAGGGTTGGTCCACACCCATCATCGCAAGCAGGCTGGGGGCGACATCGCTGAGGCTGCCGTCGTCGATCAGCGATACCTTGCGCGGACCCACGTAGATCAGCGGTACCGGGCCGATGGTGTGCGCGGTATGTACCTGGCCGGAATTCGGGTCCTGCATCTGCTCACAGTTGCCGTGGTCGGCGGTGATCAGTGCTTCACCGCCAACTTCTTCAAGCGCCGCTGTAATTTTCGCAACGCACTGGTCAATGCATTCCGCGGCCTTGATGGCGGCTTCCATGTTGCCGGTGTGGCCTACCATGTCGCCGTTGGCGTAGTTGCAGACAACCAGATCGTACTTGCCGCTCTTGATGGCTTCGCAGAGCTTGTCGGTCACTTCCGGCGCACTCATTTCCGGCTGCAGATCATAGGTGGCTACTTTGGGTGAGGGCACCAGAATGCGGTCCTCTCCCTCGAAAGGCGTTTCCAGGCCACCGTTAAAGAAGAAGGTAACGTGGGCGTATTTTTCGGTTTCGGCAATCCGCAGCTGGGTTTTACCCAGGTTAGACGCGTATTCCCCCAGACCGTTGGACAACTGTTCGGGCGGGTAGGCACAGCTGGTGTGGATATCCGCCGCGTACTCGGTAAGCATGACGAAATCCGCCAGTTCCGGGTGTTTGCGACGTTCAAAACCGTCGAAATCTTTCTCGACAAAACAGCGGGTCATTTCCCGAGCCCGGTCGGCACGGAAGTTCATGAAGATCACGCTGTCGCCGTCATTGATGGTGCCGCCGCTGCCCTGGATGCGGGTGGCTTTGACGAACTCGTCGTTCTCGCCACGCTCGTAGGCCTGATCCAGCGCGGTAACCGGGTCGTCTGCGGTGAACTCGGCCTCGCCAAGGGTCATGGCGTTGTAGGCCTGCTCTACCCGGTCCCAGCGATTGTCACGGTCCATGGCGAAGTAGCGGCCAACTATAGTGGCTACCCGGCCAACGCCCAGGCTTTTCAGCTTGGCGGCGGCTTTTTCCAGGGAGGGCCGGGCGCTGCGCGGAGGCATATCCCGGCCGTCGAGGAAGGCATGGATATAGACTTCTTTTGCGCCTCGCGCCGCTGCCATTTCGGCGGCGGCCATAATATGGTCTTCGTGGCTGTGAACACCGCCTGGGGACAGCAGTCCCATCAGGTGAACCGCACGGCCACTCTGAACCGCCTTGTCGATAGCGGCGCAAAGGGCCGGGTTCTCAGAAAAGGTGCCGTCTTCCAGGTCCTTGTCGATCCGGGTCAGGCTCTGATAGACAATCCGTCCGGCACCAAGGTTCATGTGGCCAACTTCGGAATTGCCCATTTGGCCTTCGGGTAGGCCAACGTACTTTCCAGAGGTATTGATAAGAGTTCTGGGATTGTCCTGCCAGAGCCTGTCCCAGCAGGGTGTGTTGGCGGAGCTGATGGCATTGTCTTCTGCCGGGTCCCGGTGGCCCCAGCCATCAAGAATGATCAGTGCGGTCGGCTTCTTTGTGGCAGTCATCACTTATCCCATCATTGAATTCAATAAATTTCGTAAAACTACTACATTTTAAACTTATTCGCATTCCATGGCCAATTTTGTCACCTTCTGTCACTGACCGTGGATGTGTATAATCCCGCTCCTGACTTTACCTTTACAGCACTCTACAGCAAGGTGGTTTCATGGAACGGGTGTTCGAATTCGCGGTTAATCATTATATTCTGGTGTCTCTGTTTGTGGCGCTGCTGATTGCGCTGATCATTCTGGAGACCCGTCGTGGTGGCCAGAAAATTTCCGCGCAGGCGGCAGTAAGTCTTATCAACCGCGATGAAGCCATCGTGATCGATATCCGCGACCGGAAAGATTTTACCGAAGGTCGCATCACCGGCGCCATTAACATTCCGCTCGCCAGCCTTAAAAGCCGGGCCAGTGAGCTGAAAAAGCATGAAGACAAGCAGATTATCGTTGCCGACAAAATGGGGCAGCATTCTGCTATGGCCGTCAAGCAATTGAAAGAAGAAGGCTTTAACAATGTTGTTCGCCTCAATGGCGGAATCGCCGATTGGAAGGGCAGCAACCTGCCTTTGGTGAAGAAATAATCCAACACAGCGCAATCAAACACAAAAGGTATTGAACATGGCTGAAAATGATCAGGCCGCAGCAGGCAACGAAAACCAGAACCAACCTCAGTTTGCCCTTCAGCGTATTTACCTGAAAGACCTGTCGTTCGAGTCGCCCAATTCGCCTTCTGTTTTTCAGGAACAGTGGAAGCCGCAGGTCAATCTTGATCTGAACACCTCGCACACCAAGTTGAACGATGAAGGTCAGTACGAAGTCGTTCTTTCA
Source organism: Marinobacter halotolerans (assembly GCF_008795985.1). Taxonomy (NCBI): domain Bacteria; kingdom Pseudomonadati; phylum Pseudomonadota; class Gammaproteobacteria; order Pseudomonadales; family Marinobacteraceae; genus Marinobacter; species Marinobacter halotolerans. The sequence goes on along the minus strand of NZ_VMHP01000001.1, from coordinate 835,002 downwards.
CTGACGGTGACTGCCAAAATGGGCGAGAAAGTGGCTTACCTGGTTGAAATCCAGCAGGCAGGCGTTTTCATGATCAAAGGCGTTGAGGGTCAGCAGCTGGGCCACATGCTGGGTGCCTACTGCCCCAACATTCTGTTCCCTTATGCTCGTGAAGCCATCGACGCAGTGGCCAACAAGGGCAGCTTCCCGGCATTAATGCTGGCGCCGGTCAACTTCGACGCCATCTACGCTCAGGCGCTGAAGCGCAAGCAGGAGGAAACTGCTGGCGCAAACGGCGAAGGCAGTGCAGAAAAGACGCACTGAACGCGCGAGACGTTTCGTTGATAAAACCGGCTTCGGCCGGTTTTTTTGTGCCCGAAAGAAAATTCAGACGGAGTCTTTGCAATGCTTATAAATATAAACGATAATAATTCGCATTCAATAAATAGGCGAATGGAAGCGGATTATCATGCGTTTGTCCAAAGGACCCCTGGCTTTAGTAATACTGCCGGCCCTGCTGGTCTCTCCCCAGGCTTATCCTGGCTCGGAGCGTGTTGGGTATCTGGACGAGATTGTTGTCACCGGAACCCGGTCGGAAAAAAAACTGTTGGACACGCCGGTAAGAACGGAAGTGGTCACTGCCAGGGAAATTGAGAACACCCATGCCCGGAACGTGAAAGAGGCCTTGGAGAACGTGCCAGGTCTAGAGCTGAAAGCGATTCACGGCAAGGCGGGGTTTGAAGTCTGGCTCCAGGGCGTGTCCTCGGATCGGGTCCTGGTGTTGATTGACGGTTTGCCAATGACCGCGACAACGGGGTCTTCGGTAGATGTTAGCCAGCTGGCCGCGGTTGATATCGAACGTATCGAAGTGGTGAAGGGCGCGACGTCCGCCCAGTACGGCAGCTCCGCCATCGGCGGCGTGGTGAACATCATTACCCGTCCGCCTCAGCCCGGGCTCTCCGGCGAACTGACCACAGACGCGGGCACCTATCGAGATCAGAACCCGTCCGGTGAGAAATACGAGCCCAGCCGTTACAGCACCCGCGCAAAGGTTGAAGGTGGCACAGATGCCCTGGCGGTGCGGCTGTCCGGGTCCCATCAGCATCAGGATGGCATCGATCCTGAGCCTGAGAACTGGGCGATGCCAGGCGAAGAGATTGATAGAAGCGATGTGAACCTCAGGGCCGACTGGTTGCCCGGAGCGAGGGATAAACACCGCATCAGCGGGCGGTTGAATCGGTTCGAAGAGGATTCGTTTTCTCGGAGCACCCTCCCCATTTCTCCCACTCCCGTGAATCAGGGTAAGACAGAGCGAGTTGAACGCACCCGATATGTTCTCACGGGTGATCACCAGATCAGTACCGGGTTCAGTGCCGGTTGGTCGGCCCTGCACGAACGCCTAAAAGACGACACGATTAAATACAACGCTGTGCGTCGATTCGATGATCGGCGCGCAGACGCCGCGCTGTCCAAGGCATCCATTGAGGCGTCGCAAACTTTAGGTGCCAGCAACCTGTTGCAGGGCGGAATGGATTTTACCCGGGAAAGCCTGGAACAAACGATTGATGGCGCATCAGAGCTCGGCGACAGGCGCAAAAGAGAACGAGACGGGGAGGAAGTCTGGTTGCAGGATACCTGGATGCCGAATGATCAATTGGAGGTGGTCCCCGGCGTTCGTTTCCAGAACGATTCCGATTTCGGTAGCCACACAGCACCCAAGATTAACGCTCGCTACGATCTGCTTGAGTCTGATGCGGTGGCCGGGTTCTTGCGCGCTGGCGTTGGTGCGGGCTATCGAGTGCCAAATCTTAAAGAACGTTACTACCGGTTTGACCACAGTGAGATTGGTTACGTCGTTGATGGGTATGAGGGGCTGCAGCCTGAGGAGTCCGTTAGTTACCAATTTGGCGGTGGTCTGTCCTGGAACCGCAGTGCCTGGCTTGAGGCCAATGCCTTCTTTAACGACATCGAGCAGTTAATTCAGACCTACGACACCGGCGAAGTGACCAACGGTGTTCGGCAGTTCCGCTATGAGAACGTGGCCGAGGCCCGTACCTGGGGGCTGGAAACCACGGCAGGCTGGGAAGCCTCTGAGCTTTGGCAGGTTAACGCCGGCTATACGCTCACCCACACCGAAGACCTGAAAACCGGAAACGAACTGAACAGAGTGCCCCGCCATCAGGTCAGCCTCGGTATCGATGGTCCTCTGTTCGTGCCGGGGTTGTCCTGGGGACTTCGCTATCGCTATCAGAGTGACGAATTCGTCGACGCCGACCTTGGCACCCAATCCCCCGGCTACTCCGCCGTTGATCTGAAGCTGAATTACCAGCTTTCAAGTCACCTTCGCCTGTTTGGTGGTGTGGATAACGCCACCGACGTGCAGCGCGATTTTTCGATTGCCAGCAGTGGCGAGGACTTCAGGCCAGTGGCAGGGCGCTTCGCCTACGCCGGTTTGAAGGTCTCGTTTGGCCAATAACAACCAACATCCCGTTTGAATCAAGGAGCTCACATGCGTTCAACCATCCTCAAGCTGCCAGCCGTTGGGCTGGCCGTAGTGACACTGGCCGCCTGCGGTGGCAGCGACAACGCCATCGAAGACAGCGATCAGGACCTGTCCGCTTCGCAGTTTTCGCAGCAGCTTATGCCAGCGGCGACCGAAACGGTGTATCTGAATCTGGAAACCGGCGAGCTGGTCGACGAGACCGATGAGTGGCACATCTCTGCCAACCGGCTGAGTTTGAAGCTGAATAGCGGTGAGTCTGGAAGCGGTAACGTTGGTGGCGCTCTGGCGGTCGCCCAAGACGAGCACTACCCGGGGGGCGAGCCCAACGCGAACACGATTCCCAATCTAACGCCCAACAGTGAGCAAGAGCATCTGCTTGGCATCCTTGAGGAGCCGGAGAGTTGGCAGGAAGATGCGTTCGTTAGTGCTTTTGGCGGCCCTGACACCTGGTCGACGTACACTGACGACCGAACGGCTGCAGAAAACCCAAGTGGCCCAGCAGCCGGAGAGGTCAATGAAAAACCAGATGTTGGCTACCTGGTTCGTTCTGCCGAGGGAGACAGCTACGCCCGAATGCGGGTCGCAGATTTTTATTTCCCAACCCGTGCTGGCCTGGGCATCAGCGACTTCACCTTAGAGTTCGACGTGCAGGCGCAGGGCCAAGACTCATTCAGCGAAACGGCCATCACCTTTAAGCCCCCAGTTGATTACGATGGCGGCGATGCCTGCTTTGACTTCGACTCGGATGCGGTGGTGGATTGCGTGACCAGCGATTCCTGGGACGTTCAGGTCGGCTTCTCGGGTCGCTCCTGGTACCTGAAAACCAACAGCGGCGTATCTGGCGATGGCAACGGTGGCGCCTCAGACGTGATGACCTGGGCGGAACTGGATGAGGAAGTCAGCGACCCGGGCGTGCCCCAGATCTACAACACGGACGCCACCGGCGGTGTCTTTGCAGACCACACCTGGTACGAATACGGCCTGGCAAACGGCCACAGGATCTGGCCCAACTTCCGCACCTTCCTGATCAAAGCCGACGTGAATGACGATGAGTCCACGGTCTGGACGCTTCAGGTCATTGGCTACTACGACGATAGCGGCACCAGCGGCAAGCCCACGCTGCGTTGGTTGCCAGTTGAACTTCAGCAGGCCCCGGAGTAAGTCATGGAACAGACAATCATGGCCGCTGAAGCGGCAGAGCAATCCCTGGCAGCGCGTTTTGAGGCGCTTCAGGAGCAGCAACCCAAGATGCGCATCCGGCAGATGGCCGATGTACTGAACGTAAGCGAAATGGAATTGGTGCGTCTGCGAGGTGGCGACGCGCTGATTCCCCTACAGAATCGCTTTGGCGAGCTTTTGAAAGCGCTGGACGATGTGGGCCCGGTGATGATTCTGTCTCGCAATAACGAGGTGGTCCACGAGGTCACTGGCACCTTCAACGACTTTACCACTGGCAAGTCGGGGGCCATGGGCCTGGCAGTCGGCGAGATCGACGTAAGGGTGTTCTTCAAGCACTGGGCGTTCGGTTACCGGGTGAAGGAGCAGGCGCGGTCTGGGCTGCGGGAGAGTCTGCAGTTCTTCGATCAGTACGGGGCGGCCGTCCACAAGATCTACAGAGTGGCCGATACCCTCCCGGACGCCTGGGAACGCGTGATCCGTGAGTTTGCGGACGAGCAGATGGAACCGTTTGCGCCTCAGGGCAGGCGGCCGGTGCCTGAACGCGCCAAGCTGGACCACGTTAAAGCGGAGGTCCTTAGGGAAGGCTGGGCCGAGCTGAAAGACGTTCACCATTTCGGCGCTTTGCTGAAACGGGCGGGCACCGATCGATTGACTGCACTGGAAATTCTGCGCGGCGAGTGGGCGACGGAACTGCAGCGTTCTGACGACGATGTTCTGGATCGGCTGCTGGCTTTGCTGCGGGACAGCGAATGCCCCGCCATGTTCTTCGTAGGCAACCCGGGCATTGTGCAGATCTTTACCGGCAAGGTATCGAACCTGCGCCGTACCGGCCCCTGGATGAACGTGTTGGATCCGGGTTTCAACCTGCACGCCAACACGGAATCCATCAAGAGCTGGTGGCTGGTTCGTCGGCCCTCTGCCGATGGCGTTATTACCTCGGTCGAAGCGTTCAATTCGGATGGCGAACTGGTGTTGACTGTCTTCGGTGCGCGCAAGCCGGGCATTCCCGAGTCCGAGCTCTGGCGCGAGCAGGCGGCCAATCTGGAGGCGACCTCATGATGCGTTGGCTGATGGCCGTGGCAGGTATCGCTGCAGTCGTGATGGCTCCGTTGGTGGGTGCTGAGGACACGCCCCGCCTGGTCACTGCCGATGGGGCCATCACCGAAATCGTTTTCCAGCTGGGTGCCGGTGATCAGGTTGTAGGCGTGGACACCACCAGTGGTTACCCGGACGCCACCGAATCCTTGCCGAAAGTGGGGTATCTGCGAGCCTTGCCGTTCGAAGGTGTGCTGGCGTTGAAGCCGGATATGCTGATCACGTCGGACCAGGCCGCCCCTGCTGAAAATCTGAACAGGCTATCCCGGGCCGGCGTTCGGGTTGAGCAACTGGCCTCCGCGAGAACTCCGGAGGCGGCCATGCGGCGGATCGAGCGCATTGGCGAACTACTGGGTGCGGTTGAGCAAGCCCAAACGCTGACCGGCGAACTCAGGGCGAATATGGAACAAACCCGCAAAGCGGCGGCCAACCGGGGTTTCCGCCCTCGGGTGCTGTTTATTCTGGCTGCGGGCAATCATTCGGTGATGCTGGCAGGCCAGGGAACGTCCGCTGAAGCGCTGCTCAACTCGGTCGGCGCTGATAACGCGGTGGCCGACATCAAGGGCTATAAGCCGGCCAACCGGGAGGCGATTCTGGCCTCCCAACCGGATGCAATCGTGATCGCCGAATCCACACCCGGCCAATTCAACATTGAGAATTGGCCGGGCATAGAACGTCTGGATGCCTGGCAGGCTGGCAACCGCCTAATCGCCGACAGCATGTTGCTGCTGGGTTTTGGCCCGCGACTGCCCCAGGCCATGTCTCAGTTGAGCCGTGTGCTCCCGGTAGATTCCCACGTGGCGGCTAATGATTCGTGACGCTGCCGGCCGGTTCCGGTTTGGGCCGGCCCTGGTACTGATGCTAGCCGCCGCCGGATGTGCGGCGTTGGCGTCAGTTACCAGCGGGGCATACCCTCTGGCGGTTGCGGACATGTTGAACGTGCTGGCGGGAAGGGAGGCCGCCGACCCGGTGGCGTCCATGGTAATGATGGAAGTGCGACTCCCCCGGTTTTTGCTCGGCTTCTTGGTGGGCGCCGTGTTGGCCGTCGCCGGCGCCATTCTGCAGGGTTTGTTTCGCAATCCGCTGGCGGACCCAGGCCTGATTGGCGTTTCTGCCGGTGCCTCCCTGGCGGCCATCGCGGTGATTGTGTTGGGCAGCACCTGGCTGGGCGACTGGATTGCCTTCGCGGGTGAGTGGGCCTTGCCCGTGGCGGCGTTTACAGGCGGCAGTGGCACGGTGTTGCTGGCCTGGCGCATTGCCAACCGGGCGGGCCAGACCTCAGTGGCAACCCTGCTGTTGGCGGGCATCGCGATTAACGCGGTGGCCGGCGCAGCAACGGGCCTACTGACGTTCTACGCCACCGATGAAGAACTGCGTTCATTGACGTTCTGGACCATGGGTAGCCTGGGCCATGCAACCTGGGATGACCTCTTGGTGGGCGCGCCTTTCATGGTGCTGGCGCTGGTCGCCGCTCCCTGGCTGGTTCGGCCTCTCGATGCCTTTCTGTTGGGCGAGTCGGTGGTGGGGCATCTGGGCTACCGAACCGATACGGTCAAAAAAGTCGCGATTGTGGTGGTCGGTCTAGGGGTTGGCGCCGCGGTCGCCGTCAGCGGCCTGATTGGTTTTGTCGGCCTGGTGGTGCCCCATCTGGTTCGACAGTTGCTGGGTGCCAGTCATCGGGTGGTGCTTCCGCTGAGCGCTCTGCTCGGTGGCACCTTGCTGGTCGCCGCCGATTCCATTGCGCGGGTGGTCGTGGCGCCGGCGGAACTGCCCATCGGATTGATGATGGCGCTGATCGGTGGGCCCTTCTTTCTGGCGCTGTTATTAAGAATCAAGGTGACTTGACGATGCTTTCCGTTCAGAACCTGTCGGTGTCCCTGGGCGGCACCGAGATTGTTAACGGTGTCGACCTGGACGTGGCGGCCGGTAAACTCGTCATGCTGCTCGGCCCGAACGGGGCCGGTAAATCCACTGTCCTGAAAGCGTTGAGCGGTGAAGCACCGTGTCAGGGGGGCATTCACGTTGACGGCAAGGCATTGACCGATTGGCGGCCAGAGCACTTGGCGGGGCGCCGGGCGGTAATGCCCCAGCGGGTTGATGTCAATTTCCCGCTGACGGCTGAGGAAGTCGTGCGATTAGGTAGGCCTCGCGGGACGCCGGCCAGCGATCCGGTGGTGATGGAGCTTTTGCGCGCCCTCGAATTGGAACACCTGGCGCACCGGTTGGTGCCTGGGTTGTCTGGCGGCGAGCAGCAGCGCGTGCAGTTGGCCCGGGTTCTGGCGCAGATCATCGACTGCCCGCATGAGAGCCTATTGCTGCTCGACGAGTGTACTTCAGCTCTGGATCCAGCCCATCAGCAACTGGTGCTGGAGTTGATTCGACATCTGGCCCGCGCCCGAGGTATTGCGGTCCTGGCGATTGTGCACGATCTCAATCTGGCCGCGCAGTTTGGTGACCGGTTGATGCTGATGGCCTCGGGGCGTAGCGTTCTGCATGGGCGGGCAGAGCAGGTTCTGACGCCCGCGAATCTCAGGCTGGTGTACGGCTTTCACGCCCGGGTTATCCAGTTGCCGGAAGGGTATCCGATGGTGATTCCCACTGGACAGGTCGCCGGTCAGACAGCCCCGTCGAAACCCAGCTGTCGCCAGGCCTCATAGACCACCAGCGCGGCAGTGTTCGACAGGTTCAGGCTTCGGCTTTCCGGACGCATCGGAACCCGGATGCAGTGCTCCGGAAGCAGGGATTGCCGGATTTCTGCTGGCAGGCCCCGGGTTTCGGGGCCGAACATCAGGTAATCACCGCTCTGGTAGGTTACCTGGTGATACTGGCAGTTGCCTTTGGTGGTCAGCCCGAACAGGCGCTGTGGTTTTTCCCTTTCCAGAAAGCTCTGATAGTCCCGGTGGACCGTCACCGTGGCGTATTCACTGTAATCCAGTCCTGCCCGACGCATCTGCTTGTCTTCCAGGGTAAATCCCAGTGGTTCGATCAGATGCAGCCGGCAGCCAGTGTTGGCGCAGAGCCTGATGATGTTGCCGGTATTGGGCGGAATCTCAGGCTCGTATAACACCACATTCAGCACGGGCTACTGGCGTTCCACGGCCAGGGCGACGCCCATGCCGCCGCCGATGCACAGGGTTGCCAGCCCTTTCTTTGCATCCCGCCGCATCATTTCATGCAGCAGAGTCACCAGAATGCGGCAGCCGGATGCGCCGATGGGGTGGCCCAGGGCAATGGCGCCGCCGTTCACGTTCACCTTGCTTACATCCCAACCCAGATCCCGGTTCACGGATATGGCCTGGGCTGCGAAGGCTTCGTTAGCTTCGATCAGGTCAATCTCGTCGACCGTCCAGCCGGCTCGCTGAAGGCAGCGCTGGCTGGCGGGAATCGGGCCCGTGCCCATGATGGTAGGGTCAACGCCGGCATTGGCGTGGGCACGAATGGTTGCCAGCGGCGTCAGACCCAGCGCCTTTGCTTTCTCGGCACTGCAGACAATCACTGCGGCGGCGCCATCGTTCAGAGCAGAGGCGTTGCCGGCGGTCACGGTGCCATCCTTTTTGAAGGCGGGGCGCAGTTTGCCAAGGCTCTCAGCCGTCACGCCGGCACGGGGGTTCTCGTCCGTGTCGACAATCAGGGGATCACCCTTGCGCTGGGGAACCGATACGGGAACGATCTGGCTGTCGAAATAGCCAGCGTCGATGGCGGCGGCCGCTTTCTGCTGTGAGGCGGCCGCGAATTCATCCTGCTCCTGCCGGGAGATGCCGTATTTTTCGGTGATGTTCTCGGCGGTCACGCCCATGTGGTAATCATTGAACGCGTCCCACAGGCCGTCGGAAATCATGGTATCCACCATCGTCCAGTTGCCCATCCGCTGGCCGTTGCGGCTGTTGGGCAGAACGTGGGGTGCCTGGCTCATGCTCTCCTGGCCACCGGCAATCAGCAACTCCGCATCGCCACATTGAATAGCCTGCACCGCCATATGGACGGCCTTCAGCCCCGAGCCACAGACCTTGTTGATGGTCATGGCCGGCACGGTCGCCGGTATACCGGCGTTGATCGAGGCCTGCCGTGCCGGGTTCTGGCCACAACCGGCGGTAAGCACCTGGCCCAGAATCACCTCGTCAATCTGGTCAGGAGAGACGCCGGTTTCTTCCAGCAGGGCCTTGATGACGGCGCTGCCGAGCTGGTCAGCACGAAGGCTGGACAGGCCGCCTCCGAATGAGCCGACGGCAGTACGTTTGGCGGCGGCGATGACAACATCACGCATGGGCTCTTGCATTTAATTTCTCCGGGAATCAGAAAATGGCTGGAAAACTGGCGTTGTGGACCTGTCATTGTAGCGGAAACCCGGCCTCCGCCAAAGGTAGGGGTGTAGGGGTGAGTCCGCTACATATTCAGGCTGCGACCACCGTCCACCGACAGAATCTGCCCGGTTATAAAGGGTGCATCGCAAAGCAGGAAGGCGATTGCCCCGGCGATGTCCTCTGGCTTGCCGGTCGTTGCTAGTGGTGTTTTGTCCAGAATGGCCTGCTGTTGCTGTTGGTCCATTTCAGCATCGCCTTCCGGCCAGAGGATGGCGCCCGGGGACACGCCATTGACCCGCACTTCCGGCGCCAGATCCTTTGCCCAGGACTGGGTCAGTGAGGCAAGGCCTGCTTTGCTGGCACAGTACAGAGGGTGGTTGGCCAGCGGACGCTCGCTGTATATGTCGATCATGTTCACGATGGCTCCGCCGGAGCTGCGAAGGGCGGCCAGGCACGCCTGTCCCAGGAAGAACGGCGCCCGCAGGTTGGTGCTCATCACCGTGTCCCAGTCTTCACTCTGGGCTTTTTCTGTGGGGTTGGGGTAAAACACCGAGGCGCTGTTGACCAGCCCGTCCAATCGCCCCCAGGCGGCAATGGCTTGGTCGGCCAGTGGCGCAATCTGATCCGGGCGGGACAGATCGGCCTGAAGCACGATGGCAGAATGCTCCCGAAGGTTATTAAGTTCACTTGCCAGCGCCTCGGCCTGTTCCTGCCGGGAGCGGTAGTGGATAACAATGTTCCAGCCCCGATTGTGAAGATGGCGGGCGGTATGGGCGCCAAGCCGATGGGCGGCGCCGGTGATCAGTGCGACAGGTGCGGGCGAATCCATGGTGGTCTCTGGCACTCCCTAAAGGTTTTGAAATGACTCCCGGATACGTCTCAGGCGTTCACTGTGGATTGCTTTGCCCAGGGCCTTGCCGGTAACCCCCTCACTCATTAGCGATTTGGCATTAACAGAGTTGGCTACTTCAAGGGCTCGTTGCAGTTGATCGACCTTGCCGGACGATTCAGCCGGAAGCACGCATCTGAGAGTGGCAAGCAGGTTATTGAAGCGCTCTGACCGGCGCCAGGCATCGGCCTGATCAAGCAGAGCAAGGCAGCTCTCCGGCTCAACAGATTCGGTGGTTTCAAGTGTTGGTGTGGTTGCCGTTAACAGTCGAGCCATTGCGATGCAGTCGTTGGGCGCCTTCAGCTGTTTTGCCCGCGCTTCTGCTGCATTCGGGTTTTGACCAGGCGAGGAAGAAGACAGAGGCGACAGTAGCGCTGCAAATCGTGCGTCGGTATCCAGGTTGTTCTCATGGGCGCATCGCAGCGCCGCCATTGCAGACTCGAAAGCCGGCGCCGGTGTCAGCTCGGGAATCAGCGATTCCAGTGCGCCACAGTCCCGCAGAACGGAGAAGAAAGTGCCCGGTTCATTTTCGTGTAGGGCCCGCTGAACTTCCTGCCATACCCTTTCCGGTACCAGATGGCTGATCTCGCCAGCCCGGACCATTTTTGTCATCAGCTCCATGGTGGGCCCGGCCACTTTAAACCCGTTGGGCTGAAGCCGTGCCGCAAAGCGGGCAGTGCGGAGGATTCGCAGGGGGTCTTCGGTGAAAGCCTCGGATACGTGGCGAAGCCGGCGGGACTCAATATCCTTCTGGCCGTTAAAAGGGTCCACCAGTGTGCCGTCGGTGGCCTTGGCCATGGCATTGATGGTCAGATCCCGGCGCCTCAGATCGTCTTCAAGGGTGACGTCCGGCGCGCTATAAACGGTGAAGCCGTGGTAACCCTGGCCTTTTTTGCGCTCGGTACGGGCCAGTGCGTATTCTTCGCGGGTGGTAGGGTGCAGAAATACCGGGAAATCTGCACCCACCTGTTTATAACCCTGCGCCAGCATTTCATCCGGCGTGGCGCCGGTGACGACCCAGTCCCGGTCCTTGACCGGTAAACCGAGGAGCTCATCACGAACGGCGCCACCTACAAGGTATATATCCATTGCCTAGAATGCAGCTCCCAGTTCCAGAGCGGCGCCCATTTCCGCATCGCTGACCAGTGCGCCCAGGTCCAGACGGGCACCGAAGACCGACAGCCCGATACCAGCAGTGAACTGGGTTTCTTCGGCAATGCCGTTGTTGTCATCGTTGCTGGCCAGGTTCTGGCGAACGCCGAAGCGGATCTGGGCATAGCGCCAGGCATCCAGTTCTGCGCCCACAGCCAGCCACTGGGTGTCGTCAGCGTAGCCAAAGCCTTTCTTCTTGGTCAGGTCCAGCTCTGCGGTGACCACGTGAAAGTCACCGGTGTGGGCAATGCCTGCGGTCAGCATCGGATCCAGCTCCAGGGTGTATTTCTGCTCTTGCTTCAACGGGTCGGAGCTTGCGTTGGATTCCAGCTCCATGGGAATCAGGTTTTTCACAACCACTCCCGCGTTCCACGCGTTCTCTTCACCAAAGGCATAGGCTGCCCCAATATCAAGGTTGAAGCCGCTTTTTTCGGTTTCGTATTCCTCGTCCTCGGCATTATCGTCCTCGAAGCCGGAAACGCTCTCTGTATATTGGTAAGTGACCAGTTGAACGTATTTGGGCGATACCCCGACCTGAAAGCGGGTGCCGTCAGTCAGTTCAAATGATGTCGAGACCGAAATACCCGCCTCTGCCACACCGGATGCCAGAACACGGCCACGGGAGCGGAGGTCATCCAAATTTGCGTTTTGTATAGCCGTCAGATCCCCGCTTTCAAGCGCCGCGAGAGTGGCATCATCAGACTCGTCGTATTCTCCGCGAATCGCCGCTTGGACATTGCCGCTGGTAAAAAAGCCGACTGAATAAGAATCAGTGGGCACTGCCAATGCGATACCCACTCCGGCGTCGATCCGGACTGTATCACGATCGAAAGCGGCCAGTCGCTCCCTTAGATCACCGGCTGCGTCCTGAGCATCTTGTAGGTTACTGGACTGCTGCGCCTGTTCAAACTGATCAATAACGTCCTGAATGCCGTCAATCTGATCGACAGTCTCTTCCTCATCGGCAAAGCGGGCGTTCACGGAAGGAAAAATCAGCCCGAAATCGTCTGACCAGTCGTGATGTTCCGACGCCATCATGGCCGGGTTGGATGCACCGGCTGCCGCTGGATGTGCAATCGCAACGCCGGTGCCGCCCATGGCAAAGGAGCGGGATGGGGTAAAGGCCTGAGGGCTGGCCAGAGCCGAAGCAGAGGCAAGGCAAAGGGCAACGGCCAGGGGTTTTCTGGAAAAAACGGGAATTGCGCGGGTGCTCATTTTCATTGGTGTCCTCTTTATTGGTCAGAGCCAGCATTAAGCGGAGTTAAGATTATCAGGACACCTGATAGAAAAGGCTTCGAGGATACATCATTTAACAAAAGACGACAGAAACGCTAAGTGGCATGGATTTTTCATGAGGTACCTTTGTGACACCTGGCACCTCCGAATCACATATATTCTGAGCAGCGAACGATGATTTCTAGAAACAGACAGAGCTCATGGGCGATCACACTGCTCGCCGTGGCAGTGCTTTTAAGCTTGGCGACTGGTTCCAGCGCGGAGACTGAGCCCCCCTCCATAAACCTGATCATCAGCAAAGACGTAGGCGGCCGCCAGGCCGAGCTGGACCGCCTTGCCGCGACCATCCGTCAGGAACGCAACAGCACTCCGTTCGAACTGAATCAGCAATGCCCGAACCAGGAAGCCTCGCGCATCCGCAAGGAGGTGGTCGTCGCCGGGTTCAACGTGGAAGATCCGGACCAGACGGTATTCGGGGGGCTGGGTGCGGTTGGCCGTGCTTCCAGTAAGTGGCTGTACCGGAATCTTCTGGAGACGGGCGAGGTGTTGCCGCTGTCAGCGCCGGGCAGGCAAATGTTTGCCAGTTTGCAAGACGGGGCGACCCGCGCCATGCAAGGTAACACACTGGAACAGTATTCCGTGGTCAGTCGCCAGATGGGGGCCCAGTTTGTGGTTTCGGGGATCATACGGAGTCTGGATGTGAATCGCCCTGATTCCTGGGATTCGTCCTATGCCGCTTCCATCAAGCGTTCGTTGTTCAGCGCCGATACCGATCGGGCATTCGTTGTGGATGTGGTATTACACGATGGATATACCGGCCGGGTGGTGTATGAGCAACGTTATGAGGCTTACGGCCGCTGGGATATTCCCCGTACCGGAAAAGTCGACTTCGGGTCTCCGGTTTTCAATGACTCGGACTATGGAACCGAGGTTGCCAAGCTCTTTGACGAGATTACCGATGATCTGATGAGCGCCATTGACTGTCAGGCGCTGCTGGTCCGGGTTCTTCAGGTAGACGGTAAGGATCTGCTTCTGGATGTGGGCACGAAATCCGGCCTGCTGCCAGGGGACAAGCTGCGGCTAGTGCGGGCTCAATCTGCTCTGCAGTGGCCCGACGCGCCGCCAAAGCTCTGGGATACCGGTGTTGATCTTCACCTGCATCAGCTGAGCCTGGACACCAGTCGTGCCTGGATGCCGGAAGAGGGTAGCGTGATCAATATCCGTGAGGGTGACTACGCGGTGATGTACTGAGGCCTTCTCAGGCGGCCTCAGTGGCGGCGATATCCCGGATCTTGCCGACCATGGCACGGAGGCCGTTGCCTCGGGTTGGCGAGATATGGCGGAACAGGTCCAGTTGCTCGAACAGTTCGTCAATATCGGTCGCCAGAAGATCGCGGGGTGTCTTGCCGTTCAGTGCCACCAGGATGATGGCGGCAAGGCCGCGCACGATAATGGCGTCGGAATCGATCAGCAGATAGAGCTTTCCGGTGTTTTCGTCGTAGTGATGAATCAGCCACACCTGGCTCTGGCAGCCGTGCACGTAATTCTCTTCCCGGCGCTCGTCTTCCGGAAACTTCGGAAGCTGCTTGCCCAGGTCGATGATGAAGGCATAGCGCTCTTCCCAGTCATCGAGAAACTCGAAGCCTTCCAGGACGTCGTCCAGCGTGGTGTCTTTGCCCAGCGGGTTGTTTTCAAATTCCTGTGCGGAGGCAGTCATTACAGCATTCCCAGTTCAAGCTTGGCTTCGTCGGTGAGCATGTCGTTATTCCAGGGTGGATCGAAGGTGAGTTCAACCGTCACCTTGTCGACGTTGGGTACATGCTCAAGCTTGGTTTTGACGTCTTCTGTGATCACCGGGCCCATACCACAGCCGGCGGCGGTCAGGGTCATCAGAACGTAAACGTGGTTGCCGTCTTCGGTGCCGTTCTCGATCTTGCAATCGTAAATCAGGCCCAGATCCACCACGTTGACCGGAATTTCCGGGTCGTAGCAGTTCTGCATGGCTTCCCAGACCTGGTTTTCGTTGACGGTGCCGTCTTCGGGGGTGTCGAAGCTGCTTTCCAGGGGCTTCTTGCCCAGCGCTTCGGCATTGTGGCCTTCGATGCGGGCGAGGTTACCGTTTACGGCGACCGTGAAGCTGCCACCCAGGGACTGGGTGATCGTCACAAAGGTATCCGCCGGAATCATGATTTCCGTGCCGGTGGGCACCAGCCGTGCCTCTACCTCACGTTTTGTCAGAACCACTTCCCGTTCTTGCATGCCTTGATGGGCCTCGTTTTCTTTGTCTGGTTTGTTGGATACGGCTTCGCCTGATCCAATCTACGCCACTGTAAAGCTCTCGCCACAGCCACATTCAGCGGTGGCATTGGGGTTCCGGAACTGGAACACCGAATTAACGCCCTCAGTGACAAAATCAATCTCGATGCCGTTCACCAGCGGCAGATGCTCTTCCTTGACGAACAGGTCCACGCCGTCAATGTGGAATACCTTGTCGTCAGTGCCGGCATCTTCAACCCACTGGGTTTCATACTTGAAGCCGGAGCAGCCGCTTTTCTTGATGGCGAGCCGGATGCCCTTGGCTTCCGGCTTTTTATCGAGTTGTTTGCGTACGTGTTTCACCGCGCTGGGCGTCATGGTGACGGCAACGGTTGGTGTGTAGACTTCGGCTGTCATGTTTCCACCTCCATCAGGCAAACAGGCGCTGAATTTTTTGCAGCGCGGCGAAGAGTTTTTCAACTTCTTCAATTGTATTGTAGAACGCAAAAGAGGCCCGGGCTGTACCGGGTACCCCGTAAAAGTCCATCAGCGGCATAGCGCAATGGTGGCCGGTACGAATGGCAATGCCCTGCTGGTCCAGCAGAGTGCCTATATCACTGGGGTGCAGTCCGTCGATTTTAAAGGACATGACCGGCACTTTCTTTGCGGCTGTACCGATGATCTGCATGCCGGGAACGGTCTCGACCAGCTCATGGGCCCTGGCCAGCAGTGCATCCTCCGCTGCTTCCATGGCTTCGCGATCAAAGTCGTTCAGGTAGTCAATGGCTGCGCCCAGCCCCACGGCTTCGGCGATCGGTGCCGTGCCGGCTTCAAATTTATAGGGCAGGGTGTTCCAGGTGGTGCGCTCGAAAGACACCCGCTCGATCATCTCGCCACCGCCCTGGTAGGGAGGCATTTCCTCGAGAAGATGGGCTTTTCCGTAAAGCACACCGATGCCCGTGGGCCCGAACAGCTTGTGGCCGGAAAACATGTAGAAATCGCATCCCAGTGCCTGCACATCGGGCTGGAAATGCGGCACCGCCTGGGCACCGTCGATAACGGTAATCACACCCAGTGCCTTGGCCTGCTGGATCAGCGCGGCAACCGGATTGATAGTGCCCAGCACGTTGGATACGTGGGTAAGCGCCAGAACCCTGGTTTTTTCGCCAAGCAGATCGTTAAACGAATCCAGGTCCAATTCGCCCTCGGGCGTCACCTGAATCGGTACAACTTTAGCGCCGGTGCGCTCGGCAATCATCTGCCAGGGCACGATGTTGGCGTGGTGCTCCATGTGGCTCACCAGGATCTCGTCACCGGGTTTCAGGCGCTCGGCCATGCCATTGGCGACCAGGTTGATCGCCTCGGTGGTACCGCGGGTCCAGATGATTTCGCGGGTGCTGTCTGCATTAAGGAAGGCTCTGACGGTTTCCCGTGCGCCTTCGAACGCAGTGGTGGCACGATCACCCAGGGTATGGGCGCCACGGTGCACGTTGGAATGCATTTGCCGATAATAACGATCCATGGCATCCAGCACCGCCACCGGCTTCTGGGCCGAGGCGCCGTTATCCAGATACACCAGCGGATTGCCGTTGATTTCCTGGCTCAGGATCGGAAAATCACGGCGTACGGCATCAACGTCGAAACGGGTCTGGGGTGCTGTCTTGGCCATGGAAAGATCGTTCATTACCGCTCAGACCTCCTGAAACGTCTGATTGAAAAAGTCATTCAGCCGAAGCTGTACGGCATCGCGCACCGTTTCGACAGGAATCTGTTCCACCAGTTCGTTGATGAATGCCATGGTCAACAAGGTGTTGGCCTCGCGACGGCCGATGCCACGGGACACCAGATAGAACAGCGAGGTTTTGTCCAGCTGTCCGATGGTTGCGCCGTGGGCGCATTTTACGTCGTCGGCGTAGATTTCCAGTTCGGGCTTGGTGTCGATTTCCGCGCCGGTGGAGAGCAACAGGTTCTTGTTGTTCATATTGGCGTTGGATTTCTGAGCATCCTGGTGGATATGGATGCGGCCGTTGAAAATCGCGTGGGACTGGTCCGCTGCGATGTTGCGATAGGTTTCTTCGCTGTCGCAGTGGGCCGCCACGTGCTCGATCGAGGTGTGGTTGTCGTAATGCTGCTGACCCTGGGTAACCACCACGCCGTTAAGTTTGCACTCGGCGCCCTCGCCTTCAAGGCGAACCTGCAGGTCGTGCCGGCGCAACGGGCCACCAAAGCCCACGCAGTGGTTTTCAAAGCGTGAACTGGCCGCCTGGCGAACGCCGGTTGCACCGATGTGCTGAACGCTTTCGCCTTCGATGGTCAGGCGCACTCCGGTAATCTGCGCGCCTTCAGCGAGCATGAATTCTGTCACCGTGTTGACCATTACCGGTTCACTGCCGCTGGAGATGTACTCTTCCACCAGCGTCATCTGGCTGTGCCTTGCGGCGTCCACATAAATACGTGGGTAGGCCGAGCCGACGGACGAAGCAGTTACTTCGTGAATGATGAAAAGCGGCTGGTCAAGCACGGCTTCTTTATCAAGCTGGATGAACAGGCCATCTTCAAAGCGGGCGGAGTTCAGCCGGGCCATCTGAACGGCCCGGCTGTCCAGAGTGTTGTCCAGGCGCTCGGCCAGGGCCGCCGCGTCCTGATCGTTCAGGTCACAGAAACGCTGGATACGGATGCCGGGCATATCCGGAAAATCGCTGGCCTCCGGCACCATCACCCCGTTGCGGAACACGACTCGGTAGCCTGGCATGGAAAGGCTGGCGCCTTCCTTGCCGGAGGATGGCAGTGTGGTGGCAAGCTCATCCGAAAGCTTCAGATGGCGGCTGGAGTACTTCCAGTTTTCGGTTTTGCGGGTTGGCAGTGGCATATCCACCAGAGCCGTGCCCCGTTGTTTGCGCAGCTCAAGCAGCGGGCCGGGCAGGTAATGGCCGGCCGGTTCAAGAAAGGCGCTGGAAAGCGTTGGTGCTGACTTCATTCGCGGCCTCCGTTAACTGGCAGATGAGCTGGCGGTAGCTTCTTCGTCTTTCACGCCGAGCCAACCGTAACCGCGCTCTTCCAGTTCGTGAGCCAGCTCGCGGCCACCGGATTTGACGATCTTGCCACCGGCCAGCACGTGAACGTAGTCGGGCACAATGTGGTTCAGCAGGCGCTGGTAGTGGGTCACCATCAGGATGGCCCGGTCCTTGGCGCGCAGCGCATTCACGCCGTCTGAGACAACGTGAAGGGCGTCGATATCCAGGCCGGAGTCGGTTTCGTCCAGAATGGCCAGTTTCGGTTGAAGCAACAATGCCTGCAGAATCTCGTTACGCTTCTTCTCACCACCGGAGAAACCTTCGTTCACGCCGCGCTTGAGGAAAGCCGGGTCCAGATCGACCTGCTTTGATACTTCCTTCGCATGCTTCATGAATTCCGCCGCGTTCATTTCTGACTCGCCACGGTGCAGGCGCATGGCGTTCACAGCGGTGCGCAGAAACTGGAGGTTGCTGACGCCGGGAATTTCTACCGGATACTGGAACGCCAGGAACACGCCCTCACGGGCCCGCTCTTCGGTTTCCAGCTCCAGCAGGTTCTCACCGTTGAGCGTGATTTCGCCCTGAGTTACCTCGAAGGTCTCGCTGCCTGCCAGCACCTGCGACAGGGTGCTTTTGCCAGAGCCGTTGGGGCCCATGATGGCGTGGACTTCCCCGGCTTTGATTTCCAGGTTGATGCCCTTGAGGATTTCTTCACCCCCAACGGATGCGTGCAGGTTCTTGATGCTCAGCATGTATTGGATTCTCTCTTCATCTGAAATTCTGTATTTAACCGACCGAACCTTCCAGGCTCACCTCAAGCAGCTTGCCTGCCTCAACGGCGAACTCCATGGGCAGTTCCTTGAACACTTCCTTGCAGAAGCCGTTGACGATCATGGAAACCGCCTGCTCCGGGTCGATACCGCGCTGCCGGCAGAGGAACATCTGCTCGTCGCTGACCTTGGAGGTGGTGGCTTCGTGCTCAACGATGGCCGATTTATTCTTGCTCTCGATATAGGGGAAGGTGTGCGCCCCGCAGCGGTCGCCGATCAACAGCGAATCGCACTGGGTAAAGTTGCGCGCACCCTCCGCACCGGGGCCGAACTTCACCAGCCCGCGATAGGCATTGGAACTCTTGCCGGCGGAAATGCCCTTGGAAATGATGGTGCTGGACGTGTTCTTGCCCAGGTGAATCATCTTGGTGCCGGTATCCGCCTGCTGGTAGTTGTTGGTCAGTGCCACGGAGTAGAACTCGCCAACGCTGTTGTCGCCCCGCAGAATGCAGCTGGGGTATTTCCAGGTCACGGCGGAGCCGGTCTCGACCTGGGTCCAGGATATCTTGGAGTTCTTGCCAATGGCGGCGCCACGCTTGGTCACGAAGTTGAAAATACCGCCCTTGCCGTTTTCGTCGCCCGGATACCAGTTCTGCACCGTGGAGTACTTGATCTGGGCATCATCCAATGCCACCAGCTCAACTACCGCGGCGTGAAGCTGGTTCTCATCACGCATGGGAGCGGTGCAGCCTTCCAGGTAGCTCACATAACTGCTGTCTTCGGCGATGATCAGGGTGCGCTCGAACTGTCCGGTGTTGGCCGCGTTGATGCGGAAATAGGTGGACAGCTCCATGGGGCAGCGCACGCCTTTAGGCACATACACGAAGGTGCCGTCGGAGAAAACTGCCGAGTTCAGGCCGGCAAAGAAGTTGTCGCCAGCGGGCACCACAGAACCGAGATACTTTTTTACCAGCTCAGGATAGTCCTGAATGGCCTCGGAAATTGAGCAGAAGATCACGCCGGCTTTGGCCAGCGGCTCTTTGAAGGTGGTTGCCACTGAAACCGAGTCAAACACGGCGTCTACCGCCACGCCGGCGAGTTTTTCGCGCTCGTGCAGGGGAATGCCCAGTTTTTCATAGGTGCGCAGCAGCTCCGGATCCACTTCATCCAGGCTTTGGGGCATATCTTCCGGGCGTTTGGGCGCGGAATAATAGGAAATCGAGTTGTAGTCGACTTTCGGATAGCCGACATGGGCCCAGTCCGGCTCTTCCATCTCCAGCCAGCGACGATAGGCTTTCAAACGCCACTCCAGCATCCACTCCGGTTCATTTTTGATGCCGGAAAGGCGTGCGATTATCTCTTCGTTCAAACCGGGTTCGAAGGTGTCGGACTCTATATCAGTCACGAAACCGTGTTCGTATTCCCGTTTGACCAGCTCGCTTACCTCTTTATCGGTGGTCGCCATGATCGTCGCTCCGTATCTCTCATCGTGGGCGCTAGGCCCTGGTGTTTCTGCGTTTGTAAGGAGTACGCCCCACAAGCGCTTATTGGATGACGGTTTTGCTCGCAGACTGTAAAAAACTGAAGTTGTATGCGAACTCCGTTCTTCTGGTGGGAGATTATACAATACCAGAGTAAAATAGTCAGGTATTAAATCTGACCGCGACAGATTATACCGCATCGCCGGGTCGGGTGACTAAAACAGGGAAGACTGTCAGTAGCCTTGGGGAGTGGCTACTGACAGTTATTTCGGGAGTAGGCGAGGGCTGATCAGGTCTTGCGGAAGACCAGTGAGCCGTTGGTGCCGCCGAAGCCGAAGCTGTTGCTCATCACCAGGGGCAGATTCACGTTGTCCTGACGCTCCCTGACAATGGGGTAGCCTTCGGCGCCTTCGTCCAGGTTCTGAATGTTGGCCGACGGTGCAATGAAGTTTTCCCGCTGCATGATGATGCTGTAGATCGCTTCATGAACGCCGGCCGCCCCCAGGGCGTGTCCACACAGTGGCTTGGTAGAGCTCAGCGGAGGAATGCGGTCGCCGAAGGTGGTTTTCAGGGCCTTCAGTTCGGTGACGTCGCCAGCAGGTGTGCTGGTGCCGTGGGTGTTGATGTAGCTGATATCTTCATCCAGTCCTTTCATCGCTTGCTGCATGCAGCGAACAGCGCCTTCGCCGCTTGGGGCAACCATGTCGGCGCCGTCGGAGGTAGCGCCAAAGCCCACCAGCTCGGCCAGAATGTTCGCGCCGCGCGCTTCTGCGTGCTCCAGGGCTTCAAGAACCACAATCCCGCCGCCACCGGAAATCACGAAGCCGTCGCGGCCGGCATCGTAGGTGCGCGATGCCAGTTCCGGGGTATCGTTGTATTTGGTCGACAGCGCGCCCATGCCATCGAACATCAGGCTCAGGGTCCAGTGAATATCTTCGCCACCGCCAGCGAACATCACGTCCTGGCGACCAAGGGCAATCAGATCAGCCGCGTGGCCAATAGAGTGTGCGCTGGTGGCACAGGCCGAAGTAATGCCGTAGTTCACGCCCCTGATACCGTAGGCTGTGGACAGATTCGCGTTAATCGAGCTGCCCATGGTGCGGGGCACCCGATAGGGGCCAACCCGACGGATGCCGCGTTCACGGTGGGTGTCGATCGCGTCCATCAGCTCTACAGTCGATGCGCCGCCGGCACCAGTAATTACGCCGGTGGAGTCGGCCTTGATCTGTTCATCCGTCAATCCGGCCTGCTCAATGGCTTCCTGCATGGCCAGATAGCAGTAGGCCGAAGCCGGACACATGAAGCGCATCAGCTTGCGGTCGATCAGTGACGGCAGGTCCAGATTGATCTGGCCGCAGATGTGGCTGCGAAGACCGTTATCAATGGCATCCTGGCTCAGGCCGATGCCGGATCTGGATTCTTTCAGTGAATGGGTTACTTCTTTCTGGTTGGTTCCGAGGCTGGACACAATGCCCATGCCAGTAACGACAACACGACGCATTTAATCGCTCCTAAAAATCATCGGTAGAAGTAAACATGCCCACTTTCAGGTCTCGGGCGGTGTAAATCTCGCGGCCGTCCACTTCCATGCTGGCATCGGCAATCGCCATGGTCAGCTTGCGCCGGATGACCCGTTTGATATCCAGACGGTAGCGCACCAGTTTCGCGGTCGGCAGTACCTGGCCGGAAAACTTCACTTCCCCGCAACCCAGAGCGCGGCCTTTGCCTTCGCCGCCGGTCGCGGCCAGGAAAAAACCTACCAGCTGCCACATCGCATCCAGCCCCAGACAACCCGGCATTACAGGGTCATCCACGAAATGCACTTTGAAAAACCACAGGTCCGGATTGATATCCAGCTCTGCCACGATGCTGCCCTTGCCATAAGCGCCGTCGTCGTCGCTGATGTGAGTAACACGATCCATCATCAGCATCTCATCGACGGGCAGGCGCATCTTTCCCGGAAAGAGTGTGCCTTGACCACAGGCCTGTAGATCGGCCTTATCAAAGTGATCTGGGGTCATATTGCCGTATTCCCTGTTACGAGGTTATTTCTTCCACTGTAGCGTTTATTGCGCGGAAGGCTATTGACCATTGGTTGCAGTCTGCCCCCGGACCCAGAGGAATTCTAGTCGCAGAGGCCGTTTTTTTGCGTACAATGCCTTTTTCCCAGCTAAAGGCAGGTGAGTTTATGAGTGGTTATCTGGTATTAAAGAGCATTCACATGACAACCGCGTATCTGACGATCGGGCTGTTTGTGCTCTGTCTGCTGCTGGATGCGATTGGCAAGCCCAACTGGCGCACGACCCCGCTGCGCTGGATTCCCCACGCCAACAACACCGTGCTGATAGCCACTGCCATCGGCCTGCTGTTCGTTTCGCCCTGGATGGTGTTTGTGCACGGCTGGGTAACCGCCAAGCTGTTTCTTCTGATTGGCTACATTGGAGCAGGCGCGGTGGCACTGAAAGATACCCGCCGTACCCCGATTCGTGTGGTTGCTGCGGTTCTGGCTCTGGTGCAGGTGCTGGCGATTGTTCACCTGGCGGTGGCAAAGCCCTTCTGATTGAGTCAATGCTGTCGGCCAGTCCTGGGTATTTTCTCATTTCAGTGTGATCGAGAGGGCTTTTCATGACTTCACAAGTCCCTAATGAATCAAGAGAAATACCGGCCGGGCCTTTGAGCCATTTAACGGTCCTCGACTTGAGCCGGATCCTTGCAGGTCCCTGGGCGACGCAAGTTCTCGCAGATCTCGGCGCAAGGGTCATCAAAGTTGAGAGCCTCAACGGTGACGATACGCGCCGCTGGGGGCCACCGTTTTTGACCCGGGATACTTCAGACGGCACTGATGACAGTCGCGAAAGCTCGGATGCCGCCTACTTCACATGCTGCAATCGCAATAAAGAGTCTGTCTGCATCGATTTTTCGAAGCCTGAGGGAGCAGAGTTGATCCGCAAACTGGCTTGTTCCGCAGACATCCTGGTGGAAAATTTCAAGGTCGGCGGGCTGAAAAAGTACGGCCTGGATTACGATAGCCTTCACGCAATTAACCCTCGACTCGTTTATTGTTCAATCACCGGTTTTGGTCAGACGGGGCCCTACGCTGATCGCGCTGGCTATGATTTCCTGATTCAGGGCATGGGCGGGGTAATGAGTATTACCGGTCAGCCAGAGACTGATACGCAATCTGCCGAACCGTTGAAAACCGGCGTTGCCATCGCCGACGAGTTCACCGGGATGTACGCGGCCACTTCGATTCTTGCCGCTATTTCCAGTCGAGAGCAGACCGGCGAGGGGCAACACATTGATTGCTCGTTGTTCGACAGTCAGGTGGCGATGCTGGCAAACCAGGGCGCCAACTGGTTGGTCGGCAAGCGTAAGCCAAAGCCCATGGGCAATACTCACCCGAATCTGGTGCCTTATCGAGCGTATCCGGTGCGTGATGGCCATGTAATCATTGCTTGCGGCAATAATCGGCAGTTCCAGTCCCTTTGTTCTGTGCTCGAGCTGAAATCTGTATCCGAGGATTCCAGATTTCTGACAAACGCCGATCGAGTGGAAAATCGAATCTTACTTGAAGGCATCCTGGAAAAACGGCTGGCTCATTACTCTCGCGATCGCATTATCAGTCTGCTGGAGATAGCCAGTGTTCCTTGTGGCCCGATAAACACTATTCCTGATGTGTTCGATGACCCTCAGGTGATTGCTCGCGATATGGTTGTCCGGATGAAAAGGTCGGACGATCAGGACATCCCGACCGTCGCGTATCCGGTCAAGTTCAGTGCAACGCCGGCAACCTATCGATCTGCACCGCCCAAGTTAGGCGCAAACACCAGGGTTCTGTTGCAGAACGATCTTGGAATGGATAACGACGCCATTGAACGTTTGATGATTTCAAAAATCATTGTCGAGAGCGACTGAACTAGTCACCCTTGGAGTCCCCCATTTTTTCGGTCAGTTGATCCAGCTTGAGTTGAACTGACTGAAGCTGTTTGAAAATCTCGTCCCGCTCGTCGTGTGCTGTCTGTGCTTCTCTGGCGTTTTTCTCTTCGCCCATGACCTCAAGAATGGCGCCAATCATCATATTCAGGAAGACGAACGCTGTAAGAAAAATGAAGGTTATGTAGTACACCCAGCTCAGTGGGTATTGGTCCATGGTGGCGTACATCACATCCGTCCAGTCTTCAAACGTTGCCACCCGGAACAGGGTCAGCATGGCAATGGCCACATCGCCCCAGAGTTCCTCGTCAACGCTGGCAAAGAACAGAGAGCCCATGGCCGCGTAGATGTAGAAAATAATGAACATCAGCAGGGCGATGTAGCCCATGCGCGGGATGGCTTTGAGTAGCGAGTTGATCAGAAAGCGCAGCTCCGGCACCACAGAGACCAGCCGCAATACCCGGAATACTCTCAGAAGCCTGCCCAGCAGAACTGCGTCGGAGTTGTCCAGCGGCACCAGGCTGCCGATAACGACCAGCGTGTCGAACAGGTTCCACCCGTCCATCAGAAAGCGCTTTTTGTCCTGGCAGGCGGCAAAGCGGAACAGGATTTCGATCAGGAAAAACACGGTGATGGCGTTATCCATGACCGTGAGCGAGCTTTCCAGCAGAGGGGGCAGATCGTAGGTTTTGGCGCCGATGGTCAGGGCGGACAGGATGATAATGCCAATCACCACCGTCTGGAACAGCCGGCTGGATTCAATACGGCGCAGTTGCGCGAATCGGCTTAGGGTGCGCGGTTGGGGCGACATGGGGAATGGGCTCCGTGGTAATCGATAACGATCAATCGTTGTCAGGGAGCCCGGATTTTAAAGGGAGTGGGACGGATTGGATAGCAGGAACGTCGCAGGGCTATCAGCCCGGCTTTCCGTCCGCCCTTGGCGATACCAGTATTCGCCCGTAGCGGGCCAGAAAAATACCGAATGCGAGCATCCACAGCAGCGAGCTAATGCCCACCCCGGCCTGCCAGGGCAGGGAACCGAAGGCTGTGGCCACTCTCACCAGCGCCGCCAGGTGAATGATGATAAAGGCGGCCACCATACCCCGGGGCAGTACCAGCGGATGGCCCGCATGGCCCAGGGATACCCGGGCGATGACGCCCAGGATCAGGCAGCCGACCGCGCCGGTGCCGGCCGCGTGGGTCCAGGCGCTGGCGGGCCAGTCCGCCAGAATGCTGCCGGCGAGCAGCGTTAGCGACACGGGAACCCAGAGAATGGACAGGTGCAGCATCCATAGCAGAGGCTCCTTGCGAAAAAGCCAGCCTTTCCATCCGGCCAGACGGACAAGCATCAGCCCGGCGGCAATCAATGCCAGTATGGCGGTCAGGATCGGCCAGCCGGTCACCAGGGAAATCATAAGCAGGATTATTGTGAACAGCGCCGCCATGTCCAGAGCCGGAACCATCCGGACCTTCGTGGCATCCAGCCCGCGCTGACGAAGCCAGCCCGCAGAAAAAGCCGGGGTGATGCGGCCGCCAATGATACTGATCAGCGCCATGGCCATAATCAGGGCGCCGTAACTGAAGGCCGGGGCCAGCCTCGTGACGAAGCCAACCTGCATCAGCCAGAATAACCCCAGCACCAGCAGAATCATCAGTTGCCGTTTCTGCCTCGCCTTCCATATGCGCCGGCCAGCATCCAGCATGACCAGTGGCAGGAAGGCCAGGTTGACCCCATGAATCATCCAGTCCGGCAGGCCTGCACCGAAAGCCAGTAACAGGCGCCCGGCCAACCAGACACCAAACAGCAGAACCAGCGGCAATCCATGAGTTCTTTCAGTCTGGGTCCACACGCAGACCGCAGTCAGCAGGAAACCGGCGATGGCGGCAGACAGGAAACCGAACAGCATTTCGTGCTGGTGCCAGAACAGGCCGGGCAGGGCCAGTGGCAATTGGATGGCTCCGCTGACTTGAAGTATCCAGGCCGGGATTGCAAGGATGGCAAGCAGGGTCAGTGCGATGAAAAAAATGCGAAACGGATAGGCGAAAAGCTGACCGACACTCATGGCCCCCGGCGTTCCAGAGGTGGGGATGGACTGCATGATGAAACTCCATTGACTGCCTGAATATAAAAGTCATATTAAATGAATGTATATGCTCGAAACATACCCATCAGGCGGTAGTTTTGCCTACAATGCCGACACAGATCCAAGTTCCAAAGGTTTACTCTATGAGCAGCTATCTGATTCTCAAGAATATTCACATGACTGCCGCCTACCTCACCGTGGTGATGTTTGCGCTGCGCCTGCTGCTGGACCTGGTGGGTAAGCCCGAGTGGCGTAGAATGCCGGTGCGCTGGGTGCCCCACGTGAACGATACGATTTTGCTGGTAGCGGCCGTCGGCCTGCTGTTTGTGACGCCCTGGTCGCCGTTCGCCCATGGCTGGCTCATGGCCAAAATAGTCCTCCTGCTGGGTTACATCGCCGCCGGAGTGTTTGCGCTCAAGGAAAATGCCAGTTTCACTGTTCGCCTGATTGCAGCGGCGTTGGCACT
This sequence comes from Marinobacter halotolerans, assembly GCF_008795985.1. Lineage (NCBI taxonomy): Bacteria > Pseudomonadati > Pseudomonadota > Gammaproteobacteria > Pseudomonadales > Marinobacteraceae > Marinobacter > Marinobacter halotolerans. Next base: position 808,664 of record NZ_VMHP01000001.1, on the reverse strand, counting down.
GGTGCAGATTACAGCGATATTCCATCTGGCGACCGCCAAACCCTTCTGAACCGGGACCCCGCCAGTGATGACCTGTGGGGTCCCGGGCCTGCCTATTTTCTCAACGGGTAGAACAGATTTGGGGAGGCCAGTTCCGGCAAGTCGGTTTTGGCTTCCTGGGCTGCCCACTCCACCCTTTCCGCTGTGCGAATGGCGTAGTGCATCCAGGCCAGTGCCGCTGCCACGATCACGAACATCAGCATAAAGCTGCTCTGCCAGATACCGGTGATGTCATTCAGCGCACCGAACATCAATGGCAGAAGGAATCCCCCGAAGCCACCAATCATCCCGACCACGCCCCCGACCGCGCCCACATGGGTGGGGTAGTACACCGGTATATGCTTGAACACGGCCGCTTTACCCAGTGACATGAAAAAGCCAAGGATAAAGGTCAGAACCACAAAAGGAACCAGGCTCACCTCCAGGAAAAAGCGGATGTCGCCATCAATGCCGTGGACCACGTATTCCGTTGGCGGATAGCTGAGCAGGAAAGTGCAGATCACGGAGGCAATGAAAGTCCAGTACATGACCCGCCGGGCGCCATAACGATCAGACATCCAGCCCCCGAGAATGCGGAACAGGGAAGCGGGGATGGTGTAGAGCGCCGCGATCATGCCAGCTGTTTTGATGTCCAGCCCGTAAACGCCGATCAGGTAATGGGGAAGCCACAATGCCAAGGCAACAAACGCGCCGAATACGAAGAAGTAATAGAGGGCGAACCGCCACACCCGCAGCTCTTTCAATGGGGCCATCTGCTGCATGAACGACTGGGACTGCTTGCTGGCGCGTTCCTTCGCCAGGGGGTCTTCCTTTGCAAAGATAATAAAAAGCACGCCCACGATGGCCAACACGGTGGCGTAGACCTGCGCGGTCCCCTGCCAGCCCAGTGCCACAAGCAGGAAGGGCGCGCCGAAGTTGGTCACTGCCGCACCCACATTGCCCGCGCCAAAAATGCCCAGCGCGGTACCCTGCCGTTCCTGTTCAAACCAGGCCGCTGTGTAGGTTACGCCCACGATGAACGATCCTCCGGCCAGGCCGACGCCCAGCGCACCGATTAGTAGCATCGGGTAGCTGGTGGCAAAGGTGAGCAGATAAACGCAGGCGGCGGTGGTCAGCATCAGTATGCCGAACACCCAGCGACCGCCGTAACGATCCGTCCAGATGCCGAGAAACAGCCGGCTGATGGAGCCCGTCAGAATCGGTGTGGCCATCAGCAGTCCAAGCTGGGTATCCGACAGTCCCAGATCTGCACTAATGCGGATGCCGATGATGGAGAAAATCGTCCACACCGCAAAGCAAAGGGTGAAGGCAAAGGTGGATAAACCGAGCGCTCGGTACTGTTCGGGTTTTGATGGGCTATTGGCCATGCTCCACTCCCTCCGGAAATTCATCAGAAGATAACGTCTCGAAACACGCCTTAAACCTTACCAAAAACAGGGATTTTCGATGCGGGGCATTGGAGGTACCCCCTGCTGGGTGCAGTGGTGGTAGGCGATCCGGGGTTTCGGGGTTCAGGGGATAGGCCTTTGGTTTCTCTCGTGGGGTACGCGCTATCAGTGTTGATGTAAGTCAATTATGGCCGGCACTGGACTGTGGGCTAATGCTGACAGATATCAATGGATGCCCCTTGAAATAGCCTTTGAAAGGGCGCTGAAAACGCCCTTTGGAGAACCCAAAAATGAAAATCATGATTGCCTACGATGGCTCGCGGAATGCCAGGCTGGCATTGGCCCAGACCATCACCATGTTCCGCGACCTCAAACCCGTCATCACCCTCGTTGCCGTTGCCGAAAACCCCCGCGACATCACCTCGGTAAACGAGGACATGTTCCAGGAAGAGTTGAACGATCTGAAAAGGCACATCGCCGAGGCCATGGAGGTGTGTGAGCGGGAACAGATCTCGGCCGAAAACATGCTGCTGGAGGGTGACGCCCGAAAGATGCTGCTGTTCGCAGCCGAGAAAAAGGTGCATCCGGACATGCTGGTTATCGCCCGCCACAGCCATGAGCCTGACGGCGGTTTTATTGCCCGCTCACTGACTTACTTCGTGGACGAGCTGGATTACATGACCTTCGGCAGCGTGAGTTCCTTCCTTGCCCGTCGCATCCAGTGCCCGCTCCTTATTCTGCCCAGCCGTTGAGTCTGGCCATAACCATTTCTGTATCTGAAAGCCCCGGGAGGCTGACATGAAAGTCGCAGACGTTTTCCACGTCAAGAATCCGGAAGTCAGGGCGCTGCACCTGACCTGGATCGCATTTTTTATAACCTTCTATGTATGGTTCAACATGGCGCCGCTGGCGTCGAGCATGCTCAAGAGCGTCGACTGGCTGACCGCCGATGACCTCCGCCTGTTTGCCATCTGTAACGTGGCATTGACCATTCCTGCCCGGATCATCGTGGGCATGGCTCTGGACCGCTTTGGTCCCCGTCGCGTGTTCTCCGTTCTGATGGTTCTGATGTCCATCCCGGCGCTAGTGTTTGCCTTCGGTAACACCATGACCCAGCTCCTGGTCAGCCGTCTGGTGCTCAGCTCCATCGGTGCCAGCTTTGTGGTGGGTATTCATATGACCGCTATGTGGTTCAAGCCGAGAGACATCGGCTTTGCCGAAGGCTTCTATGCCGGCTGGGGCAATTTTGGTTCTGCCGCTGCGGCGATTACCCTGCCGACCATTGCGCTGCACATGTATGGTGGTGAGGATGGCTGGCGCTGGGCTATCGCCCAGAGCGCGATCGTGATGGCGGCCTATGGCGTGTACTACTGGTTTGCGATCACCGATGGCCCGGTCGGCACCGTTCATCGCAAGCCGCGCAAGGCGGTGGCTCTGGAAGTAAGCAGTTGGGGCGATATGATCAAGCTGATCCTCTGGACCATTCCCCTGGTGGGCGTTCTGGGCATTCTGGTATGGCGCATCGAGAACATGGGGTACCTGAGTGCTACCGGAGCCGCCATCTGTTATGCGGTAATTGTGGCTATTGTCTGCTATCAGATTATCCAGATTCTCCGGGTTAATATTCCCCTGTTGAAACAGGGCGTGCCGGAGGACGACAAGTACCCGTTCAACAGCGTCGCAGCTCTGAACAGCACCTACTTCGCCAACTTCGGTGCTGAGCTCGCGGTGGTATCCATGCTGCCGATGTTCTTCGAGGAAACCTGGAGCCTGAGTGCGACTGCAGCCGGCCTTATCGCTGCCTCTTTTGCTTTCGTGAACCTGGTGGCCCGCCCGATGGGTGGCCTGGTGTCAGACCGTATGGGCAACCGCCGGTTTGTGATGCTCAGCTATATGTTCGGCATCTCGGTAGGCTTCGCGCTCATGGCGCTGATGAACTCCAGCTGGCCGCTGATTATTGCCGTGGGTATTACCGTCTTCACCTCGTTCTTCGTTCAGGGAGCGGAGGGCGCCACCTTTGGCATCATCCCTTCTATCAAGCGGCGTCTCACCGGGCAGATCTCCGGGATGGCCGGTGCCTACGGTAACGTGGGTGCGGTGGTTTACCTGACCATCTTCACCTTCGTAACCTCGACCCAGTTCTTCTACATCATTGCCGGCGGTGCGTTTATCAGCTGGTTGTTGTGCATGATGTGGCTGAAGGAGCCGGAATCCGGGTTTGCCGACGAATACCAGGTATCTTCTGTGGATCTCCAGATCGAAGAGGAAGAGCGTCGCCGGCAGGCCGCTGCGACCACCTGAGCTTGGCCAATAAAAAAGCCCGCACGGAGTTATCCCTGCGGGCTTTTTTATTGGCCAAGCTCAGAAGTGATCGTAGCCAAACTTCATATACGTAATGCCGGGGCTCAGGATAAGACGCCAGGCAAGCTCCACATTATCCGTGTACTCGGGATCGAACACTCGCACAGTGTCAATCAGGCACTCCATCCAGAGGTCGTAGAGGTGAGGTTTGATATTGAGTGCCTCTGCGCTGTGACAGTGGGCAACTCTGCGGAGGACATCGTCAACCGTGCCGCTGGCGTAAAAGGCCACCAGGCTGTAGAACGATTTCTTTAACATACTTCGCTGACGGGCCATGTCCGTGTCCCGGAAAAGCATCTGGATCTCGGGCGATGCGCGGAGAAAGCGCTGGTAGAACGCTTCGAAGAAATCTGTGCCGTTGACCGAGGCCGACAGGACACGATCAAAGCTCTCGTCAAAAATGTCGTCAAAAGACATGTCGGGGCCTCCCGCTGGCACCCTGGCAAGAAGCCAGAGATCTTACTCTTATAAAACTAACATCTGGCATACATAAAACCAATGCTGATGGCGTCAGTGCACAATCAGGATTCGAAACGCCAGCTGCAAAAAAAACCGGCCTCATCTCTGGGGCCGGTTGTTGGTGTGGTGCCCGATTTTACGGGTTCTTTATATAGGCGCCTTTGCGCAGGTAAAACCACCAGTTCACTACCAGGCAGACTGCGTAGAACACGGCGAATCCGTACATGGCGACTTCCGGAGTGCCCGCCTGGATTTCCTGGCCCATCACCCGGGGGGCGATAAACGCACCGTAGGCGGCAACCGCGGAGGTCCAGCCCAGAACCGGGCCTTTCTGCTGCTGGTTGAAGATGAAGCCGATGCTGCGGAAGGTCGAGCCGTTACCGATACCACTGGCCGCAAACATGATGATGAACAGGATCAGGAACGGTGCAAAGTAGGTGTTCGGATCGGTGGAGTTATACGCCAGCATCATCACGTAGCCTGTGGCCACAGAGGCTGCGACCATCACAACCGAGATGATCTGGGTAACGATGGATCCGCCCACCTTGTCGGAAATCCAGCCGCCCACGGGGCGAATCAGGGCGCCGACAAACGGTCCCATCCAGGCCCAGGTCAGTGCGCTCGGCGCATCCGGGTTAACTACCCTGTTAACGGTGCCATCGGCCGCCACTTCCATCATATTTCCGAAGATAACGGTGATAGACAGCGGCAGGGCAGCGGAGAAGCCGATGAAGGAACCGAAGGTGAGGATGTAGAGGACGGTCATGGACCAGGTGTGCTTGTTGCTGAAGATCGCAAACTGGGCCTGGATGTTGGGCTTGATATCGCCCGGGATCAGTCGCAAAAGAATCAGAGTCAATACAATGGTCAGCGGCAGGGCAAGCCACATGTTCATTACGCTGAGGGCCCAGACGCCTGCGATAGAGGCGAGAATGCCTACGCCATAAAGTCCCAGAATCTTGCCGAATGCCGAGAGGGGGTTGCCCGGGTTCGGGGTAACCACTTTCAGGTTGTTCATGCCAAACCAGCCGGCAAACGCCAGGGGAATCAGAAACACCAACCAGATAAACCCGGCGTTCTGGATCCAGGTGTCGGTGCCCGCTTCAATGCGGCCAATCAGGGTGCCGCTCGGGCTTTGCAATTGCATCGGGTCGCCGGCCAGGGCGCCGAAAATGCCCACGGTCATGACCAGTGGGATGACCACCTGCATGGTAGTGACGCCAAAGTTACCGAGACCGGCGTTCATGCCCAGACCATAGCCCTGTTTGCTTTTCGGGTAGAAGGTGCTGATGTTGCTCATGGAGCAGGCAAAGTTACCGCCACCGATTCCGGAGAGCAGCGCCAGAGCCTGAAACACAATAAACGGTGTTTCGGGGTTCATAAGGGCGATGCCGGTACCGGCCGCAGGAATCATCAGCAGCGCGGTGGTCAGGAACACCGTGTTTCGCCCGCCGGCAATCTTGATCATGAATGAGGCCGGGATTCGCAGGGTGGCGCCAGACAGGCCCGCAATTGCAGAAAGGGTAAACAGCTGCTCAATGCTGAAGGGAAAGCCCAGGTTCTTCATCTGAGTGGTGATCATTCCCCACATCAGCCAGACCGCAAAGCCCATCAGCAGGCTGGGGATGGAAATCCACAGGTTGCGGGAGGCGATGCGTTTGCCCTCCCGCTCCCAGAATTCTTCGCTTTCGACATCCCAGTTTTCGATGTCTGCGTTGGTTTTGGCCATGATAACTGCTCCTCACGTTGCGAACCTGACGCCACGGCAACCGTGACGACCGGACTATGGAGCTATTCTGCAAAGGCCGGGCAGGAAGTAATCATGACAAATATCAAGAAGGGTCTGAAGCCGCCGATGACGGCTGCTCAGGTTTTTTAAGATGCTGTTTTCGTCTCTAAATAAATCAATTAAAACAAATATTTATATTGGTGATACAACCGATGGAGTAGTGCGTCTACCGATTGGGCGCAGTAGAGGTAGCCACGAGTTTCCAGCGGCCTTGACCCAGGCAGCGGCTTTAACTAATCAAAAGTATGCCGTGCGCTCCCTTTGTCAGCGCACGGATAAGGATGTGGTTGTGATTGTGATATCTGCCACCTACACCGTGATGGCTGCTTCGCTGCTGGCCTGGGGCATTCTGATGACGACGGTCTGGGCGTTCTGATCAGGCCGGGTAGGGCAGTACGCCGTAACAGACCGCGCTGAAATGAAGCGCACTGCCGCTGATTACGAACAAGTGCCAGAGCGCGTGCATGTAGGGCAGTCGGTCGGCGAGGTAGAAAGCCACGCCGACCGTATAAGCCAGGCCGCCAGCAACCAGAAGGTAAAAAGCCTGCTCATTCAGGTTGGCTAGCAGGTCCCCGGAGGCCACCAGTATCAGCCACCCCATGGCGAGGTAGATGCCGACCCGGGCGAGCTTGAAACGGTTGTTGTAGATTAATTTCAGCACCACACCTGTGATGGCAAGAGACCAGACAATTGCCAGCAGCGTCCAGCCGGAAGAATCCCGCATGTTCACCAGCAAGAAGGGAGTATAGGTGCCCGCGATCAACAGAAAGATGGCGCAGTGGTCCAGGGTTTTGAAAACTGCTTTCGGCCCGGGATGTCGTGCGCCGTGATAAAGCGCCGAGGCCAGGTAAAGCAGCACCAGAGAAGCCCCGAAAATACCAAAGCTGACAATCTTCCAGATGTCGCCCATCTGGCTGGCCAGAATGATCAGGGCAACGGTCCCGACAATGCTCAGAATCGCGCCAATGCCGTGGGTGGCACTGTTAAGCCATTCTTCGATGTAGTGGTGGGGGTGTTGGGTTTCAGTCATGGCGCCACCTTACTTCAGCGTACAGTTGTACGCAAATGACAATGCGGTAAATTTACCTCGTGTCGCGTCTGATGATTCAGAAAATTTGAACGAACCGGCGGAAAACTTCCGTTTTCTGTTTGTCCGGAAACCACCTAGGCTTGGTTCATCACATTGGAAACAGTCAAAGGAGACGTTCAGATGGCAAAAGTACTGGTACTTTACTATTCAATGTATGGTCATATGGAAACCATGGCCAACACCGTGGCCGAGGGTGCGAAAGGTGTAACCGGCGCCGAGGTTATCGTGAAGCGTGTGCCGGAAACCATGCCGGACCAGGCTTTCCTGGATGCTGGCGGCAAGGCAGACCAGAAGGCGCCGGTCGCTGACCCGAAAGAGCTGGCCGACTACGACGCCGTTATCTTTGGCACACCCACCCGCTTCGGCAACATGTCAGGCCAGATGCGCACGTTTATGGATCAGACCGGCGGGCTCTGGGCCCAGGGCAAGTTGCACGGCAAGGTTGCAAGCGTTTTTACTTCCACCGGTACTGGCGGCGGGCAGGAACATACCATCAGTTCATTCTGGACAACCCTGGCCCACCACGGCATGGTGATTGTACCGCTGGGTTACGGCATTCCCGAGTTTTTTGATATTTCCGAAGTCAGTGGCGGCACGCCCTATGGCGCATCGACCATTGCCGGCGGCGACGGCTCGCGGCAGCCCAGTGAAAAAGAACTGACCATTGCCCGCTATCAGGGCAAGCACGTGGCCGAGCTGGCGGTTAAACTGCACGGCTAAAGCCCTGACCCGGAGCCCCGATGGCCGCAGCCCTGGCACTGTTCTATAAACTCCTTCCCCTTTATGTAACAGTGCTTCTGGGCTGGACAGCCGGCCGCTACCTTGAGGCAAGCGGTCGGCATATCGCCGGCATCATGCTTTACATCGTCACACCATCGGTGATTTTCGCCGGTGTGATGGCGGCGCCTCTTTCCTTTTCCGTTATTCTGCTTCCGGTACTGACGTTTACCCTGTGTACCGTACTGGGGCTTCTGCACCTGGCCATCGCCAAGCGGACCGTTACCGATGAAAGTGCAAACCTGATTCCCCTGGCTGTAGGCACGGGCAACACCGGCTACTTTGGTATCCCTGTTGCGCTACTGCTGTTTGGCCAAGAAGGGCTGGCCCTCTACATCGTGTGCATGCTGGGCACGACGCTGTTCGAAAATTCTGTGGGTTTCTATCTGGCGGCCAGGGGCCGATACAGCATTGGCGACGCGCTTGGGCGAGTGGCCCGGCTGCCTTCTGTCTACGCGTTTATAGCTGGCATAGCGCTGAACCTGTTCGGCTTCTCCATACCCGAGGTGTTCGTACCACTGTTCGACAACCTGCGCGGTGCCTACAGCATTCTGGGTATGATGATTATTGGCATGAGCATTCTGTCAATGCGGGGGCTGGCGGGTAATCTGCGGTTTACCACTCTGGCGTTCTTCGGAAAGTTCGTGTCCTGGCCACTGGTCGCACTGGCGCTCTGGTGGCTGGACGCCAATGTGTTCGGCATCTACAGCGAAGCCGTGCACCAGGCGATTTTCCTGATCTCGATCACGCCGATGGCCGCTAATACGGTGGTCATCGCAACGTTGCTGGATACATCACCTCGCCAGGCGGCGGGTACGACGTTACTCAGTACCCTGTTCGCCCTGGCGTTTATTCCGGTGATGGTGGCCTGGGTGTTTCCTTAATCCAGGTGCTTGCCCAGCAGAGAGTGATAGATCTGCTTGTCAGCCACGAAGCCGATAATCTGGTTTTTATCTTCGACCAGCACACAGTGCCCCGTCACATAGCGGATCTCCACCGCCTCCCGTAGCGATGTCCGAGGTGGCACCCGAGTCGGGCGCTTTTTCAATGAACTGATGGGCTGTTCCGGATTCCAGACCTGGGTGTCGAAACTGTCTTCATGCTGGAAAACGACGGCCGCTGCGGCATCGCCGGGATTCTCCAGCCAGATGTCGTAGGCGACACTGACTAGCTTGCGACCGCGTTCGTCGGTCTCAACGGTATCCAGTGACTGAAGCACGGAGCGAACGTGGAGCACGCTCAGGGGATTGACCGAGGCTACGAAATTGCGCACATAGTCCGTGGCCGGATCCAGCACAATCTGCTCCGGGCGGCCCTGCTGGACGATTTCGCCGTCTTTCATGATCGCAATCCTATTGCCAATCTTCAGTGCCTCGTCAAGATCGTGGCTGACAAACAGAATGGTTTTGTTCAACGAGCTTTGCATCTCAAGCATCTCGTCCTGCAGTTGTTCCCGAATCAACGGATCCAGAGCCGAGAAGGGTTCATCCATCAACAGTATGTCCGAATCGGTTGCCAACGCCCTTGCCAGTCCCACTCGTTGACGCATGCCACCGGACAGCTCATCAGGGCGATGATTCGCCCATTCGGAAAGCCCGACCAGATCAAGCTGTCGCTGGGTTTTCTCCCGCCTCTCCCGTTTTGGCAATCCCTGCATCTCCAGCCCGAAAGCTACGTTTTCTGCGACGGTCATCCAGGGAAACAGGGCGAAATTCTGGAATACCATGGAAATCTTCCGGGTACGCAGCTCACGCTGAACCGCCTCGGAGGCCTTGGTGAAATCGATCTGCTGGTCTCCGTCCTGGATGCGGATAGCACCACTGGTGACTTCATTCAGACCGTTGACGCAGCGCAGCAGGCTGGATTTACCCGAGCCGGATAACCCCATCAGTACAAAGATCTCACCCTGCTCGACTTTCAGGTTGGCCCGATTGACGCCTACCACCAGGTCGGTCTTTTCACGGATATCGTCCCGGCTCAGTCCCTCTTCTATCATCGGCAGCGCTCGTTGTGGCTGCTTGCCGAAAACCACATTTACATTCTCGAATTCGATCATGTCAGCCTGCCGTTATTTTCTCTGTTTAAAGAAGCGATCGAGCCAGATGGCCAGAAGCACAATAGCCAATCCTGCCTCGAAACCTTTGGCAATATCGACGGTGTTCAGGGCGCGAACGACCGGAACACCCAGGCCGTCTGCGCCGACCAGTGCGGCGATAACCACCATCGACAGCGACAGCATGATGCACTGGGTAATGCCGGCCGCAATGGACGACATGGCCGCGGGCAATTCCACGCGGAACAGCAACTGGTTCTTGGTGCAGCCAAAGGCCTTGCCGGCTTCCAGCAGTTCTTTCGGTACCTGGGACATGCCCAGGTAGGTCAGGCGGATCGGGGCGGCAATGGCAAAGATCACTGTGGAAATCACCCCGGGTACAACGCCCAGGCCGAAAAGGGTCAGTGTGGGGATGAGATACACGAAAGGGGGAATGGTCTGCATCAGATCCAGCACTGGCTGCAACACGCGAAATGACCAGGGGTGGTGTGCGACCACAATGCCAAGGGGCACGCCTATCGTGATACAGAGAACGGTGGCGTATAACACCAGGGACAGGGTCGCCATGGTGTCTTCCCAGTAGCCCAGGTTCCAGATCAGCCCGAACGCAATAATGGTGAAGATGGGCATGCCCCAACGGCGATGCCAGGCCGCTGCTGCGGCGGTAAACGCAGCAATAAGAAGTGCAGGATGAATCCAAAGAAGCCCTTCGGTGAGACCATGGATAAGCGTGTCGAGAGTATCTGAAATGGCGTCGAAAACCACGGCGCCATTGTCGACCAGAAAATCCACGAAGTCTTCCATGGCTTCCCCGAAGGGCAGCTTGTGCTCAGTTATCCAGTTCATACTAGAAATCCGGTTTGGGAGAGATAGCGGAGGCAGTATCGTTACTGCCTCCGCCTCAATTCCTGATTACTTCAGGGCTTTCTTCACGGCAGGCATGGCAGGTTTGCCATCAATGGTCTTTACGCCTGCGAGCCACTTGCCCAGTGAGCCCGGATTTGCCTGCAGCCACTGGCGGGCCGCATCGTCGGGCTCCATGCCATCGTTGAGGATCAGGCCCATCACCTCGTTTTCCATGGCAAGGGAGAACTCCAGGTTGTTGAAGAAGGTGTTCAGGTTCGGGCAGTTGTCGAGATAGCCCGAGCGCACGTTGGTGTAGACAGTGGCACCACCGTAGTTCGGCCCGAAGTAGTCGTCACCGCCACTCAGATATTCGAGGTCATGGTTGGCGTTCATCGGATGCGGTGCCCACGCGAGGAACACAACCCACTCGTCACGCTTTACGGCGCGCCCTACCTGCGACAGCATGCCGGCTTCGCTGGATTCCACCAGACGGAAATCGCCAAGCCCGAAAGCATCGCTTTCAATCATTTCCTGAATCAGGCGGTTGCCATCGTTGCCGGGCTCAATGCCGTAAATCCGGCCGTCGAACTTGTCGGCATGCTTGGCAATGTCGGCGAAAGACTTAACGCCGGCCTCATAGGCGTAGGCAGGCACGGCGAGGGTGTACTTGGCGCCCTCCAGGTTGGCCCGCAGAGTTTTTACCGAGCCATCGTCCAGGTAAGGCTGAACATCGCCTTTCATGGTTGGCATCCAGTTACCCAGGAACACGTCAATGTCCTTGTTCTTCATCGAGCGATATGTGACCGGTACCGACAGGATCTTGGTTTCCGGCTCGTATCCGAGACCGCTAAGAACCTGGGAGGTCAGCGCCGTGGTGGCGGTAATGTCCGTCCAGCCTACATCGGAAAACCGGACCACTTTACACTCGGTGTTCGGGTTTGCTGCCCAGGCCATGGAACTGGCCAGAATACAAATCACACCAGCGATAATGGATCGCATCGTTTTTCTCCTCTTTTTCATTTTATCGTTTGGTACTTCTGATCTCCCCGGTTCAATTACCGGGGGTTTGGGTTAAAGCCGTCAGAAGGGCGATTCCAGATCGCACATTCCGACATAAATCGATTTAAGCTGAGTTACATGCTCTAGCGCCGCGCGGCCGTTTTCCCGGCCGATGCCAGACAATTTGTAGCCGCCGACGGGCATCTCGCCGGGGGAAGCGCCCCAGCTGTTGATCCAGCAGATGCCTGCCTCCATGCGGTGAATAACGCGGTGGGCACGCTTTATGTCGCGGGTAAACACACCGGCAGCAAGCCCGTAATCGGTATCGTTGGCACGGCGAATGACTTCGTCCTCGTCGTCAAAAACGAGCACTGACATCACCGGGCCAAAAATTTCTTCCCGCACGATGGTCATGTCATCGGTGCAGTCTGTAAAGACGGTGGGCTGGAGGTAGTAACCGTCCTCAACGCCCTGGGGCTGAACGCGGTTACCGCCGATGGCAAGTGTTGCGCCTTCGTTCTTTCCTTTTTCAATATAGTCCAGAACCACATTCAAATGCTTTTCAGAGATCAGGGCCCCCAGATTGGTTTCTGGATTGGAAGGATCGCCAATAACGATGTTGTTTCGGGTACGCTCGAGCAGCTGATCGATAAATGGCTGAACGATCGAGCGATGCACAAAGACCCGGGTGCCATTGGTGCAGATCTCACCCTGAGTATAAAAATTACCCAGCATGGCGCCAGAAACAGCCTGATCGAGCTCTGCATCGTCGAAGATGATCATTGGCGATTTGCCGCCCAGTTCCAAAGTGACCTGTTTGAGCGTTTTCGCGGAATCCGCCATGATGGTGCGACCGGTTTCCGCTTCTCCGGTGAAAGACACCTTGGCAATCGAGGGATGGGCCGTCAGCATCTGACCAACCTGATAATCACCCTGCACCACGTTGAACACACCGGCCGGCATGCCTGCTTCGATGAAGATTTCTGCCAGTTTTAGCGCGCCCATCGGGGTTTCTTCCGAGGGTTTGAAAATCATGCTGTTGCCCGCAGCCAGGGCCGGCGCAGACTTCCAGCATGCAATCTGTAGCGGATAATTCCAGGCGCCTATGCCTGCACAGATGCCCAGCGGCTCTCGGCGGGTATAGTAGAAATCACCGCCCAGATCCTGAGCCGTGCCCTCAAGCCCCGCCGCTTCACCGGCAAAAAACTCGATACTGTCGGCACCGGTCACAACATCAACCTCTACAGCTTCCTGCCAGGGCTTACCGGTGTCAGCCACTTCGACCGCCGCCAGCTCATCGTTACGCTCATGCAGCAGGGCAACGGCCCGGTTAAGGATGCGGCCGCGCTCTTTTCCGGTCATGGCAGACCACGCTTCGAATCCTTCCCGGGCTGAAGCGACAGCCGCCTGCATGACTGACTCATCGGCCTGTTCAACCCGATAGATGACTTTGCCGGTACCGGGATTGATCACATCGAAGGTTTCGCCGGACTGATTGGCAAACGGCTTGCCGGCGATAAAGGATCTGTAGACGGGAGTCGTCATGATGAAAGCTCCTCTGCATGGCGAATGGTTAAATCTATGTAGCTTTTGCACAAATTGGCAGCCCGGTCTGTTTCAATCCGGCCCTCGCTTAGGGCCGTCCTCAGCCAGAAACCGTCGATCAGGGCGGCCACGCTGTGTGCGGTGGCTGCAACCTGTTCATCGGGCAATAATTTGCGCAAATAGAATTTCAGGTTCGACAGTAGCCTGCGCTCGTTCAATCGCTGCAGGCGGGCCAGCGCAGGGCTGTGCATCGCCTGGGACCAGAACGCCAGCCAGGTTTTTGCTGATTTGTCTGCAGTCTGGGAGCCAGAAAAGTTAGCGTCCACGATTGCCATCAATCGTGCATGAGGGTCATTCGGGAGCTTGGCCAGCAAGTTCGCCAGATCTCGCTTCATCAGCGATAACTGGTGCTGCATCGCAGCCTCCAACAACGCCTGTTTACCGCCGAAGTAGTGGCTGACAATGCCCACGGAAAGGCCAGAGACCTGGCTGATTTTTGCGACAGTCGCCGCCTGAAACCCGTGGACCTCAATGACTTTCAGGGTGGCCTCAATCAGTTCTTGCCGCCTGATAGACTCAATGGAAATTTTCGCCATAGTCCCTCATCAAAGTTCAATGAATAGCTGCATGAGCGGGTGCCTCACAGCTGGCGCTCTGGCATACCGAGCCGCTGACGCTCGGGCCAGTCTTCTACCGAGAAGATGGGCGCTTCGGACGGCGACAGCATGCCCCGACCAAGAATGTGGTCTGCTGCTTTCTCGCCGATCATGATGGTCGGTGCGTTCAGGTTGCCATTGGTGACAGTCGGCATGATCGAAGAATCCACCACCCGCAGACCGGCAATGCCATGGACCCTGCATTCGGAATCCACCACCGCCATGGCGTCCTCACCCATGCGACAGCTGCCCGCCGGGTGGTAGGCGGTTTCAGCCGTGCTTGCGACCCACTGGTCAATCTCATCGTCGGTTTGCACGTTCTTGCCGGGGGACAGTTCTTCTCCTCGATAAGGGTCAAAGGCCGCCTGGGCAAAAATTTCCCGCGTCAGCCGCAGGGCCCGCCGCCAGGCAATCCGATCCTCTTCTTCACTCAGATAGTTGAAAACAATCTCTGGCGCTGCCTCCGGATCGGCAGACTTGAGTGTGACCTCACCACGGCTTTTGGGCTTGTTGTGACCCAGGTGCACCTGGAAACCATGCCCTTCCGACGCACTTGATCCGTCATAAGCGATGGCGCCGGGGAGGAAATGGTATTGGATATCCGGATATTGCAGCCCGGCCCGGCTGCGGATATAGCCGTTGGACTCGAAATGATTGGTCGCACCCAGCCCGGTTCGGGATAACAGCCAACGCGCGCCGATCAGCGCCTTGCCAAGCGGACCCAGCCAACCGTTCAGCGTAATCTTCTGCTTGCAGGCCTGCTGGACCCAAACTTCCAGATGGTCCTGCAGATTTTTGCCCACACCGGGCAGATTGTGAACGACATCAATGCCGTGGCGTTGCAGTTCGGTGGCCGGGCCAATACCCGACAGCATCAGCAACTTCGGCGAGTTGAAGGCACTGGCCGACAGAATTACCTCTTTCTCTGCGCGTACCCGAACAGTTTTGCCGCGCTGACGGTACTCCACGCCCACGGCTTTAGTACCGTCCATGAGAACCCGGGTGGTGAGGGCGTGAGTCTCCAGGGTCAGGTTGCTCCGGTTCAGCGCAGGCTTCAGGTAGGCCATTGCCGTGGAGCAGCGCACACCGTTGCGAACGGTCATGTCCATGCGGCAGAAACCTTCCTGGCGATGGCCGTTATAGTCATCGGTTTCGCCGTATCCTGCCTGCTTGCCGGCGTCTATAAATGCGCGGTAGAGCGGGTTTTTCATTCCGTTACCGTTACAGGTGGTCAGGTTGCCATCAACGCCACGATAGTTGTCGGAGCCATAAACACAGTCTTCAGCACGACGGAAATAAGGCAGCACATCCCGGTAACTCCAGCCCTGGGCACCCAGCGACTCCCACTCAGCGAAGTCACCGGCATTACCGCGGACGTAAGCCATGCCGTTGACCGAAGAGGAACCACCGATCACCTTTCCACGCGCCTGATGCAGCTTCCGCCCCTGGAGCCCGGCCTCGGGCTGGGTATGAAACCCCCAGTCGTACTTGCTCATGCCCATGGGGATAGAAAAGGCGGATGGCATTTTGATGAACACCGAGTTGTCCTTGCCCCCGTATTCGAGGACCAGAACCCGATGCTGACCGTCGGCAGACAGTCTGTTTGCCAGTACAGAGCCGGCAGAGCCTGCTCCAACGATCACGTAGTCAAACGTTTGGTCAAAAACCCGTTCAGCCATTGTTTAGGTCATCCAGAAAAGCGAAAGTTGAATGAGTATACAACAAATTGAACAGGTATTCAGTGTCTGGCTAAAAAACCACCAGTGGCCGGAGTGTCGGTATGCTTGGAAGGGGTGTGGTGGGAAGCAAAGGGTACTGACCTGCTGGGTACCCTTTGCACGGGCGCTTAGGTCTGTTAGCTGTAGCCCTGAAGCAGCCCCGCCATGTCGTCGGCATGTTCTTCCTCAACTGCGAGAATCTCTTCCATCAACCGGCGAGTGGTGGGGTCCTTATCGCCCAGGTACTGGATGATTTCACGGTAGCTGTCGATAGCGATGCGCTCTGCCACCAGGTCTTCCTCGATCATTTCCTTTAGCGTGTCGCCTTCGACGTATTCTGAATGGCTGCGGGTCGACAGGCTGTCCGGTGACAGATCCGGTTTCCCGCCCAGTTGCGCAATACGCTCGGCAATCTGATCGGCGTGGCCCTGTTCCTGCTGGGCATGTTCGAGAAATTCCTGCGCGACGGCTTCGGCATTCAGCCCGTCAGCGGCATAGTAATGGTGCTTGTAGCGCAGAACGCAGACGATCTCGGTCGCGAGTGCCTCATTGAGGATTTTGATCACGGTCTCGCGGTCAGCGTTGTAGCCTTCAGTAACTGCGCCATCGCGCATATTGGCGCGGGCGCGCTCGCGGATTGCCTTGATGTCGGAGAGAAATGGCTGGTGACTGCTGGTTGCGGTGTTCTTCGCGGTGCTCATGTGGCAACTCCTCTGCGTGCGACTATTGCTGCATTGGTTGTGCTTTATGGTTCAATTTTCAGCTTAACGCGCCTGTTCGAAAATAAAAACACCAGGCCGGCTGCCAACCCCGTCAGCGCGCCCAGCGAGTGGGCCTGAAAAATGATCGGCGCGCCGATCATATCTGCCGTGTTATTCGGCAGTCCCGGAACATCAGCGGAAAAAGGCTCAAGGATCAGCTTGACCGTCAAAAGACCCAGCAACAGAGCGCTCCATCGGGGGCTGCTGCGCGCATTGGCCAGTGCCAGAAGCACAAACAGACCGTGCAGACACCCGGAAAACCCCTGATACCAGTCCAGCTCAGGCGTAGCCCATAGCAAGCCTGTAGAAATGGCAACCGGAGCCCCCAGCAGGTAACCGGTCCACCAGGCTGGAGGAAGCCTGGTATCAAAAAGTAGCCCCAATAACAGTAGCCCCGCCAGATTCAGAACCAGGTGAGTCGGGCCCAGGTGCACCCAGTGCCCGGTCAGCAACCGCCACCACTGGCCCTGGCCCAGCTCGTACCGTGTCCATTGCAGCAGCTCTGCGGCAGGTGGGTGAACCCTGATGATGAGTTCGAGAATCACCAGGGCGGTGGCTACCACCATCAGGGGCATCCACGCCCTCAGGAAATTCTGTAAATGCGTATTGTTGGGCATAAATACAAGCCGTTACGGAATGGTAACTGCGCCCGTTCTCCCAATTGATTAGCGTTACCTATCAAACTTCGGAACGGGCGTTGTAATGCAGATCAAGTCTATACAGTTTGTGATGGTGCTGCTTGCCGGTGTATTTCTGACAGCCACCGCATCGGTGTCTGCGGCGGTTGACAGTGGCACTCTGGTAAAACCCCTGTGGATTGGCGGGCACGCCTACGAGGCCCTTCTTGAGGCCAGCCAGATCAATGAGGTGGCCGGCTCCGGAGAGGATGTGCATTACCAGGGTCATTTCCCGGAAGATCCGGACAGCTGGGTTCGCGTGTCCCGTATTGACGGAAGCTGGGAAGGTCTGGCGTTTGTGTTCAACCGCCTTCACAGCATCCGCAGTGGTGGCAATGATCAGGTGGCCAGTTTCAGCTTCAGCCACCAGGAAACGCCCCAGTGTGGCCTTGATCACATGCACGCGGACGCCAGTATAACCCCGGACAGCCTTGCCAGCACGGCCATGGCTCAGGCCGTCACCGCCAACTACGACACGCTCTGTACCGACAAGGTGGATGGCGCCTGCCTGATGCTGGAGCTGGAACTGGCTTTTGATCTGCAGTTCCAGAGCCGGTTTTCCTCTGATTTCAAATCCCGTGCAGGCGCGATCCTGAATATGGTGGAGGGCTTCTACAAGGCCCGGTTCGGGATCGTGTTTGACACCCTGTCTTTGACTTACATGGATAACGATCTGTTCAGTTCCACTCTGGATGCCGGGATGCTGCTGGACGACATTGCCCAGAAGCGGGGCAACGGTGCCGTGGGCTTTCTGGAAAGCGACCGATCCATTTTTCATCTCGTCAGCGGGCGGGATTTCGACGGAAGCACGGCTGGTGTCGCCTATGTGGGATCGGTCTGCAACAGCTTCGGCTTCGCTAGCGGGGTCACTAACGCCTTCAACTCAAATGCCACCACCGCCGTGGTGATCGCCCATGAAATCGGCCATAACCTTGGCTCCGGTCATGACGGAACCGGCTCAAGCGATAATGGATGCCCGGTTAGCGGAAAGATAATGAGCCCTTCGGTCAGTGGCAGTGCGTCGGAGTTTTCAAGCTGTTCTTTCGAACAGATTTCCAGCCAGATTTCCGCTCTGTCTTCGGTTGAGCAGTGTTTCAATTTCCCGGCGGACGCCGGCATCGCAGCGCTGGCGGGCAATCCTGCTGAAGTCACCCGTGGTGAGGTTTTCCAGGCCAGTTTCGATCTGGCTTACCGGGACAGCTCCCAACCAGCAGACCGTCTGGCAGTCGAGGGCTCGATTGGCGAGGGCGAAGGCCGTCTGCAGGAAGTGACGCTTGGCGGCGCCGCCTGCACGCTCACCTCCGATACCGGCTTTCGCTGCGATGGCGCCCAGGCCAGAACCGGCCAGCGGCTTTCCGTCTCGGCAACGCCCGGCAATCTGGCAACACTTAACCTGATGCAGGGCGTGGCTCTGGTGAGTGACAGCGGTGATGTGAAAGACATTCGCTCTGCCAACGACATTCTGCAAACCCGGTTTGCCGTTGCCGAGGGTGATAACACCACCACCGATGAGCCAAGCGCTCCCGAAGCGCCACAAAGAGACACTGATGGGTCCACAACAACCGCAAGCGGTGGGAGTAGTGGCGGTGGTGGATCCGTTGGCTGGTTCTGGCTGCTGGCGGGTATTGCCGGGTTTGGTCGCCTGGCGACGAGGTCTGCATGATGGCATTCCGGCCTTTGGTTCTTGCAGTTACCGTTGCAGTGCTGGTCGGGTGTGGGTCGTCGGCCCCCAGGGCCGATGGCCAGGTGGCGGATGTTAAGCCCCCGGAAAACCTGGATGACGCCCGTCAGCTCTGGCGGCAAAGCGGTGTGGCACATTACGTCGTTACCGCTCAGCAGACCTGTTTCTGCCCCCGGGAACTGGTGCAGCCCATCCGGCTGGAGGTTGAGAATGGCAGGGTGGTTGCCATGGAAGGCCTAAATCAGCCCCTCAACCATCTGAGCCAGGCGGATGCCCGGCGTATGACGGTGGAAGGGCTGTTTGAATTTATCCAGAAGGCCGTGGACCGGCAGGCCCACAAACTGGACGTGTCCTACGACAGTGAGTTCGGTTTCCCGACCCACATTGATTACGACGGCCATCCGATGATGGCCGATGATGAGCTGCAATTCCGGCTATCGGACTTCGACCCCGTTACCGTTCGCTGATTCTGCCGCTGAGCCCTTGCCGGCCTGACGGATATCATCCCTGGCGTGACGCACAACGCTGATACCCGCGGTAATTGCCAGAGAGCCCATGACCGCCGCAACGGCCAGATCCGGCCAGGCTGAGCCGGTTCCGAATACGCCCAGTGCAGCAGCCATGACGGCAACGTTGCCAATGGCATCGTTACGACTGCAAAGCCAGACCGATCGCATATCGGAATCGCCCTGACGGAATTTGAACAGTGTTATCGCCACGGCCAGGTTTGCGGCCAGTGCCAGCAGCCCCACGGCCCCCATGGTGAAGGGTTCCGGGGTGATGCCAGCCTGCAGGACCCAGATTGCCCGGCCCAGCACGACAAAGCCAAACACCGCCATGGTAATGCCTTTGACCATTGCCGCACGGCCTCGCCAGAGCATGCCCATGGAAAGCACCGACAGAGACAGCACGTAGTTGGCGCTGTCCCCGAAAAAGTCGATTGCGTCCGCCATCAGTGAGACCGAGCCGGACTGCAGGCTGGCGGCACCCTCCACCACAAACATGATCAGGTTCACCCACAGGGCAAACCAGAGTGCTTTGCGAAAACGGGGATCCGGTCCTGTGGGTTCCGGACCAGAGCAACTGCATGCCATGAGATTCTCCTGTCAGCCTTTACCAGGCATTTAAAAGCCTGTAGTTGCTACAGAGTCAACGGGGGTTATGAGTTCGGGCCGTGGGATCCCGGAATGTGGTTGTGACCATCGGGCTGTGGTTCGGGAAGAGACTCGGAGGTAAGTCCGCCGAGTATGCCGCATTCACTGACCGTGCGGCCCTGAGAGCAGGCAGTCTGAAGCTGGGTCAGCGTTTCTTCCAGGCGGGTCAGCTCTTCCAGGCGTCGGCGAACATGGCCAAGGTGTCGGGCCAGAAGGGCATCAACGTCGCTGCAATCGGCATCCGGCTGGTCGGCAAGGCGAATCAGTTCGCGGATTTCATCCTGAGCCATATCCAGGTTGCGGCACCGACGGATAAACACAAGGCGGTCCAGGTGGTGCTGGCGGTACGAGCGATAGCCGCTGGCCTCACGTTCCGGCGCGGGCACCAGGCCGATTTTCTCGTAATAACGGATGGTCTCTATGGGGACGCCTGTCGCTTTCGAGATTTCGCCGATTTTCATGGTGCTGACTCATCTGCCCTTGAGGCTTTCTTCGCAAGCTTGGGGAATTTTCCGTCCTCGTGCATGGCCCGCCGGAGGATAAGCAGAATTCCCAGGATGCTCATCATTGCCGGTGGTATGTAGGTCAGAATGCCGCCGACGAGCTGGTCAATGTCCGGGTCCAGGGGCCAGGCGCGGCCACAGACTTCGTAAACGTCGTAAACCATGTCTCGTGAGAAAACGATCCAGGCCCCGAGAATCATCTGGAGTACGCCTGCTGCGGCAAGAAGCAGCATTCGTTTGCCATAGCCCAGAGCCGGCGTATTTGCCGTTGAGCGGGGATCAAAGATCAGCCACCAGAACAGCAGGCCGTCCAGCAGCATGCTCCAGTTCATGACCCAGTAAAGGTCGCGGCTGAGCATGGCGTCAAAATGAATGGGCGGGTACAGCCAGAAGTAAATCAGCCCGACGAACAGGAACAGCGCCATCAGCGGGTATTGAAGGACCTGATACACCCATCCTACCGGCCGTAACGCGCTTTTCAGTCCGGGGCTCATCTTGCGGTACCAGTACTGCATCACCGGCAGGGGGTTCGACAGGGCAATCAGTATCGGGCCAATGTGGTGAAGAATCAGGTGCTGGCCGCGATGCACGAAAAACATGTACTGGGCGTAGTAGTCGAAGCGGGTCTGCATCACCGCGTAGCAGAGCATCACGCCCAGGACGAAAGCAAAAATCCTCAGGGCGCCCGGCCGATCCTCATCCTGCATCCGCAGCAGGCCGACACCGTAAAACCCCAGCAAAAGCATGTAGCTCAGCACGGTCAACGGCGAGAAATCGTAAGGTAAGAGGTACTCAAGCCAGGACATAGAATTGCCGATTCGTTTGTTGAGGCAGGCCGTCATCTAAAAGAGCATGGCCAGTGCAGAGGGTAATACCACAAAGCCCTTTGCCGTGCCAAATGATTGATCGGTGATTTAAACCCTGGAGCCACCACAGCATGGCAGGATCTCAGAACAGGATCGTCACGCGTAAGCCCCCATCAGAGGCTCCGGAAAAACTGAGCCTACCACCATAACGAGCCACAATCTCCCGAACGATGGCAAGGCCCAGCCCGTGCCCGGGGGTCTGCTCGTCAAGCCGCAATCCTCTTTGCCCGAGGCTGTTCATCTCGGTTTCTTTTACACCGGCGCCGTCATCGGTGACCACAATGCTCATCACGCCATTTGTCTGTTCCAGTGAAAGCTCAACACAGTGGCTGGACCATTTGCCGGCGTTGTCGATCAGGTTACCCAGTATTTCGTTCAGATCGTGCTCTTCAATCGGCCATCGGCTCTCCTCCGGCAGCGAGCTGGACAGCTCAAAGGATTTCTCCGGGTACAACCGGCCCAGCATCCAGAGCAGATCCCGTGCCTGTTTCAGGGGGTAAGCACTTTTTCCGACCTGCGGCCCGGCAAAACGGCTTCGACGCATCTCCGCCTCAAGCTGTCGGTCGATATCATCCAGGCGAGCCGTCATTTGTTGCCTGAGCTCACTGGTGAGGGGGCGCTCGCTGTCCGCCAGTATTTGCCGCACTGCCGCAATGGGTGTTTTCACGCTGTGGGACAGATTGGCCAGCGCTTCCCGCGAACGTTCAAGACGTTGGTCCATGGAGTCGAGCAGCTGATTGAGTTGCAGTACCAGTGGCTGGAATTCTTCCGGGGCCTTCACATGAATTCTTGATATCTCGCCATGCTGCAGCCGTTTCAGCGTTGCTTTCAGAGCAACAACCGGGCGTAGCGAAAGATTGATCCCAAGCCAGATGACCGCAACCAGGAGTAGTATCAGCAAGACAGAGACAACGGCTGTCCAGAGGTGGAGTTCGGCCTGGCTGCGATTCAGGGCGCCAAGATCTTCCGACACGATCACAACGACGGGCATGGTGCCTACGCGAAATGATTTCCGGTAGGCGAGAATGTCAGAAGGCGCCCCTTCGATGGCAGCATCGCTTATCTGCAGGGTGCCATCCGGTCCGGAGCTGGCCATTGGGCCCAGCAGTGGTGCCCAGGATTCAGGAGAGATGATGGTGCGGGAAGGCGAGCGTATCGCAAAGGCATGATGGAAAACTTCCTGGAAATAATCACCGGTTTGAAGAGCGTCCAGCTCCCCCCCGGCATCGCGGATCTGGTGCTCAAGGAACGCGACTTCATCCTGGAGCCGGGTCTCGACGAATTCGCGGGCCATACGGTCGAGAAGCAGGCCGTGTATCAGCCAGGCAATGGCCATCAGGCCTATACCGGCAGGCAGCAATAGTGCAAGCAGGGTTTTTTTGACCGAGGCGGGGGTTTTAAGGCGTGTCATTGAAAACATATCCCTGGCCGCGCCTAGTGGAGATGGTTTCGGTTCCGACCAGCTTTCTCAGTCTGCGAATATAGGCTTCGATGGTGTTGTCGCTGGGGCTGTCGCTCAGGTTGTACAGTTGCTCCAGGAGTTGTTCCTTGGAGAACAGCTGTCCCGGCCGGCTCATCAGGCAACGCAACAGGCGGAATTCGGTGCCGGTGAGGGAATGTTCGGCGCCATCAGGGGTCTGGAGGCACTGTCGGTGCTCGTCCAGTTCCAACCCGCCGGCGGTAAGCTTGGCCTCAACGCGGCCCTCGCTTCGGCGGATCAACGCGTTCAGTCGGGCCAGCAGCTCCTCTGTCTGGAAAGGTTTGGCCAGATAATCGTCGGCACCCGCCTTGAGTCCGTTGACCTTGTCCTGCCACTCGCCTCGGGCGGTCAGAATAAGCACCGGCATGGCAAGTTTGGCCCTACGCCATGCCCTCAGAACATCCAGTCCGTTGCAGTCGGGCAGTCCAAGGTCAAGAACAACCGCACGGTAATCTTCATGCCGGCCCAACTGCTCCGCCTGCTTCCCGGTGGATGCCTGGTCCACGGTGAATCCGGCGGCAGAAAGCTGGCGATTCAGTGTCTGGGCAATCAGGGTGTCGTCTTCTACCAGAAGTAATCTCATGGACGTCTGCCATTACCTGATTTGTGATTCATAGTAAATCATAGAGAGTAGCCGGAACGTCTGAATCCAACCTGAAATTCTGGCAATGAAGAATTCAGGTTGGATTCAGGTTGAGCAGGCAGATTAGCCTTCAATTACATCAAAAACCGCATAGAAAAATACAGCAAGGAGCAGAATATGAAACACCCATACGGGAAAATATTGATTCCTTTCATCGCAATGGTCGTTGCCTCGACAGCATGGGCGGCAGGCGCCCATGACGGTGGCCATCATGACAAAAAAATGGAAAAGCCCATGGTTGGTCAGCCTGGCAAAGCCAAGAATGTTGATCGGACCGTTGCAATCACCATGATGGATAACTATTTCGAGCCGGAGTCGGTCTCCGTCAAGCCTGGCGAAACCATCCGTTTCACGGTCAAAAACGAAGGCGCCCTGGTCCATGAGTTCAATATTGCGACTGCGGCCATGCACGAAGCGCATCAGGAAGAAATGCAGATGATGGTCGAGCATGGCGTGATCAAAGGCGATCGCATTGACGAACAGGCAATGAAAATGGACATGGGCGATGGCCACACCATGAGTCATGACCATGCCAACAGCGTGTTGCTGGAACCGGGCCAGTCCGGCGAGATCATCTGGAAGTTCAGCAAGCCTGCTGAGCTGGAGTTCGCCTGCAATGTGCCCGGTCATTATCAGGCTGGCATGTACGGCGATATTGAATTCAAGTAAGTAGGTTACCCCATGATGAAACAGTGGATCGTCGCCCTGGCGGGCGGCATGCTTTCCCTTGCCGCGAGCGCTGGGGAATATAATCTGACAGTTGACCGGGTGCAGATCGATACCGGCGACTTCGTCAAAGAAGGTATCGGTTATAACGGTGCCTCCCCGGGCCCGGTTCTAAGGTTAAAGGAAGGCGAAGACGTCACCATCAACGTCACCAACAATCTCGACGAGATGACGTCTATCCACTGGCACGGGCTGATTCTGCCGTATCAGCAGGATGGGGTGCCCGGCATCAGCTACGCCGGCATCAAACCGGGAGAGACATTCACTTATCAGTTTCCGATCGTGCAGGCGGGCACCTACTGGTTTCACAGTCATTCCGGATTCCAGGAACCCAACGGCGCCTATGGCGCAATTGTCATCGAGCCGAAGGGCCGGGAGCCGTTCCGCTACGACCGGGACTATGTGGTGCAGCTTACCGACAAGCACCCTCATTCCGGCGATCGCATTATGCGGAATCTGAAGATGTCGGCGGACTACTACAACCGTCAGCAGCAGACCGTGGGCGACTTCTTTGCCGAGGCCGACGAAAAAGGCTTCGTGGCCACCCTCGAGGACCGCTTGATGTGGGGCGACATGCGCATGATGAAGGCCGATATCGAAGACGTGCAGGGCTTTACGGCGCTGATCAATGGCAAGGGCCCGGAGCAGAACTGGACCGGCCTGTTCGAGCCGGGTGAGCGCATACGCCTGCGCTTCATAAACTCGTCTGCCATGACCTATTTCGACATTCGTATCCCCGGACTGGAAATGACGGTGGTGCAGGCCGATGGCAACAACGTTCAGCCGGTCAATGTGGACGAATTCCGCATCGGTGTCGCCGAAACCTACGATGTCATTGTCCGGATCAAGGATGAAAAGGCCTACACCATCTTTGCAGAGTCCATGGGGCGTTCAGGTTTTGGCCGGGCCACTCTGGCGCCGAAGCCGGGCATGACAGCAGCCGTGCCAGAAATGCGAGAGGCACCGTTGCTCACCATGGCGGACATGGCCGGGCATATGGATCATGGTGGAATGGACCATGGCGGGATGGATCATGGAGGCGCGGATCAGAGTGACATGGGTAAGGCCATAATGGATCACGGCTCCATGAACCATGGCGATATGGCAGGCATGGATCACTCGGCCATGAGCATGTCGGGCGGGGATGCCAGCGATCCTTTCTATGCCGCCGGAAGTGGTTTGATGCCGAAAGCGGCCAACGGTGGAAAGTTTCTGTCCTATGCCGATCTGAAAGCACAGAACCCGCTCTATGAGCACCGTGAAGCCACGCGTGAAATCGAGATGCGCCTGACCGGTAACATGGAGCGCTACGAGTGGAGCATCAACGGTGTGAAATACGAGGATGCGGATCCGGTCGTGCTTCAATACGGCGAACGGGTGCGCTTTAAATTCGTCAACGAGACCATGATGACCCATCCGATGCACCTGCATGGCATGTGGTCGATTCTTGACGTGGGCGAAGGTAAATGGAACCCCGTCAAACACGTGATCAGCGTGTCGCCGGCAACCACCGTCTATATGGAAACCGAGGTGGATGCCCCGGGCCAATGGGCGTTCCACTGCCATCTGTCATATCACGCAGCGTCTGGCATGTTCCGAAAAATCGTGGTTGAAGGCGGTCCGGACAGCGAAGTTGCTGAACGTACGCAAAAAGGGCAACAGGGAGGTGAGTCATGACCCGATTGACGGCATCCCTGAGCGCCTTCTCGCTGGCCATGGCTACCCTGGTGACCCCGGCAATGGCACAGAGCGACCTGGCCAAGAAAACCCAGACCGCAAAATCCTTCTGGGGGGTGTCCGCCGAAAAACTGGAGTATCGATACAGCGACGCCGACGAAGAGCTGGCGGTGATTGAGGGCGGTGCTTTCTATGGGACCGACGAACTCAAATTTCACTGGCTGTTCGCGGGAGAATGGGAAGAAGCTCACAATGCCTGGGAAACCCTGGAAAACCAGTTTGTTGCCCAGACCCCGGTTAGCGATTTCTGGGATGCAAAAGCCGGCGTTCGTATCGACACCCCGGAAGGAGCAGACCGGGTCTACGGCGTACTAGGGCTTACCGGCCTGGCGCCTCAGTGGGTCGAGGTGGATACCAACCTGTATGTCAGCGATGAAGGCGATGCTTCCATAGATTTAGAGGCAGAATACGAGTTGCTGATCACCAATTACTGGATCCTGTCGGCCAGTCTGGAAACCCTGGTGGCGCTTTCTGAGGATCGGGAGATCGGCGTCGGTAAGGGACTCAATTCCACTGAAGTAGGGCTTCGGCTGAGCTACGACCTTTTCGAGCGAACGTTCTCACCCTACGTGGGTGTGGTTCACGAGCGTAAGTACAGCGATACGGCTGACCTTGCGAGAGACGGTGGCGGAAGCACGGAAGACTGGTTTGCAGTCATCGGCGCACGAGTGATGTTCTAAAAGACAGCAGCACGAAAAAGGCGCCCTGGGGCGCCTTTTTGTTAATTCCGGATGGGGCCGGGCTTGCGTTAGCCCACCCGACGGAATTCGGTTTTCGAGCACTTAGGGCAGGGGGGTAGTCTGCCAGCCGCCTCAAAGTGCAGCTCTCCCTCACAGGCACGACATTTGAATGCGCCTGGTACCGCAATTTCGCCAGTGTGGTAGACGCCCGTCTCTTTTGCCCATTCCGACAGCCGCTCCAGGAAATTGCTGCCACTGTCGGCAACCTTGGCAGTCAGCTCCATAAAGCCTGACTGAACGCGGTTAGGGGAGGAGTGGGTCTTGATCCACTGGCTCCAGCGGTTGAAGTCGTTGCCGGTCTGTTCCAGATCCCGCTTGAGGTAGGCCTTGAACTGACGGCCTTCTTCCTGGGTCAACTCACCGGTTTTGTGCAGCGAATCCTTGGCCTTTTCCAGCGCCTCATCAAGCGCCTCGACAGTTGACTCTTTGGACTCGTTAAAGAACTCTTTCGTTTTCTCGGTATAGCGTTCGTAAAGGTCGAACCATTTCTGTTCTGAGTTTGCCATAGGAGTACACCTCCTGTGTTGGTAAACGAATTGGGGCATCCCTTCGCCCTTCTACTTGTATACATTGGATCGTCGCCGCCATTTTTCAACCGCGCCCATCGGGGAACCCGATCTGCCTGAGGTTGGGTGGCCGGTAATCCGGCTGCGAATGCCAGCGCTTTTCCACCGATGGGTGAACGGAGGTTTCAAGATCACCCGGTTTCAGGTTTCGGACCAGGGGCGTTGAAAACCGGAAAATATGACGCCGCGAATTGTGCAGTCTGGCACTGGGGCTGGGGTCCAGGTTTGCAAGAAGGTGCTCTTCGAGATCGAGCTCAGCCTTTTGGGCCTGTTGTGCCATCCACTGCAAAGCGATGTCTGAGGCCAGCAGGCCCTGATCGTCCTCCGGATAGCCGCCGCCTATATCGCTGTGGGAGCCGGCGAACCATACCTGTTCAAGGTCCAGCCCTTCGCGGGGTTGCCAGAGTGTGGGTTCAAAGTCCTCTCGGCGTTCGTCAATTGCCAGTGCATGCCGGGCCACACGAACGTTACTACCCAGCTTGGTATCATAGAATTCGTCCTTGCGATCAAACAGCCCCAACAGAGAAAAGGGCACCCCGAGCGCGCCCACCGTATCCCATGCACCCACAAACCGTATTTCGCGGGATTCATGGCTGTGGGCCTCGCGAAATTCAATGGATTTTCGGCCGGATGGTTTCCAGGCCTCACCGCTTTTTTTGTAGTGGTCAAACGCCTGCTGGATCAGCCTTGCGTCGGGCCGTTTCAGAATGCCGCAGTTGTTGATCAGACCGCAGAGTGAGCGAATGGTGTAGGCGCCGCGGCTGAATCCGAACAGATAGATGTCTGTGCCGGGGGCGTAGTTCTGAACAATATAACGGTACGCATCCATGATGTTCTTGTGGATGCCCTGACCGGTGATGCCGCCGACCAGGGCGTTATGATACGAGCCGATTCCCCAGTCATAAAACACATGCTGGGGCAGTCCATCCGCCGCAAACGGCCGGATTGCCCGTGCAATTCTCAGCACGTTGGTGGGAACATCTTTCTGCAGATCCTCTTCCGGGCGGTTCCAGGTGCCATCGGCACAGATTACCAGGCGCTTGGTCATGGCACGCTCCTTTGCCAATCATCAGCTTTTTAATTGATTCAATTATAGTGGCGGATTTGTATCGGGGCACCTATGAGATTCAGTTTGAATTAAGGTTTATGTGGTTTATTTTTAAAGGTGGGCTTCTGCGAAAGAACACAGATTAACTTTGTAACTCTATGAGCCGTCTGGTTCACGCTATCGCTCATACCGCAGGTGGACTCTCGAAAAGGATATTCAGCTGATGATGGAAAATAATGCGTTTGGTCACACCATGTGGGCAGGTCACTGGCTGTGGATGCTGGTGATTGGCGTCATCGTTGTGATTCCCGCCTGGCGTCTTTGCCAGCGTATGGGGTACCCGGGGCCGCTCGGCCTTCTGATACTGATCCCGCTGGTCAATCTTTTTCTGCTTTATTTCCTTGCGTTCTCGCCCTGGCCTGCAGACAAGAGTGACGATCGTAATGTCTGAGGAGCGACCCGCCGATCATCACGGTCATCATGACCACGAAAAATCCGGATCAAACGGTTTTGGTTGAGAAGGTCGGCAGGTACTGATTGGCAACCGGATGTTGGCCTGGCCATCGGCACAGGGACGGATCTCGCAATCCAGAGTGCCGGGGTCAGTCTCAGTAATTGCTGTGTTCGCAAGAGTCAGTGAAGTCATAAAGCCTGTTGCCAGCCTGGAGGTCGATCCAGACAGAAGTGGAAAACTGATTCAGGTCAAGAAATGGTCACTTAATCTGAATCGGCGTTCTTTTTTCAGTTGCAGTTCAGTTTTATGGTCTTTACTGAAAATGATGTAGATACATGCAGCCGACAAGGAGTATTTCATGAACAGATTTAATCGTTTAGTTGCGTGTTCCGTTCTAGTGGCAGCGCCGGCCTGGGCTTTTGCGCAAGGCAATCCCGGCCAAATGCCCCGCGGCGGGATGATGAATCAGGAACAGATGCAGCAGATGCATGAAAACATGACGCAAATGCAGTCCATGATGCAGCAGGTACCCAAGGCCAGCTCGCCGCAGGAGCGCCAGCGGCTGATGCAGGAGCACATGGAGGCCATGCAACAGCACATGGACATGATGCAGGGCGGCATGATGGGGCCCGGTATGATGGGTAATGGCCAGGGAATGATGGGCAACAACCCGGGCATGATGAATAGCCAGGGCAAGAAGCAGCCCGGTAATGCCCAGGGAAATCAGACCGGCGGCCCCGGAATGGATAGCGGGCAGCGTTTGCAGATGATGGAAAACCGGATGGATCAGATGCAACTTATGATGGAACAGATGCTGAAGCACCAGCAGCTGAATCAGAATTGACCTCTGTCCCGCAGCCAACGGGTACCTGTGGTAGCGTAAGGCCTCTCGCAGACTATTCAGGAAGAAACGGAGGCTCGTGTGCTGGAGCGGCTGCAACACCGGTTGGGATTACAGACCATTCCGGGGGTATTTTTCACC
Organism: Marinobacter halotolerans; assembly: GCF_008795985.1. Lineage (NCBI taxonomy): Bacteria > Pseudomonadati > Pseudomonadota > Gammaproteobacteria > Pseudomonadales > Marinobacteraceae > Marinobacter > Marinobacter halotolerans. The sequence continues at coordinate 778,926 of NZ_VMHP01000001.1, read as the reverse complement.
TCGGCGGGTATTGCTGCTTTTTTTGTCGCCCTGGCGGTCCCGTTTGACCAGGCGGTAGCCGAGAGTTTCGGGTGGCTTACCGGCTGGGTGGCCCGGAACCTCGGCTGGTTCTATATCCTTTCGGTTACCTCTTTGCTGGTGTTTCTGCTTGGCCTGGCGGTCAGCCGCTATGGCAACATTCGGCTGGGTGCGGATGACAGCCGGCCCGATTATTCCAACCTGACCTGGTTCACCATGCTGTTTGCCGCCGGCATCGGAACCATCCTGATGTTCTGGGGGGTCGCCGAGCCGGTCTCCCATTTTGCCGCTCCGCCCTTTGATGGTGTGCAGCCCGGTTCAGAGCAAGCCGCCAGCGATGCCATGACGGTCGCGCTTTACCACTTTGGCCTGCATACCTGGACCATTTTCGCCCTGCCAGGGCTTGCCATTGGCTACTTTGCCTACCGGCACAATCTTCCCATGCGCATCAGCAGCCTGTTTTTTCCGATCCTCGGGGAGCGCGCCTTCGGTCCATGGGGCTGGGCGGTGGATGTCATTGCGGTGCTCGGCACCCTGTTTGGTGTGGCCACCTCCCTCGGGCTGGGAACCCTGCAGTTGAACAGTGGCCTGAATTACCTGTTTGGCATACCGTCCACCGGCCTGGTCCAGGTTGGTCTGATTGCGGTTATCACCAGCATCGCCGCCACCTCAGTGGCGCTAGGGCTGGATAAGGGGGTGCGCCGGCTGTCCCAGCTCAATATCGTGCTGGCCATGATTCTGCTGCTATTTGTGCTGGCAGTGGGGCCGACTGTCTTTATAGCGGAGGGCATGGTCCAGAGCGTGGGTGATTACCTCCATGCGCTGCCCTGGCTGGCGTTCTGGACCCAGACGTTCACCGAGACCGACTGGCAGCGCCAGTGGACGCTCTTCTACTGGGCCTGGACCATCTCCTGGGCGCCCTATGTCGGTATCTTCATCGCCCGGATCTCCCGCGGCCGCACCATCCGGGAGTTTGTCGCCGGTGTGCTGTTTGCCCCTACGGCGTTCACCCTGGTGTGGTTCGGAATCTTCGGCTTATCCGCCATCCAGGTGGAAATGGGCGGTCAGGTTGCCCTTGCCGAGCAGGTCCAGAAGGATCCCTCAGTGGCGATTTTTGCCTTTCTGGAAGCCTTTCCCCTGGCCGATCTGGCTTCTGCGCTCAGCGTGGTGATTATCGTGATCTTCTTTACCACCTCATCCGACTCCGCCTCGTTGGTGATCGACATGCTGACCCGCCGCGATGACCAGCCTTCTCTGGTACGCCAGAGGCTCTTCTGGGCGGCGGCACAGGGCATCATTGCGGCCACTCTGCTATTGGCTGGTGGCCTGGATGCCCTGCAGAACGTGATCACCTCATTAGGGCTGCCATTCTGTATTCTGCTAGTTTTTATGGCAGTCGCACTTATTCGGGCCCTGCGCGCGGATTATCGCGGCTACAGCATGGACGAGCTGGTCCGGGGGCGGGCCTTTCCGGAGGTGGAAGCTACCTCAGAAACCAGACAGGAGAGTCAGAATGTATCGGAAACTGTTGATCGCCATTGATCCTCACGACGACGGCGAGGGCAAGCGTGCCATTGAGGCTGCCATGGACCTCCTCGACGAGGACGGTGACTTGCACCTGGCCAGCGCCTATAGCCCCGGTGGTGGAGGCTTCTTCCCCCATGTAACGGAAGAAGCCCCGGAAGAGAAGGAGGCCGAGGTCCGGGAGGTCCTGGATCTGTTGGTGCGGAAATACCTGCCCATGAACCGCACCGCGAATCTGCATGTCGTGGCAGGCAGTGCCGGTGAAAAATTGGTAGGTCTGGCAGGTCAACTGGGCGCTGACCTGCTCTTGCTGGTGTCCCGGGGAAGCAGCGGCCACTGGCCCTTGCGCCGGGCAACCGTGGAGTATGTTTCGGTGAATGCGCCGTGCCCCGTACTGGTGCTGCCGTCGTTGGATAGATCGGGGCCGGAAACACCGGAAGAGACCAACTGAATGCCAAGATAAAAGGAGGACGGAATCATGATGCTTGATCTATACACCTGGAGCACGCCGAACGGACAAAAGGCGTCGATTATGCTGGAGGAGTCAGGACTCCCTTACCGCGTGACCGCCGTGGATATCAGCAAAGGCGAACAGCATGATCCGGAGTTCCGGAAGATTAGCCCCAACGGCAAGATTCCCGCCCTGGTCGACCATGATGCTGAGGGCGCTGATGGTGGGCCAAGACGGGTATTCGAATCCGGTAATATCCTGATCTATCTGGCTGAAAAAACCGGCCGTCTGTTACCGGCTTCTGGCGAGGCACGCACCGAGGTTCTGGGTTGGTTGTTTTTCCAGATGGGCCATCTCGGACCCATGGTGGGGCAGTGGCATTGGTTCAAGAATGCGGCACCGGTCAAAAGTGATATTGGTATCAAGCGTTACCGGGAGGAGTCTCTGCGGCTGCTTGAGGTGATGAACGGGCGGCTGGGCGAGGTTCCCTATCTGGGCGGCGCTGATTACAGCATTGCCGATGTGGCCAGCTACGCCTGGGCCAGAAACGCGGTTGATGAGCTGGCGAATGAGGATGCCGAGGCAGTCGCCGGTCTGAAACCGCTTCGCGACTGGTTAAAGCGCGTGGGTGAGCGGCCGGCGGTCGAACAGGGAATGGAGATCCCGAATGACGAGCAAAAGCAGGATACCGCTGACCGGGCCCCTTTCAAGGGGCCGGCAGGCGGCGGCAGCGTACTGCCCTGAGCAGGTCATACCGGTTTGAGCGGGGCCCAGTTTGTCCTGTTGGCGAGAAACTCGGGCCTCGGCTTGTTGCCGCAGAAAGGCTCTTCCAGCGTGTTATGGACGCTGTTGTAGACGAAGAACAAGTTGCTCCGGGGCCAGCACGACATATTGATGTTGGAGCCATGCAGGGTGTTGCATTCGAAGATGATCAGCGAGCCTGGCGGTCCTTTCGGTGCCTCGATCGAGTTCTCGTCCATCAGTTTAGTCAGGCTGGCAGCATCCGGCACACCCAGGTTCTGGGTCTTCAGGGATTCCTTGTAATTGTTTTCCGGCGTGCGACCCACACAGGGGATGAAGTACTTCTGCGAGCCGGGAATCAGCATCAGCGGGCCGTTGAACTCGGTGTTATCCGTCATCACGATCGAACAGCTCAGACACCGCATCCGCGGCATGCCGTCTTCACTATGCCAGGTTTCGAAATCCGAATGCCAGTTGAAGCCTTTCCCTTTAAAGCCAGGTTTGTAGTTGATCCGCGACTGGTGGATATAGACTTCGCTGTCCAGCAATTGACGCACACAATCGAGCAGGTGCTGATCCCGGGTGAGCCGGTCAAACCTTTCGGAAATCTCGTGGATGCCGAAGATGGAACGGATTTCTTCCTTTCCCGGCTCCAGGATAGTGCCTTCAGATAGCTTAAGGTCCTCGTCCTGCTCATAATCTTTCAGTTCCTGGATGAATTTGTCCATTTCATCCTTTGAAAAAAAGGAATCGAAAAACAGAAACCCTCTCTCATCGAATTCACGCACCTGGTCGGCGGAAAGCGGGCCTTCTCCGATACGCTCCTCTGGCGTGTGTACTACCGGATCCAATCGCTCGAACATGCCCAGCTTGCGTTCCAGGCGGGTTGGGAACTGGTCTTGGGGGCGTGACATACGCGTCCTCCTCTCATTGCATCTCCCGTCTCGGGTTTGGTTGGTTTAGAGATATAAAGCTGAGGTATTAAAAGATATATTTCAACCGCTGTTTCAACGAATGTGCCCTTGAAACCTCTGATATTGAGTCCACGGTAAAGGAAGGCGCTGGTGAAGGTTGGCGTCCTTTCTGAAAACTTTTCGAACTTCAGGATTGGAAGAGGGGGGATAGACCCATGGCCGGAAGCAACTCGAAAAAGACACCCAACAATACATCCCCGAAGCGGGCTTCGGCAGCGCGCAAGGTTTATCTTGTGGATGGCGCGCGCACACCGTTTCTCAAGGCCAGGGGCCGTCCTGGACCCTTCTCGCCAGTAGATCTGGCGGTTCAGTGTGGTCGCCCGTTACTGATGCGCCAGCCAATTCCTGCAGAGGCCTATGATCAGGTGATTCTGGGTTGCGTCAACGTGGTCCCGGAGGAAATGAACCCGGCACGAATTGCCGCCCTTCGCCTGGGAATGGGCGAGGCAATGCCAGCCTTCACGGTACAGATCAACTGTGGCTCTGGCATGCAGTCCATTGATACGGCTTTCAAATACATTCGCGATGGCGACAGTGATCTGATTCTGGCCGGGGGCACCGAGGCCCTCAGCCATGCCCCAATGATGCTTCAGAGTGAGGCAGTGGAATGGCTGGCGGGACTGAATGCAGCCTCGTCTCCTCAGGATTATGCCAGCCAGCTGGCACAGTTCAGTGCGAAGCAGTTCAAGCCGGAAATAAGTCTGGAAAAAGGTCTGACCGATCCTATTGTCGGACTGAGCATGGGCCAGACGGCAGAGGTCCTGGCTCAGCAGTTCAACATTACCCGGCAGGAGGCGGACGAGTACGCCGTTTCCAGCCATCAGCGCCTTGCGCGTGCCCAGGAAGAGGGCTGGTTGGACGACGAGGTTGTGCCAGCGGTATCGCCAGAAGGCGAGCTGTTCCAGCGCGATGACGGTGTCCGCGCGGATACGTCCGCCGAAGCCCTCGCCAAGCTCAAGGCGGCCTTTGAACCGCCTTATGGGCAGGTGACGCCCGGTAACAGTTCACAGGTAACGGACGGTGCTTCCTGGATGGTTCTGGCCTCCGAGGAGGCCGTGAAGAAGTACGGCCTTAAGCCTAAGGCAGTCCTTATAGACAGTGAGTGGTCCGCCCTGGACCCCAAGATAATGGGGCTTGGCCCGGTGCTCAGTTCCACCGCGTTGCTGAAACGACACAGCGCAGGACTTAACGATATCGACCTGTGGGAAATCAACGAAGCGTTTGCCGCCCAGGTGTTGGCCTGTACGAAAGCCTGGGACGACCCGGAATTCTGCAAGGTAGCCCTGGGGCTGGATAAGCCCATGGGGAAACTTGACCCCGAGCGCCTGAATGTTGATGGCGGTGCCGTGGCCATCGGCCACCCGGTCGGCACCAGCGGAAACCGGATCGTTCTGCACTTGATGAACGCCCTGCACAGAAAAGGTGTGAAGCGGGGCATTGCCACCGAATGCATTGGTGGCGGCCAGTCCGGAGCGATGCTGATCGAGGCGGTTTAACACCTTCGAGAACACTGCCGCGCTTAGTAACCAAGCTTTAGCCAAAGGATTCTGGAGGCAATCATGACAGGTCATATTCTGAAAGCCCTGAGTAGCCGTGAAATGGCCCGGGGCCCGTTTGAAAAAACCGACACCACAAAGGATGCGGGAAACTGGCAGCACTGGCACCTGGCACGGGACAACAGCGACGTTGCATGGCTGATCTTTGACAAGAAGGATGCCGGCGCCAACGTACTCTCTGCCGGCGTCCTTGAAGAGCTCGGAGACATTGTCGGGGAGCTTGAGAGCAAGCCGCCGAGAGCCCTGGTAGTGCGGTCCACCAAGCCCACAGGCTTTTGCCTTGGCGCGGACATATCCGAATTTTCCGAGCTCAAGTCAGAGTCGGATGTAGTGAACAAGCTTACCGCCGCCCACGACGTGGTTGACCGGTTTGAGGCACTGTCGTTTCCCACTATCGCAGTGATCCACGGCTCCTGCCTCGGGGGCGGCCTGGAGCTGGCCCTGGCCTGTGATTACCGGCTTGCCATTGCGGGGGCCAAATTTGGATTCCCCGAAGTGCAACTGGGTCTTCACCCCGGCCTTGGCGGCACCGACCGGTTTACCGACCTGGTGGACCCTATAGAGGCCATGACCCTGATGCTGACCGGCAAGACGATCCCCCATTTCAAGGCAAAAAAGCTGGGGCTGGTGGATCAGGTGATTGAGGAACGCCACGTGGATGCGGCCGTTCAGGCTGCGATAGTGGGGGACATCGACAAAAGCAGCCATGGCCTTCGGGGTCGGGTGCTTTCCACCAAGCCGGCCAGGCAGCTGGAAGCCCGGCAGATGCGTTCGCAGACGGCCAAAAAGGCACCGCCACAGCATTATCCTGCCCCGGAGGCGCTGATCCAATTGTGGGAGCAGTTCGGAGGGGACTCTGGTCCATCCATGCGCAAGGCGGAGATCGCCTCGTTTGCCAGGCTGATGATGACCGACACCTCCCGCAACCTGGTCAAGGTGTTCTTCCTGCGGGAAAAAATGAAGGGCCTGACCCGCAACAAGGCAGAACCGGTCAAACATGTACATGTCGTCGGTGCTGGCGAAATGGGCGCGGACATTGCCGGCTGGTGCGCCTTCCAGGGAATGAACGTCACCCTGTTTGATATGGAGGCGGACAAACTGGCGGAAGCCGTCGGGAAATTGTCCGACCTGTGTGAGAAGAAACATCGCTCAGAATCCCAGCGTCGGGACATTCTGGATCGGCTGACACCGGATTTTGCCAACCAGGGTGTTGAACAGGCCGATGTGGTGATTGAGGCAGTGCCGGAGAAGGTAGACATCAAGCGGAAGGTCTACGAAGACGCAGAGCCCAGGCTCAAAAAGGGCGCCATCCTGGCCACCAACACCTCCAGTATTCCTCTGGAAACTCTGGGTGAGGAGCTAAAGGATCCGAAACGCCTGGTGGGCCTGCATTTCTTCAATCCGGTTGCCCTGATGCCACTGGTCGAGGTGGTGAGGCACGACAAAGCCGATGAAAAAGTGCTGGAGCGTGCCAGAGTCTTTGTCGGCCAGATTGACCGGTTGCCAGCCCCGGTCAATACCGCGCCGGGCTTCCTGGTCAACCGGGCGCTGACGCCCTATCTGGTGGAAGCAATGGTCATGCTGGATGAAGGCGTTGCCCCTGAAAGCATCGACCGGGTGGCAGAAGAGTTCGGCATGCCCATGGGGCCGATAGAGCTGGCTGACCAGGTCGGGCTGGACATCTGCCTCAGCGTAGCCGAGATGCTGCGCGAGCGCCTGGACACGGGTATGCCGCCCGCCCCGGATTGGCTTCGGCAGAAGGTTGAAGACGGCAAGCTGGGCAAAAAGTCCGGAGAGGGCCTGTATCAGTGGAAGAAAGGCAAGGCCGACAAGCAGGACAAGACAGAGCCGGCCCCGGACGACACCCTGGACAGGCTTCTGCTGCCCATGCTGAATGCCTGCATGGCGTGCCTGCGTGAGGGCGTGATCGAAGATGAAACCCTGACAGACGGCGCCATGATCTTCGGGACCGGCTTTGCCCCCTTCCGGGGTGGCCCTATGAACTATGCCCACCATCGTGGCTTTGACTCTGTCCGGAAGTCACTGGCCACGCTGGCTGACAAATATGGCGACCGGTTCAGGGCGGACCAGGGGTGGTCACATGAAGGGTGAGACTCAAACATCCCAGTCACCGCAGCCACCCCAATGGGTACGGGTACTAAACGCCCTTTTGCTGGGCTTTGCGGTTTTCTATGCCATTGAACTGTTTTCCCAGGCGGGTTCACAGGACCTGACTTACAACGAGTTCAAAAAGAATGTCACCTCCGGCCAGGTGGCGGAAGTGACGATCGAGGGGCACCAGGTAACGGGGACCATGAAGTCCGCGGGAGATTCGGCAAACGCCTCGGGCAGGCAGGTCTTCCGCACCTATATCCCCGAGGTTGGCGACACCCGTATCCTGGACTTGCTGGAGAAAAACGGTGTAGCCATTACTGCGAAGGAATCCGGTCCGGATATATTGTCGCGTCTGGTGGTCAACTTTCTTCCCTGGTTGCTTCTGATCGGCCTGTTTGTATTTTTCTGGCAGCGCATGCAAAAACAGATGGGCGGTCAGCAGGGTGGCGGCCTGTTCAGTATGGGTAAGTCCAAAGCCAAACGGTTTTCCCGGGATGAGCCCGGTAAAACGTTTGCGGATATTGCCGGTGCGGACAACGCCAAAAAGGACCTGGCGGAAATTGTCGATTACCTCAAACATCCGGACTACTACCAGCGCCTGGGCGCCAAACTCCCCCGCGGGCTGCTGATGGTGGGTTCTCCCGGCACCGGTAAAACCCTGATGGCAAGAGCAGTTGCCGGTGAAGCCGATGTGCCTTTTTTCTCCATTTCCGGGTCCGAGTTCATTGAAATGTTCGTGGGCGTCGGCGCCTCCCGCGTGCGGGATATGTTTGAGGAAGCCCGCAAGGCTTCGCCTTCCATTATTTTCATTGATGAGCTGGACGCCATCGGCCGTTCCCGCGGCGCCGGTGTGGGTGGCGGCCACGACGAGCGGGAGCAGACGCTGAACCAGATCCTCTCCGAGATGGACGGCTTCTCGCCCCACGAAACCGTGGTGGTGATTGCGGCCACCAACCGGCCGGACGTTCTGGATCCGGCGCTGATGCGCCCGGGTCGTTTCGACCGGAAAGTTACCCTGGACCGGCCGCACAGAAAGGCACGGAAGAAGATTCTGGAAATTCACACCAAAGCCATTCCCATGGAAGAGGACGTGGATCTGGAAGCGGTGGCCCGCAGAACCGTCGGCTTTGCCGGCGCCGACCTGGAAAACCTTGCCAACGAGGCTGCGCTGTTTGCAGGTCGCGAAGAGAGCAAGCTGGTTGCCATGAAGCATTTCGACATGGCCCGGGATAAGGTCATTATGGGGGCCGAGCGTGAGCAGAACCTCAGCGATGACGAGAAAAAAGTGATTGCTTTCCACGAATCCGGCCATGCGCTAACGGCGCTGCTGTTCCCCAAGGCCGACCCGCTGGAGAAGGTGACGATTATTCCCCGTGGCCAGGCCCTGGGCCTCACCGAACAGGCGCCGGACGAGGATCGCCTGAACATGACGGCCAGCTATGCCCGGGACAGAATTGCAGTCATGCTCGGCGGCCGGGCGTCGGAGCAGCTAATCTTCAATGAGGTCAGTAGTGGCGCCGAGAATGATATAGAACAGGCGACCAAACTGGCTCGCCGCATGGTCGCTCGTTGGGGCATGAGCGAGGCCATTGGCCCCATGTCCGTCAGTTCGAGTCAGGAAGAAGTCTTCCTTGGCCACGAGATCTCCCGGGAGCGCGAGTATAGCGAGGCAACCGCTGAGAAGGTTGATGACGAGGTCAGAAAACTGATCACCGATATCGAGAAAGAGGTGAACAAGCGACTCAAAGAGAACCGTGAACAGTTGGAAAAATTAGCGAATACACTGTTTGAAGAAGAAACGCTTGAGGCCAGCGATGTCGAGTCATTGCTGGATATTGAAACCGGGGGTGATCGCCAGGCCAGTGGATGATATGACGGAGAATGATGGATCCCCGGGCCTGTTGGTTCGTCGATTGTGGTCGTTCGCCCGGCGGGTTCTGCGCCATTTTTTCCGCAACCATGGAATCCTGCTGGCAGGAGGCGTTGGCTATAACGTTCTCTTGTCGGCGGTGCCGCTGCTGGCATTGCTCGGTGTCCTGCTGACCCGCATTGTGGATGAAGAGCAACTGCTGGAGGTCATGGCGATCCAGATCCAGCATTTTTCGCCAGCCCATGCCAATGTCTGGATGGATGCTGTGCGCGCCTTTATGGAATCAAGGGATATCATTGGTATCGCCGGGATTCCGGTGCTGTTGTTCTTCAGTTCGTTTGCGTTCCGGATGCTTGAAGACTCGATCGCCATCATCTTCCACCGCCCGGAAAACCCGAGCCGAGGGTTCTGGTTCTCTGCCATTTTGCCCTATGCGTTTATGCTGGCTCTGGGTGTCGGCCTTCTGGTTCTGACCCTGCTGTTCGGTTTTATTGACGCGAGCTATGAAGAGACGGGGCTTGTTTTCTATCTGCTGAGCTTCGTCAGCGTTTTTGTCATGTTCAGTGTCATCTACAAAGTATTGCCCATTTTGCACGTATCACCCCGCCGGGCTTTGATCGGAGGCCTGGTTGCCGCCATTCTGTGGGAGGCTACAAGGCTGGTGATGATGTATTACTTCCTTAACATCTCATTCGTCAACGTGGTTTATGGCTCCCTGGCAACTATCATTGTGCTGTTGATCAGCCTGGAGGTTGGCGCCATTATTCTGTTGTTGGGAGCCCAGGTAATTGCCGAGCTGGAGCGCAGTGACCGAGCCGGTGTGCCCTGGTATCTGGAACCATGATGGCCATGTCATGGTTACCATGGAGATGCCGGTAACGCGTTCAGTCAAACAGTGACAGCTGGCTGTCGCTGGTTTTTCCAGTCTTACGTTCTGGGTGCTTTGGCCGGTTCTGAACCGGTCCCTTACGGCTGCCGTGGCGGTCCAGTACCCGCTCTGTTTCTGACCGGCTAACGTGCTGCCGGCGGAACTCACCAACCGCCTTGCGGGCAACCCGGGCCGCCTGTTGATGGTCGCACACAGGCGCAATGTAGGTGTTACCGCCAAAGCGTTCCTTCTGAGCCGGGGTCATCAGCCAGGGGGTGTGAATCATCTCCGCCGGCAGCCCCGCCAGTTCCGGAATCCAGCGGCGGATGAATTCTCCCTCCGGGTCCAGCTTTTGGCTCTGCATGACCGGGTTGTAGATTCGCAGGGCGTTAATGCCGGTCAAGCCGGACTGCATCTGGGTCTGGGAATAGTGAATGCCCGGCTCGAAATCGGTGAAGAGGCGCGCCAGGTGTAGGGCCGGATCGCGCCAGTGCAGCCACAACTGGTAGCTGGCCACTGCCATCAGCATGGCCCGCATGCGGAAATTGATCCAGCCGGTGTGGTTCAGGGCGCGCATGCAGGCATCCACCAGGGGCCAGCCGGTTTGGCCTTCCTGCCAGCGTTGCAGCCGTTCGGAATCGTTGGGGCCCGATTTCAGATGTTCCATTTCCCGATGCATGGCTCGGAATTCCAGCTCCGGTTCGTCTTCCAGTTTCTGGATAAAGTGGCAGTGCCAATGCAGGCGCGAGCGGAAACTGGTCAGGCTTTTCTGCTTGCGGGGCAGGGTATTGCGATGGCCACCGATGGCCTTTGCCTGTTGGTAGATGTGGCGAAGGCTGACGCTGCCGTAGGCGATGTGCGGGCTCAGCCTCGAGCAGGCAGTAACCGCCGTGTTCGGGCTGGAGATATTGTACTGATAGCCGATGCAGCGTCGCTCCAGAAAGGACTTGAGCAGGCTTTCGCCTTTGCCGCTGCCACCGGCCTGAGGGTCCGGGCAGGCCGCTCCTGCCGCCACCTCAATATCCTTAGGAGCAAGCGCACCGTCCACCGGTGTTCCGGGCGCTGGAAGATGGCCTGGCGCCGGCAACACCGGCCGGCGCATCAGGTCCGTCCAGGCCCTGTCCCACAGGTCCCGATCGGTCAGGCGTCTGACCACACCGAACTGATTCCATTCCCGGAATTCCACCTGCTGCTCGTCACACCAGCCGATCACGGCTTTATCGCGATCAAACGTCCACTGGCCGCCGGTTTCCTGGTGGCAGAACACCCGCTGGATATCATGACTGCGTTTCAGGGATTTCAGCACGCTGATCATGTCTCCGCGCAACACCGTCAGCCGGTTGTCGGCCCGGGCGAGCTGGCGGTCAAGGTCCGCAAGGGAATCACGGACGAACCCCCATTGCCGGTCACTGGAGTCGGGCAGGTTCCAGTAGTCGTCTTCCACCACGTACAGGGCAATAACCGGCGCGCCCAGCTCGGCTGCGGCCGCCAGCGGGGCGTGGTCATGGGTTCGCAAATCGCGCTTGAACCAGACAACGGTGGTCATACCGCCAGTCCTTTGGAGCGTCGACAGCGCTCACTGCAATAGCGAACGCTGTCCCAGTCCTTTGCCCATTTTTTGCGCCAGGCAAAAGGTCGGTTGCAGACCGGGCAGGTTTTTTCAGGGAGATGGGCTTTTTTGTGCATGGTTTGCGTGTCGGTCTAATTGAATGATACTGATCAGATACGGATAAACACCCGTCGGAGATTGTTGATGGCCCAGTTCAGCGATAACCTGCCCGCCCCGTCTGTCATGGTTTTTGACTGGCACGGCACTCTGGTGGACACCCACGATGCCATGTTCAGCGCCATGGAAGAGATGCTGCCGCAGCTGGAAGATCTCGGGCTGGTGGAGCGGCTGTTACCCGAGGATCAATGCCGGACTTCTGATGATGCCCGCCTGGTGCGCTATATCCGCATTTTTCGGCGCCTCCACCCCCGGATTCTGGCTGAGCGGCGGGTGTCCCGCACGGACATTTTTAACGCCATATTCGGGGACGACAGAGAGGCCAAGCTGATTGCCCACGAGGCATACAACGACTGTTACCGGAAATATTTCGGCAAGGTGCGGCCGTTTCAGCAGGGCGCCTATGAATACCTCAAAGCTTTGAAGCAGATGGGCATCCGGCTGTCAGTCGCCACCAACCGCAACCGGGAATTCCTGGACAAGGAACTGGCCGTGGTGGACGAAGGGCGCTGGCAGAACCTGTTTGATGTCACCGTCTGTGCCGACGACGTCACCGAGTACAAACCCGATCCTGAAGTCATCACCCGTGCGCTGGATGAGCTGGACCTGCCTTTGGATGAAAGGGTCTGGTACGTGGGCGACAGCTATGTGGACATGCTGACCGCCAACAAAGGCGGGGTTTCCGGCATTTTCTACAACGGGGCGGCCTGGGAGCCGGAGCGCATCAATAGTTGGTTCAGCTCCAGAGACCGGCCGTCCGCCATTCTCGACAGCTTTGAGGAACTGATGGATCTGCTGGCACTGCTGGAGCGCAACGAGCCCGGCGCCTTCAGGGCAGTGCCGGCCGAGGTGCGCCCGCGCCCCTACCCGAAGCCCCAGCGCCCCGCGCCCCGCCAGGAGCCCGATTGGCATCCGGCGGTAGTTCGGCTGATCAGGCCTGCAGTGGTGTTATTCGACTGGCACGCCACGTTGGTGGATACGCTGGATGCCATGTATCACGCCGTGGACGATATGTTCCCGGAATTCCAGGAACTGGGATTGGTTGATCGCATGCTGGCGCCGGAAGACAGCAAGACCCCGGAGGATGCCAGGCTTGTTGCTTACGTACGGGAGTTTGCGAGGCTACACCCGAAGGTAAGGGCGGATCGTAAGATTTCCCGCACCGATATTTTCGAAGTGCTGTTCGGTGACGATCAGGAGGCCAAGCACGCCGCCCACCTGGCCTTTAACCGGCACTACCGGAATCATTATGGGACGGTAAAGGCGTTTGAACCCAAGGTCAGGGAAGTGCTCGAAGGCCTTCGGCGGCTGGGGATTCAGGTGGGGGTGATTACCAACCGGGATCGGGAGTTCTTCGAACATGAGCTCGACGCCGTGGAGGACACCGGCTGGACCCACCTGTTCGAAGTGGATGTGTGCGGTGACGATGTGCCCCTGCGCAAACCCCATCCCGACCAGCTGCTGCTGGCAGCGGAGAAACTGCACTACCCGGCGGACCCGAGTGTCTGGTATGTCGGTGACAGCACCACTGACGTGATCGCCGCCAAGCGGGCTGGTATGACGGCCGTGTTTTTTAACGGCGCCCAGTGGGATCAACCCTGGCTGAACCGGATTTTCCCCGGAACCCACAAGCATCCGGACAAACCGGATGTGGTGGTCAACAACTTTTCCGAGTTCTGGGCGCTGGTGCTGGCCTGCGAAGTCGGTCCCCCCTGAGGTTAGCGCGGCGTGGTCTGGGTCAGGTATAAAATATGGTTCTCCCCGACCAGCGCCTCCTCGACGTCCAAACCGATCACCAGGACACCCACGGGAATCCAGCGACCCTTGACGTGGATTGGAAGACTGACCGTGACCTGGAACCGGGAGGTTGACGCGTCATAGCGGATGGGTGACACGTATAGATCTCGCGTGGCTTCCCGGATGTGTCGCTGGAATTTGGGCTCGTCTCCCTGCCAGAAATCGGACGTGAGACGGCTCATGGCCACCAGCGTGCCTATGTTGTTCGTTATCATCACTTCCGTTACCAGCGAACCATGTGTTTCCTGCCATTTCCTCAAAGCGACCGATGCATCTGTGTCTGCCACCCGCCTGGCCATGGGGGAGTAGTGCAGTGGGGCCAGCGCCTGCCACTGGGCATCCAGATTGAGGATCTCTGAAAGGTTGGTGATTCCCGGCCCGTTCTTGATTGCGGCTCTGAGAGGAACCGTTGCTTCGATTTCCCGGAAAAGATCATAGGCCAAACCCCGTATGTGTGCGGTTTCCACCTCGTCCAGGTCAAAGTTGCCGTCGATGCAGTCGGGAATCTGGCGGTTGAAGGCGGCGACAAATCCGGGATTGCGGCTTTCAAAGCGTTTGCTCAGATACATGTGTAACGGCACATAGCGAAGAAACTGGCTACTCAACCCTTCGGTGCCACTGAGGGATTCCAGAACCCGCTGGTCCATCAAGACCTGGTCAATACGCTGGCGTTGCAGAAGCGCAATTAACTGCTGCGGGCTTCGAACCGTCACAAAAATGTCTTTGCCGCGGGCTCGAAGCCAGGCCTCCTCGTTGCTGCCGCTGATCGCTCCGATTCTGGGGTTCTCTGCAGGGGCGGAGTCAGCCCTTGATACCAGGTGCCATTTTTCCAGGGAGACCGGGTCGGTTCGCAGCGCCAATTCGTCCAGGGAAGTCGACGGATCGACTGCAAAATAACCGTCAACCTGATCGTTGAGCAGAAAATGCAATGCCCGTTTCTGTGGCGCAGCATGGAACCGGGCGAGGCCGCCAGCCCCTGATGCCGCACAGATGATCGTGTCCACCGTCAGGCCGCGAACAGCTCTATCCGGGCCCGAGGTCCCGTCCACGACCTGGTATGGAGCCGCCGGGAAAGTGTACAGCGACAGGACCGCTGCGCGGGATTGTCCGGTTAAAACGGACACCGCCAGCGACACTGCCAATACACCTTTCAGATATCTCATGGTTGTCAGGCTATCCAGATCCGGTTGTCAGGCAACCGTGTAATACAGCATAGCACCACCGGTTTATTCTTTGTCGAGCTAAATTGTATCCAGGTTGGCTAGCAGATAATCGGCCCTTTTGAGCAATGCTTCCCGCCCTTCCGGCTTCTGTTTTTCCCAGTTTCTGTACATCATCCCCATGCGGGGATTGTTGGAAAAATCCGCCTGGTGGCGGTTGATAAAGTGCCAATAAAGAGAATTGAACGGACAGGCATCCTCTTCCGTGCTTTTGTTCACCTTGTAATGGCAGTTGCTGCAGTGATCCGACATCCGCTGGATGTATTTGCCACTGGCGGCGTAGGGCTTGGAGCCCAGGTATCCTCCATCGGCATGCATCACCATGCCCAGCACATTGGGCAGCTCCACCCAGTCATAGGCGTCGGCGTACACTGCCAGATACCAGTCACAGATCTCCTCCGGCCTTACCCCTGCCAGCAGCGCAAAGTTCCCGGTTACCATCAGTCGCTGGATGTGATGGGCATAGGCGTTGCGTCGGGTGGCGTCGATGGCCTTGTGCATGCAGCGCATTTTGGTGTCGCCAGTCCAGTAAAACCAGGGCAGGTCGCGGGTATTGCCCAATCGGTTTTCCTTAGCGTAGCCGGGCATGTTCATCCAGTAGATACCGCGCACAAACTCCCGCCACCCCAGAATCTGGCGGATAAATCCCTCAACTGCATTAATTGGCGCTTGCCCGGCATACCAGGCCTGGGCGGCCGCCTCGCACACTGCTGACGGGTCCAGCAGGCCGCAGTTGATGTAGGGCGACAGGATGGAGTGAAATAGCCAGTCTTCTTCATCTGACATGGCATCCTGGAAGTCGCCGAAACAGGGCAGCGCGAAATCCATGAAATGAGCCAGCGCCTGCTTGGCGTCTTCTGGAGTCACCGCAAAGTGGAAGTCTTCCGTGGTGCCGAAATGGTCCGCGAAGTGTTCGTCCACCAGCTCCATTACCTCTCGCGTGACCGCATCCGGTTCTACTCGAAACGGGGCGGGTGCCGCGGGTTTGCCGGTCCATTTACGGCGATTATCGGCGTCATAATTCCATTCGCCACCCTCGGGCTTTCCTTCCGGCGTCATCAAAAGGCCGGTCTTGCGGCGCATCTCCCGGTAAAAGAATTCCATGCGCAGTTGTTTGCGGCCCTCGGCCCAGTCGGCAAATTCCTGTTTGGTAGCGAAAAAACGGGTGTCTGGCCGTATCTGAACCGGCACTCCAAGAGAGTCCTGCCACTGGCTGATCTGCTCGTGAAGCCGCCACTCGCCGCATTCCGTGGTAATGACCTGGTCTGCTCCCTGGTCACGTATAGCAGCGGCAACCACCGACTCAAGTGACTGCGCCTTGTTGTCAGGGTGATATTGCTGATAGTGAACCTGCCAGCCGTCGTCCCGAAGTTGCTGGGCAAAATGTCGCATGGCGCTGAATAACAGCACCAGTTTTTTCTTGTGGTGGTTAGTGTAGCTGGCTTCGTTGTGGACTTCGGCCATGACAATGCGGTCAGTTTCACGGTCGGCCCCTTCTAAGGCACTGATGTCCGTGGTTAACTGGTCGCCGAGAATGAGAATCAGATTTGCCATGGCCGGTTTGCCGCTCCGTTGGGTGAAGGTTTTTGTCCTGCTAGTAGAAGATACGCGTACGCCGGATGGGTGGTTCAGGCAAAATCAGTGAACTGTTTTAGGCGGGCAAGGGAATAAAACCGTTGCTCCTTCCGTTGTGACTACAGGACGTTTTAATGTCAGAAGACATCAGTGAGCAACTGGTCAGCCTGCTGCCAAGACTGCGTCGCTTTGCGACCGGGTTAACCGGCAATCTCAGCGAGGCCGATGACCTGGTTCAGCTCTCGTGCGAGAAGGCGTTACGCAAGCAGCATCAGTGGCAGGCAGGTACCCGGCTGGATTCCTGGATGTATCGCATCATTCAGACCACCTGGATCGACCTGAAGCGCCGCCAGAGGAGCGACACCGTGTCGCTTGAGGCGGAGGCAGTGCCGGAAGCTCCGGATCGCCGCAGCGAGCATGCCGCGGAGAACCACAACATGCTTGACCGGGTGTCGCAGGTTCTGGACCTGCTGCCGGAAGACCAAAGGGTGGTGATGCTGATGATTGCGGTGGAAGGCCGCAGCTATCAGGAGGTTTCGGACATGCTGGAGGTGCCAAAAGGCACGGTGATGAGCCGCCTTTACCGAGCCCGAAGCCGGATACAGGCGGAGCTGGGGTCGTCTGACGGGATAGAGCAAGATGGGGAGAAAACCCAATGAACGATCGAGAATTTGAAAAGATCATGGCGTATTTTGACGAGGAGCTGGAACCTGAACAGCAGGCCGACGTTGAAAAGCTGCTGGCAGAAGACGCCGAAGCGCGGGAATTTCTGGCGCAGCTGCGCGAATCGGACCAGTTCGTTCAGGGTGGTTTGAACAGTATTCTTGACGAACCCGTGCCCCAGCATCTGATTGATGCCGCCAGGGGAGCGCCCTCAGCCGCCAACGAGCCGGCATCCCCGGAGCCTCGGTCGACCCGGAAGGTTGTGGATTTTCCAAAAAAGCCGGTCTTCAGCCGCTGGGCCTATGCCACGGCGGCCAGTGTCACCTTGCTGGTGGCGGCCAGCGCCTTCATCATCTCGCCGGGCGATGCGCCATCCGGCCTGGCGCAGGCCCTGAACGAAAGCCTGGAACAGACCGCCAGTGGCGAGGTTTATAGCCAGCCAGAGGGTGCGGTTCAGGTGATGCCGGTGGCGACTTTCAAGACGGCTGAAGCCGGCGTATGCCGTCAGTTTGCCGCAAAAATGCAGGATCAGCAGACGGTCGGCCTTGCCTGTCGATCGGGCGAAGGTGAATGGCAGATCCGGGCCAGCGAGACCCTGGCAGACAGCGACAATGCCCAGGCCTACATTCCGGCATCCGGGAACGGTGGTGTGATTGCTGAAGCCCTGCAGTCACTCGACGGGGGAGAGCCCCTGAGTTCCGAACAGGAGCAGGCGCTGATGTCAGATCGCTGGCAATAATCGGCAACCCATACCAATTTTCCCGTACAAGGAGCGTTCATGATATTTTCGGCCCCTTTTTCTCGTTCCGTTTTTCCAGGGGCACTGTTCACCAGTGCCATTCTGTCTATCTGGCCATCCGTCCTGTCTGCCCAGACTGCTGAACAGGCGGACGAAACCTGCTGGACGGATGGGCTGGACGTCTCGGCCACCGGTGGGCTGCGGTTTGAAGACAATCTGGTGGTGGATGCCCTTGATGTTTCCTCGGCCGAGAGCGACTTTGCCGCCATTGCGGAGCTGGATCTGGGTTATGAAGACCAGATCGGAGACAACACGGAGTTACGCACAGGCTATCTGCTGGAAGACCGACGTTATTTCGAGGAACAGGATTTCAATCTTCAGCTTCATTACACCTACCTGGACCTTAGCCGGGATCTGGCCGGTGTTACCGCCGGCGCCAGGGTGGATGTGACCTATGCCAGGGTAGGAGGCGAGTCCCTGCTCAACAAACAGATGCTCAGTGGCTATGTTAGTGATCTGGTGACGCGCAAGCTTTATGTCCGCAGCAGCCTGAGCTATGAAAATACCCGACTGGACGGGGCGCCGGGTCGGGACAACCAGGGCCAGCGGCTGGATGGCTCTGCGTTCTATTTCCTGGATGGCACCACCCAGTATCTGACCGCCAAGGCCCGCTATCACAGGGAAGACGCAGACGATGCGGTGTATGATTACCAGAGCCCGCGCGTCAGTTTCGGATACGTCCAGCGGCTCAGTCTGCTGGACGAAACCCCGGTCCGTATTCGTGCGGATTGGCGCTATGAAATTCGCCGTTATGACGAAGTAGATCCCGGCCTCAACGCCAAACGACGGGATTACCGACAGCGCTGGCGAGTGCGGCTGGATGCGCCAGTAACCGATTCGGTGACCCTGGAACTAAAAGCCGAACACCGCAACTACAATTCCAATAACCAGGCGCTCGATTTCGATGATAATCGCATCGAGATGCTGGTTGAAGTGGCGCTACTCTGACAGTCCCAGAGTTTTGTCGATCCACGTCCGGCCCGGCAGGCCATGCCCGAACAACTGGTCACGACCGGGTTGACCCAGATCCACCATGTCCTTCCGGATCAGCGCCTGCAGGGCTTCGCCTTCTTCTGAGGTCACGTCGTACTGTTGCTGGTAAGCCAGCATCAGCCCGGTAATCAGTGGCGTGGCGTAGGAGGTACCGCTGACCGAATCAAACTCGGTCCCCGATCCTGCTCTCGCCACTTGCATTCCCACCCCCGGTCCCGAGTAATCCACTTGATCACCACGGCCTGCCTGGCTGTATAGCCGACCATTCCTGTCCACCGCTGTTACCCCGATCACGTTCGCATAAGCGGCCGGGTAACGCGGCTTCGCAAAAGGCCCCTGATTGCCCACGGCGGCGACCAGCAAAATACCTTCCTTCGCCAGCGACTCGACGGCCGCCGACACCACCTGGTTGAAGGGGCCTGAAAGGCTGATGTTGATGGGGTTCGCCTGTTGATCCACCAGCCAGTCCATGGCGGCGATCAGGTCGTGGGAGGTGGCAACCAGGCCCTGATCGGAATAGTCGGCGAATACTGATGCCACCAGTAGCTGGTTTCCGGGGGCAATACCTTGAAACGTCTCGGTCCGACCGACCAGCAATGACGCCACGCCGGTACCGTGTTTCAGGTCCCGTTGCTGGCTCCCGGACAGAAAATCACGCTCGGTGATGCGACTGGATGAGAATGCAGCATGCTCGGTGTCGACATTGGTATCGATCATTCCGATGCGAATGCTTTTGCTCCGGGCTTCCTTGGGGACCTGATAGACGCCCCCGGCGAGCCGGGGGTTCTCCGGGTCCTGATCGGCGGAGCCTGCGATTTGATAGCCGTGATTCAGGTCGATGCTGGCGTCCGGGAGTTGCTGCTTCAGACGTTGGGAAAGCTGCTGCGGGCTGTAGGACTGGGCAACGCGAAAGCGGGCCAGCTCCCCGGAGAGTCGCTTGAGAGAAATCCGGCTGACCAGGGACAGTTCGGCGCGACCGATCAATGTGTCGATCTGCCCGGTGTCTGCCATCACCAGCAGCTCCTGGCGCACGACCAGATCCCGTTCACCGAATTCCTCAAAAAAAGCGGTCCGCGAGTTGGCTTCTCCGCCGGAAGTTCCGGATTCTTTCACAAACTCGTCGCGATCCTCTTCCCGCTCCTGCTCAAAGTCTCCGTCTTCTTCACCTTCTTCCAGTTCGCTTTCGGCGACTTCTTCGGCGGACTCTTCCGCGGCTTCCTCCGCTGACTCTTCGGCGGCTTCTTCTGCAGCCTCTTCGGCAGACTCTTCCGCCGCTTCCTCTGCGGATTCCTCTGCCGCCTCTTCAGCGGCCTCCTCTGCCGACTCCTCGGCAGCTTCTTCCGCGGCTTCTTCTGCCATTTCTTCGGCTTCGTCATCAGCCGCCAGTGGGTTGGCGGCCAGGCAGACAGCGATCGCGATCAGCAGGGCAGCCAATTTCAGGCTTGCCAGCCATGGCCTGGCGGGCTGTTTCAGTGTGTGCAGCGTATGCGTCATAGTGTCTAGCTCGTCCAGGTTATGTCGGCTCTAGCCAAGCCTGAGTGTCTGGTCAAACAGGCCTGGAGTCAGGTAGGCATGCTCGGAGGCAATAACGGTCGCGCGCTGTTGTTTCAGCCAGTCGGTCATCGCCTGTTTTCCCGCAGCATCCAGTTGCCCGGCAGAGCTGTCAATCAGGATCAGGCCGGGTTTTGCCAGCATGACTCGCACCATGGCAACTTTGACTCGCTGGCCGGCGGACAGATCCCGGCCGCCTTCGGCAACTGATCTGTCCAGCCCTTCTTCTGACTCCAGCAGTCTCTGCAGGCCCGCAGCTCGGGCGGTTTGCGCAATGACCTTGTCATCCGGGCGGCGATCCAGTCCCAGGGTCAGCGCCTTGCGCAGTGACCCCTTGAGGATGGTCGGGTCACTGCCGATTCGCTTGACCCGCCGGCGCAGACTGCCCTGGGACAATTCCGCCAGGGATTTACCGTTAAGCATTACTGTGCCGCTTTCCAGGGTGTCCAGTCCAGCCAGCGTCCTTATCAACCGGGATTTTCCGGTGCCGTTGTCGCCAGTCAGGCTAACCCGCTCGCCGGCGCCGATCCGGGCGCTGATGGGTGGCATGCCTGCGCGGTCAAAGTGAATGTCCAGGGGCTGCTTTTTCCCGAGCTGCAGGCCCGACGCGGATTCGCGGCGGGTCGGCCGTTGCAGTGCCGCCACGCACTTGCTGTGGGCGGCCTTGAATGCCGCGCCATGGTTCCAGACCGTCGCCAGGTCCCGCATCGGTTTCAGGGCAATGCCCAGTGCCGCTAGTGCACCGGCGATGGTGCCGGTGTCCAGGTTGTGGCGGCTTCCCACCCAGATTAGCGCTACCGCGGCCACACCGGCGATCAGATCCGGCATGCTTTTCAGAATCTCGGCATGGCGGATCCGGGTGAGCGCTGCGGAAATCATCCGTTTTGAGCGCTTATCAATGCGACGGGATTCTTGGCCCCGGCGCCCAAGCTGGCCAAGTTCCGGTGCGATGGGCATACGCTCCGCCATATCGGCGGCAATGGCGGCCCGGCGGGATCTTACCCGGCGTTGCATGACCGGCAGCTTGAGCCCGCCGACCCCGATCGCAAGCAGGGCCATCAGAAACAGCGGTGCGACGGCCCAGACAAAAGGCAGATGCATCCAGCCCAATACCGCCAGTGTGGTGGGAATCAGCACGATGGCGGCCAGCAAACGTGGCAGCCCCAGCCCTAACCAGTTGCGGAATGCGGTCAGATCACCCACGAAGCGCAAAGACATATACCCGGTGCGCCGGGCGGAGACGTCGCTGACCGACATGGCCGTCCCCTGGTTGAACAGCGCGTGGCGAATATCGAGGGCGTAATACTGGCCCATACGTTCACCCTTGGCCCGGGCGGCCACCCGGCAAAAGGCGATCAACAGGCCCGATACTGCCAGCAGGATCATGGGATCCCGGGGCAGCGCCTGCTGACCGTGCAGGGCGTTGAACAGCACTCGTGTGGCAAAGGCCGCAGCGCCTGCAGCGACGCCCTCGGCGCAGATCAGCGCGAACACGCCAAGCAGCATCCGGCGACGGCCATGGTCAAGGAGTCTCGGCATCATGGCGTCTGGGTCTCTGCCTCTGTCTGTGGTTGGGTGGTCCGGCGCAGAATGGCCATGGCCTCGCCGGGGTCTGACAGCTCGCCTTTGGTCATCACCCGAATACCCGTAGCAGCCTGCGCTTCGGCGGTGGCCATGGGTGAGCAGCTGAGCATGCCGGTCAGTGCCTCTGGTTCGTAACCAAGCCGGCGCAGTTCCTGAACGCCGCCGGCTGCCGCCACGGCATCACCGCAGGCGAATACCATGCCGCCAATGCGTTCGCGGAATTCAGTGTCTGCCAGCAGTGCCGCAGACTCCCGTTGGAACAGGCCATCAGCGACTTCCATCACCACCACGTCACATTCGTTCTGCTCGGCGTCGAACAACAACCGCTCGATTCCATCCTTGATCTCATTGAGCGGCAAAAGGTAGGTGGTTGCCAGGCCGGCGTCGGTAAAATCGGCGATGTAGTGAACGCCGGTGTCGGCGAATTCGTTGAAATCGCCAAATGAGCCGGTGCCGGTCGCCTTGATGGTTGCTACCCGCAGGCCAGTCTGGCGCAAGCCATATCCCAGCCGTGCGGTGGCCAGCGTTTTGCCGGAGTTCATGGCGGTACCGAAAACCGCGATCACCGGAATCCGTGACTTCCGGGCAGGCTTGGGCAGCGCGTAGTCTGTCAGGTTTACTGGAGCGCCACCGACATTGGTCAGACGCCCGATGGGCAGAACCCGGGTGGGCGGTTTGACCCGTTCGTTCTTGGCTCTTGCCTTGCCCAGACAGCCACCACTGGCCAACATATCAGCGCCTTCGGGATCAATTTCAGCGGTGCCTTCGAACTGGTCTGGCGCGTAGCGGGCGGCGCAGGGAAGCACCACCAGATCGCCGGTAAAAAGTTCAGAACGGCGCCCGCTGGATAGCTGTATGCCGCCGTGTTTTCCAAGGCTCATCACCCGGCCCAGAATCAGGTCGCCGTGTTGGGTGTCTGCAAAATCCGTCTCCAGGGAGACGGCATCCGCCTGGTTCACCCGGCGAGTCGCGAATGACCATTTGGCTTCGGTCAGTTGGGTGGTGGGGTCGTTTACCAGTTCGTTAAAGCTCATGATCAGATCCTTTTTTGGCTGTCGTCAGTTCGGTGTTCGGGCGTTATGGGCGCTCAGACCCGGTCACGGTTACTGCTCGTGGCGGCAATGCGCGAGAGCATTCCGCCCTGGTTACAGCATTGAGAAAAATCGTGACCGCACCCCTCAAGCACCTCGAGGTGCGCATTGCCCGGTAAGCCCATCTCCAACTGATAGTGCGTGATCAGGCTTACGTAGCGTTCTGCGCGTTCGTAGCGGGTATCACCCTGGATGCGGTTCAGCAGTGGTTCACGCCTCAGGGAACTGTCGGTCAGGGTGTCTTCACTGCCAACGTAGACGTGAATCCTGCGCTCCAGGAACTGGTGCAGGCTGCTTTCCATCAGCAGGTGCCAGTTGCCCTTGCTGGCCCCCGGGCCGATGCCCAGGGGGTAGGGCAGTTTGGGAACCGGCAGTGTGTACCAGCCAGCTGCTCCCAGGTGCAGCTCGTCGACCAGTTCCGGGAACAGCATGGCGAAACGGTGAGCCAGTTGTGCGCCACCGGAATACCCGAAGAGGCTGATACGCTGTTCATCCAAAAGGCCGCTCTGACGCAGTGTGTTGATCAGTGACAGGAGCGCCAGGTCGGGACGATGCTTCCCGGTGATGCGCTGGAAAACGGGCCAGGTTTTTTGATCGAAGTGGGGGACGATCACGACCCGATTGTTCATCGTGGCCTCGGCCTGAAATTGCTCCACCAGTTCCCCGGCGTTCCGTGAGATGCCGTGGATCGCAATCATCGCTGGGTTTGTGGCGGGGCCTGCCGGTGAAATCACATAGGCGGAGATCGGACCTTTTGCGCTTACGCCGGTCACCTGTGCTACCCGGGTGCCAGTATCCTTGCTGTCTTTCTTCAGGGCGGAAATCTTCACCTTTGAGTCCTCTCGTTGTCTTGGTCAGTTTGTATGTGTGTTGTCTGGACAACGCAGGTGACCAGACTGTTATTCCGTCAGTGCCAAATTTTTTTCAGAAATCCAGACGGAAACCGACCATGGCGATCAGCAGGTCGTCGAACTGCTCAGCATCCCGGTCCAGGGATGCGCGGCGGACTGTGGCATAGGTTTCGGTGTTAATGACGTCGATGTCCTGCACCAGCTGCACACCGATGACATCGGACCGATCATTGTTCTGGTCTTCGTTGCGGGTCTGGCCCCAGTCAACGGACAGTGCTGTATTGCCCAGCTGGGGGAAGGGTTCGGAGCGGTAACCGGCCTTTGTGTAGAAGAAGGTCAGGTCGTCACGGTTGCTCACTCGGGAAGCTGCGTGGCCGGTGGCAAAGGTCAGGTTATAGCCGTTGTCGTTGCGCACGGAGATGGAGCCTGACATCTGGTAGTCGTAGGCGGCCGGGTCATTGATATCCCCCAGTTCACTGGCATTACCGACGCCGAATGCAGCCTCAATGCGCAGGTCATTGAACTCGGATGAATAGAAAGCGCCGGCATCAACCGCACCGTCGTTGATGACCGAGGTGCGAAATTCCCAGTCGCCGATTTCTGGGAAGTCATACCGTAGACGGGTGTTCCGGCCGAAACCGTCAAGGTTGTCGGATACGTCGCCCAGGTCGGTGTTGCTGAGCTGGCCGGTGCCACTGTCCCGAAAAAGGATGCCCCCACCGACAAGGCTTGTGAATGAAAACCCTGCGTTCATGGTGCCAGACAGGTCCTGCTGGGTAAGGCTATCGGTGGCTGTGGGTCCCTGGCCAAGCCAGAGCGTGCCCAGCCGTTCATGCTCCAGGTAAACCTCGGCCCGCCTGGCTTCGAACGCCTCGGTGTTGTTCTCTCCCCCTTCTTCCTGGCTGATGCTGGCACTGTTGTTAATGGTGAATTCCGCCTCATAGGCGGCGCCAGCATCCAGCGGGCCGTCGTTGGTGGATTCGGCCACAAACCGTATGCGTGAAGAGCTATTGTTGTTATCCACGTTCAGCAGCGTGGTTTTGTCACCGTCGTCGGCAACCAGCAGGGCCCGGTTTAGCTGGCCGGAAATCTCGAGACGGTAGTCATCGTTTTCTGATCGGACCAGCGGGTCATCGGCCTGGGCGTTCGCTGGAACCATGGCCGCAAGCATGAGTGCCGGCGGAAAGGCAGAACGAAAGGTAAAAGACATATCGCTTCCTCCGTTGATTGGGTGTGTGCCCATACAACGAGAGGTGGCGCGAAATTATTCCTGCAACACAGAAAATGCCCACAAAGGGGTAGGGGTTCTACGCCAATTGCCCGGCGCACCGGATGTCGGTCCTTGATAAAATGCCCACTACCGCAAACAGATTTCAGAGCATTAGCCATGACCTCCATTCCCGCCCTTGAGCCCCGCCACTCCGCGCTGCCGGACTTCATCTGGAACGACGCCCTGATCCGCCGCTACGATCTCAGCGGTCCCAGGTATACCTCCTATCCCACGGCAGTGGAGTTCAATCAGAGCTACCCGGTTGCCGACATGGTGGACGCTGCCGCACGCAGCAGGGCAAGCGGACGGCCGCTTTCGCTTTACACCCATCTGCCGTTCTGTGCGCACCTTTGCTACTACTGCGCCTGCAACAAGGTGATCACCAAAAAGCGCGACAAGGCGATGCCCTACGTGGAGCGTGTGCTGAAAGAGGCGGCGATCCAGTCCGAGCTTTTCGGTGGCCACCGGCCGGTGAAGCAGCTGCACTGGGGCGGCGGCACGCCCACCTTTCTGCCCAAGGATGTAATGGAATATCTGATGGCCGGCTATGGAGAGCTGTTCAACCTGCAGACTAACGACGATCGGGATTACAGCGTGGAAATCGATCCCCGGGAAGTGGATCAGGACACCCTGCCAACCCTTTGGAATCTGGGCTTCAATCGCATCAGCCTTGGCGTGCAGGACGTGAATCCGCAGGTACAGAAAGCGGTGAATCGCATTCAGCCCAGAGAGATGACCGAGACTGTGCTCAATGAGGCCCGGCGGATCGGTTTTCGCTCAATCAACCTGGACCTGATTTATGGCCTGCCTTTTCAGACGCCCGAAAGTTTTGCCGATACTCTGGAAGCGGTGATCGAGATGTCCCCGGACCGGCTGTCGGTGTTCAGCTACGCCCACCTGCCGGACCGCTTCTA
Organism: Marinobacter halotolerans; assembly: GCF_008795985.1. NCBI lineage: Bacteria > Pseudomonadati > Pseudomonadota > Gammaproteobacteria > Pseudomonadales > Marinobacteraceae > Marinobacter > Marinobacter halotolerans. The sequence continues at coordinate 752,775 of NZ_VMHP01000001.1, read as the reverse complement.
CCCACAGACCCGGATTCAGGCGGATACATTGCCCAGCCCGCAGCAGAAGCTGACCATTCTGCAAAACACCATCAACCGGTTGCTGGACGCCGGCTATGAATACATTGGCATGGACCACTTTGCCAGGCCCGATGACAGCCTGTCTGTGGCCCAGCGCGAAGGCCGCCTGCACCGGAACTTCCAGGGCTATACCACCCACTCCGAGTGCGATCTGGTGTCTCTGGGCGTCTCCGCTATTGGTCAGACCGACGATGCCTATTTCCAGAACAATCATGACTTGCCGTCCTGGGAGGCGGCCATCGACGCGGGTCAGCTGGCCATCAACAAAGGCGTGAACCTGACCCGGGATGATCGCATCCGTCGGTGGGTGATCGGCCAGCTGATCTGCCAGTTCCGTTTGGATCGACAGCAGTTCTCGGCCCTGTGGCAGGAAGAGCTGGATCGTTACTTCACGGATGAACTGAACCGACTGAAGCCAATGATTCAGGACCAACTGATCGCCGATAATGGCACCGTGCTTCAGGTCCAGCCTGCCGGTCGGTTGCTGATTCGCGCCATCTGCCAGATTTTTGACCTCTATCGGAAGGAAGGTGCGAGTCAGCGGTTTTCCCGGATCATTTGATCTCCGGGTTTATGATGCTTGGCTGTTGAACTGTTTCATGGTGGCGACAAAATCGCTGAAGCGCTCACCCTGAATCAGCACATGCTGGCGCATCGCGTCTTCGGCGGCTGCGGCATCACCGGCTTTTATCGCCGCATGAATGGCGCGGTGCTCGTTCAGTGAATTGCTGACCCGGTTGCGGACCTGTAGCTGCAGCCGGCGGTAGGGCTTGAGCCGCTGCTTGAGCTGGTTTGCTTCCCTGACCAGATAGCCGTTGTGGCTGGCCCGGTAGATGCGCTGATGGAAATCCTCGTTCTCGTAATAGTATTCATCCGGGTCGCCGGTGCTGGCTACCTGCTCGCACCGATGGAGTGATTCGCTCAGGCCGTCCAGCTCCTTCTGGGTGATGCGCCTTGCTGCCAGGCGCCCGCACATGCCTTCCAGTTCCGCCATGACTTCAAACATCTCGATCAACTGCTCCACTCCCACCTTGGCCACGAACGTGCCCTTTTTGGGAACAACGGTCACCAGCCCGCTGGCGGTCAGCTGGTGGATGGCCTCGCGGATGGGGGTGCGGGATACCTGAAAGCGCTCGGCCAGCTCTTCGGGGTCCAGTCTTTCTCCCGGCGATAACCGTCCGTTAATGATGTCATCTTCCAGGGAGTCTTTAAGTCGCTGAGTATTTGAGCGTTTCACAGGGCGGGCGCTCCTTTGCATTTGTTTGTGATTGTACGTACGCCAGCAATTAATTGTTGCACAGTTGACATAAGTATAACCCGGTACGATGATGTATACATCAGTATACGCTGATATATACATACAAGAACAAGAGAACGGGAGATTACCTACCATGAACAAGAAAGCCTTATCACTGGTTGTGGCCGCGGGCCTTGCTTTCTCTGCCAGCCTTGCGTCGGCAGAAACCGTACTTCGTGCATCTCACCAGTTCCCCGGCGGTAAAGGGGATGTGCGTGATGAAATGGTTCAGTTGATTGCTGAAGAAGTGAAAAAAGCCGATGTGGGCCTCACGGTCCAGGTCTATCCCGGGCAGTCACTGTTCAAGGCAAAAGAGCAGTGGGCCGCCATGACCCAGGGACGTCTGGACATGACCGCACTGCCTCTGGACTACGCCAGTGGGCGTCATCCCGAGTTCTCAGCCACACTCATGCCGGGTCTCGTTCGTAATCACGAGCGCGCCCAGCGGCTCAACGATTCTGAATTCATGGGCATGATCAAGAAAGTGATCAATGACGCCGGTGTTCGGGTCCTGGCCGATGCCTGGCTGGCTGGTGGCTTTGCCTCCGATGTTCGCTGCATTACCTCGCCCGACACCGTAGAGGGGCAGACCATGCGTGCTGCAGGACCGGCGTTTGACGAAATGCTGGCAGAAGCAGGTGCGTCTATCGCTTCCATGCCGTCCTCGGAAATCTACACAGCTATGCAGACCGGTGTTCTGGACGGAGCTAACACATCCTCCGGCTCGTTTGTCTCATACCGCATCTACGAGCAGGTGACCTGCCTGACTGCCCCGGGCGAAAACGCGCTCTGGTTCATGTACGAGCCCATTCTGATCTCCGAGCGCAGCTGGGACCGTCTGACTCCGGAGCAGCAGGAAGCACTGACCGATGCCGGACAAAAAGCGGAAGAGTTTTTCGCGGGAGAAGCAGCGCAGCTCGACCAGAAAATGGCCGATGTCTTCCGTGAGAACGGCGTAGAGGTCATCTCGATGTCCGCGGATGACTACCAGGCATGGCTGAAGATTGCGAAAGAAAGTTCCTACAAGTCCTTCGCTGAAAAGGTGCCCAACGGGCAGGCCCTGATTGATGCGGCACTCGCGGTTGAATAAACCGGCGTAGTTCACCGATCCAGCCAATGATCGGGCCCCCTCACGGGGGCCCTCCTCGAGAGAGTAGAAGGTATCATGTCCGACTCTGTTTCCCATTCAAGACCCGCTCCTACGGGTATTAGCGGTACCTACGTTCGCCTGATGGACCGGCTTTCAATGATTGCTGCAGTCATTGCCGGAAGCCTGTTGGGCATAGGCGTTCTTACCGTTTGTCACATGGTTTTCGTGCGTTACGTGCTGGGCGAAAGCACTGTCTGGCAAACCGAATTCACTACCTATGCCATCAGCAGCGCGATGCTGTTGGGCGCACCCTATGTATTGCTGACCGGCGGCCACGTTGCGGTCACCGTTTTGTCCGATTCCCTGACTGGTGTTGCCAAAAAAGGTGTAGACGTGCTGGGCGGATTGTGCGGCATCGGCTTTTGTCTGGCGCTGACCTATGGGTCGTGGATCTACGTTCACGAGGCATGGTCGGAAGGCTGGACCACTGGCACCGTCTGGAATCCACCGCTATGGCCTGCCATAGCCCCGATGGCGATTGGGGCGACCATGCTGTCGCTTCAGTATGTCGCTGAATTTCTGCGCGGAGGGCAATAAGTATGGATCCTGTTACCAGTGGAATCCTCGTGTTGTTGGCCCTGCTGTTTCTGATGGCTATCGGCACTCCCATTGCCTTCGCGCTGGGCGGCGTGTCCATTGCCGCGCTGGTGATCGACAGGGGTATGGGCGAACTGACGTATTTTGGTGAAACCTTTTTCGGCAGCATTGCGTCGTTCGGTTTTGTCGCCATCCCCATGTTCATCCTGATGGGCGCCGCCGTGGCCTCATCGCCGACGGGCAAGGACCTTTATCGGTCCCTCGATCTGTGGATGGGGCGTCTGCCGGGCGGCCTCGCGATTTCCAATATCGCCGCCTGCTCGGTGTTCTCTGCCCTGTCCGGGTCATCCCCGGCCACCTGTGCGGCCATCGGCAAACTGGGCATTCCGGAAATGCAGAAGCGGGGTTACCCCAACGGCGTTGCCGCAGGCTGTATTGCCGCCGGCGGCACCCTGGGCATCCTGATTCCGCCGTCCGTCACCATGATCGTCTATGGCATCTCGACGGAAACGTCGATTGGCCGGCTCTTCATCGCCGGTGCGGTACCCGGCCTGATGCTGGCGCTCCTGTTTATGGCCTGGACGCTGATCGCCTGCAAACTGGCCGGCGGCTACGATACACCCAGCGCCCTTTCGGGCATGGCCTCGAAGGTCAAGGAGAACGTCGAGGGGAACGCCCGCGCCTTGCTCCGCGTGCTGCCGTTCCTTGCCGTGGTCATGGCCATTCTTTTCGCTCTTTACGGCGGGGTTGCAACGCCCTCTGAAGCGGCGGGTGTGGGCGCGTTCCTGTGTATCGCGCTGGCCATCTTCGTCTACCGGATGTGGCAGGCAAAGCCCCTGAAAACCATCTTTCGGGATGCCTTGCGGGAAAGCGTGATGATCATGCTGATCATCGCCGCAGCAGAGATCTTTGCCTACGCGTTATCGTCGCTGTACATCACCCAGACGCTTGCCGGTGGCATTGCCGATCTGGAAGTAAACCGCTGGGTGCTGATGGGGGCCATTAACCTGTTCCTGCTGGTAGCCGGGTTCTTCCTTCCGCCGGTTGCTGTGATCGTCATGACCGCACCTATCCTGCTGCCGATCATCCTTGCGGCGAACTTCGACCCCTACTGGTTCGCGGTCATTCTGACCATCAACCTGGAAATTGGTCTGATTACGCCGCCGGTGGGTCTTAACCTGTTCATAATAAAGGGGATTGCCCCGGATATTTCCCTGAGAGATGTGCTGATGGGCAGCCTGCCCTACGCCCTTTGCATGGTTGTGGGCATCATTCTGCTCTGCTTCTTCCCACAGATTGCGTTGTGGCTGCCAGACATGATGATGAACAAACCAATCTCGTGATCCGTAGCGGGGGCGCAAGCCCCTGCTGAATCCCTACCCGAGACAACAGGGCAAATTTATGAACATGAGTTTTCTTCAGGAACTGTTCAGTAATATTACCCAGCGTGAAGCGCTACTCCGGCGGCGCGGTGGTGGCGGTGTTGCCGACCCTGCCAAGCTGCTTGAGGCCTGCAAGGCGCTGCTGAACAGCGATGGGGAAGTGTCCAGTATTACCCATGCCAGCCATGCGCTGGATATCTACTCACGCCTGGACGACGCTGGAAAAACCGTGTTTTTCGAGCGCCTGGCCACGGACTTTTCCGCTGACCCGGCTGAAATTGACGCGGCCTACGAGGCCTACCGGCAATCCCGTGACAATACCGCGCTGGAGCACCTGTTCGAGGCCTGTGAGCCACGCAGACAGGAGCTGCTGCGGCGTCTGAACCTGAGTACCGGCGGAACCCACGAAATCGTAAAGATGCGGGAAGACATGCTGCGCCTGATGAAGGGCCATGCAGAGTTTGAGCCCATCAATGCAGACTTCATCCATCTGTTCGCGTCCTGGTTCAACCGGGGTTTTCTGGTACTCAAGCGCATTGACTGGAATACCCCGGCCACCATTCTGGAGAAAATCATCCGCTACGAGGCGGTGCACAAAATTCAGGACTGGGACGACCTTCGCCGGCGGCTGGACGCCCGTGACCGCCGCTGTTTTGCGTTTTTCCATCCGGCCATCGGTGACGAACCGCTGATCTTTGTGGAGGTGGCACTGACCCGGGGGCTGCCGGCCCAGATCCAGACCATCCTGGCCAGTGACCGGTACGATATCGATTCCGCCGAGTCCGCCAACGCGGCGGCCTTTTTTGGCATCAGCAACTGCCAGGTAGGGCTGCGGGGCATCTCCTTCGGCAATTTCCTGATCAAGCAGGTGGTTCAGGAGCTGAAACAGGAGCTGCCCAATCTCAAGCACTTTGTCACGCTCTCACCCATGCCGGGATTCCGCCGGTGGCTGCAAACCACCTACCTGGAACACCCGGAGCTTCTGGAGCCAGATGCCGTGGAGACGCTCAGGCATCTTGACGACCCGAGCTGGACAGAGGATCCGGAACGATCCGAGGCACTGGATAACGTGATTCGCCCGCTGGCGGCCCGCTATCTGCTGAAAACCAAGGCCGCTGATGGCCAGCCGATGAATCCGGTGGCGCGTTTCCATCTGGGTAACGGTGCTGAGCTACACCGGATCAACTGGCTGGGTGACGTGTCGGCACAGGGCATACAGCAGTCCTGCGGCCTCATGGTCAATTACCTCTATGTGCTCGATAACATCGAGCGCAATCACGAACAGTACACCGCCAACTACACCATCGTGTGCTCCTCTAGCGTACGAGATTTGAGCAAGCGCGGGCGTAAACTGCTTAAGGGAGAAACCACAAAATGAATGACAATCTCTTCAGTACCTTTGCCGAGCGCATGACCCCGCGCTCCGACAAAACCTTTATTGAAACGCCGGAGGGCCGTAACTACACCTTCGGTCAGGCACTTGAGCTCAGCAGCCGGCTGGCCGGTGCCTTGAAGGCGTTGGGCGTGACCCCGGGGGACCGCGTTGCGGTGCAGGTCGACAAGAGCCCGGAGGCAATACTGCTGTATCTGGCCTGCCTGCGGATGGGGGGTGTCTATCTGCCGCTGAATACCGGCTACACTGCGTCAGAGATCGGCTATTTCCTGGGGGACGCGGAGCCGGCGCTGTTTGTCTGCCGTCCGGAATCGCTGACCGATGCCCGGGCCATTGCGAAGGAGAAGGGTTGCCCGGCAGTTGAAACCCTCGGGACCGAAGCCGATGGTTCGCTGATGGACAAGGCCAACGCCGCCGAGCCCTTTACCGAAATTGAACCCCGGGACAGCGACGACCTGGCCGCCATTCTTTATACCTCCGGCACCACCGGTCGCTCCAAGGGCGCGATGCTGACACACCACAACCTGGGCTCTAACGCCCGGTCGCTGACCGAGGCCTGGCGTTTCACCGACGCGGACCGGTTGATTCATGCGTTGCCTATTTTCCACACCCACGGCCTGTTTGTGGCCTGCAACGTGACCCTGATGGCGGGCGGCAGTCTCTATTTCATGCCGCGTTTCGACGCCGATGCCATCATTGAGGCCATGCCACGGGGCACCGCCCTGATGGGCGTGCCTACCTTTTATACCCGCCTGCTGCAGGATGACCGGCTGACCCCGGAGCTGGTGGCGAACATGCGTCTGTTTGTCTCCGGCTCCGCCCCGCTGACGGCGGACACCCACCGGGAATTCGAAAAGCGCACCGGCCATGCCATTCTGGAGCGTTATGGCATGACCGAAACCAATATGAATACCTCCAACCCCTATGATGGCGACCGCATAGCCGGCACTGTTGGCCAGCCTTTGCCCGGAGTGGAGGTTCGCATTACCGACGACAACCACACACCTCTGCCGGATGGCGAGATCGGTATGCTGGAAGTGCGCGGCCCCAACGTGTTCAAGGGGTACTGGCGGATGCCGGAAAAAACCCGGGAAGAACTACTAGAAGACGGCTTTTTTGTCACCGGCGACCTGGCCCTGCGGGATGAACGGGGCTACATCCAGATTGTGGGCCGCGACAAGGACCTGGTGATCTCCGGCGGCTTCAACGTGTACCCCAAGGAAGTGGAGCAGATCATCGATGAGATGGATGGCGTCTCGGAATCAGCGGTCGTGGGCGTGCCCCATCCCGACTTCGGTGAGGGCGTAACCGCAGTCGTTGTTCTGGAGCCGGGCGCAACCCTGACCGAGAAGGAGGTCATCGGCGCGTTGAAGGAGGACCTTGCCCGCTACAAGCAGCCCAAGCGAGTCTTCTTTGTGGAAAGCCTGCCCAGAAACACCATGGGCAAGGTCCAGAAGAAACAGCTCCGGGAAGACTACAAGGACATCTATCAGAACCCGGCCTGATTCTCCAGGCCGGATACTCAGGGACTTTATTCTCGAAGGGGTTGCGGGTTAAGGTTTATGACAGATGCACGTTCAAGGTGCGTCGGCAATTGCTGATATTTCTCTGAGCATCAGGAGGCAATCATGGCCTGTAAAAAGCCCGAGAACATGACAGACGAGGCGTGGAACCAGCATCTGAAATGGCTGGACCTGGTCGACAACGAGTTCAAATCCAACCAGCTGAAACGTCGCCGTGAAGAGCGCCGGGACCAGTCTCGAAAAAGGAATCCCGAGGATGTCATTCGACCGTCCGCCTGAAAGGGCGATCACGGAAGCAGGCTTGCCCAGGGCGCATGTAACTTAAGCTTTGTGCAAACCTTCCTCCACGGCCCACACTGCCACTTCCACCCGTGAGCGCAGGTTCAGTTTCTTCAGAAGGTGCTTCACATGAACCTTCACGGTGCCGTCGCTGATATCCAGCTTGCGGCCGATCATCTTATTGGACAGGCCTTCGGCAATCAGGCGCAGAATGTCTTTTTCCCGCGGGGTCAGGCTGTCGAAGTCCGGGCGGGATGTCTGTTGGGGTTTCTGGGAGCGCAGTGCCTGTGCCAGCAGGGTGGTCAGGCGATCACTGATCACCAGCTTGCCCACCGCCGCCTGGTGTAGCTGCCCGATCATGTCCTCCGGTTCCATGTCCTTCAGCAGGTAGCCGTCAGCGCCGGCTCTCAGTGCGGCGACAACATCATCTTCGTGATCCGAGACCGTGAACATGATGATCCGCGAACTGACGCTTTCTTCCCGCAATTTTTTAAGAGCCTCGATACCGTTCATTTCCGGCATGTTCAGGTCCATCAGTATCAGGTCCGGCTCAAGTTCCTGTGCCAGGCGGATACCGTCGGCGGCGTTGCTGGCCTGGCCTACCACCTGCATGTCGTCTTCCATGTCGATCAGTTGCTTGATGCCCTGGCGCAATAGAGGGTGATCGTCGATCAACAGAATACCTGCGGGTGTGTCTGACAGTTTGTCTGGCATAGTGCTTCTCATTCTTTAACGGATTGTTGTAAAGACTGACTGATGGCCGGCTCTGACGTAATCAGGTGCCGGCTCTTGGGTACAAAACTCAGGGCGACTTCCACACCGCCGCTGTCGCGATTTCTCACGCTGACTTTTCCACCCAGGGTGCGTGCTCGGTCCTGCATGATAATTAGGCCATAGTGGTGAGCCGGCTGATCACTCGAGGGAAGTCCTTTGCCGTTGTCCAGTATTCTGACCTGTACCCGCGGCGACTCAAACAGTACCTGTACCACGATTTCTGATGCGTCAGAGTGTTTGACTGCATTGGCCAGACCCTCACGGACGATCTGTAGTGTATGGATCTCCTCGTTTGGCGACAGTGTCTGCGGAGGCAAGCGGTATTCCAGTTTTACTTCACTGCCCAGCCGCTCCGAGAATTCGTGTGCGGTCTGGGCCAGGGCAGTAGCCAGGTCCGGGGTGTCCAGTTTCAGGCGGAAGGTGGTCAGCAATTCCCTCAGCTGACGATAGGCACTGTTCAGGCCATTGCTCAACTCTTCCAGAATGTTGTGGTGGACTTCTTCATGTTCCCCGGCGATGTTCAAACGGCGCAGGCGCGATACCTGCATCTTCAGATATGACAGCGACTGGGCTAGTGAGTCGTGTAGTTCCCGGGCAATCACGGCACGCTCTTCTGCCAGGGTCAGTTGCTGCTCTTCGGTGATCTGTCGCTCCAGGAAAATCGCGGTGGCCAGTTGGTCGCTCAGGGTTTCCAGCAGGCGGCGCGAAGTTTCCGGCAGCCCGGTGCTGGCCGGGTACCAGACCTCCAGGGTGCCCAGCAACTGTCCCGGCGTGCGAATGGGCAGCAGCAATCGGCGACCGTCATTGTCTTCCGAGGGCAGTTCGTCAAACACTTCCGGGGTCACCAGACAAGCGTTGCAGTGATGATCCTTGCAATAGAAAGGCCGATCCTTGGTGGAGGTGGTAATTGCCTCTACCGGTTCGCTGGAATGCTTGTCGTGGAGGAATAGCCGGATCGGGCCAATGCCCAGTAACTGTTCGAGATCCTGGAGCATGGGTATCGCGCCACTGCAAAGGTCATGGTTGGCAAACAGCGAGCGGCTGGCGGAATGAAGCAGCTCCAGGGCTGCGTGGCTGCGCTCCAGTTCACGGGTCTTGCCGCGGGCTTCTTCTTTTAATTCGTGGTAGCTCAGGGCCAGCTCGCTGGTCATCTGATCGAAGGCAATGCCAAGCTGTGAAAGTTCATCCGAGCCACTGAACCTGGCCTTCCTGGAAAAATCCTGTTGCCTGACCGCGTCCGCGATATTCACCAGCTTGCGCAGTGGCCGCAGTACCCGGTTTTTCAGATCCAGAAACAGGCCACTGATAATGACGATGGAAAGCACGAGGCTGACGATCTGGATAAGGTGCAGAAGATCAATGCGTGCCTCCGTCCGGTCTTCCAGCATGCTGACCAGTTGGTCCGCCTCCGCTACATACTGACGGGTCAGGCCGAGCAGGTTTTCCATCGCGACCTGGTTGCTGCTGCCAGCCTTGGCGGTTAACGCCGGACGCAGAGACTCGAGCCAAAGTGATCGCATGGTCTGGTATTGGCGGGAAAGCGGATGATCGTCGGTGTCCGGAATCGATCGGGTGAATTCCGGATGGGCCATTCTGGCTTCGTAGGCATCAAGCTGTGCAATGAAACCGGCGGACTCGCTTTCGCGGGTGCTTGAACGTGCAAGCAGCTCATAGGCGCCCATTCGTAACGATCCGGCAATATTGATGGCCGTGGCATTGCCCTCGATGCTGCGCGATACCCCCAGGGTTGTTGCCATGCTGACAACCGCCGTGAGCACGACAGCGCCAACAACAATGGCGATGCGTTTTACGAGGGGGCTGTTACCTGTCATTCGATGCCTTCCGGAAACCGCCAGTCAAATGGCGTTCTGATCTTCTTTTCACCGGTAGTGTACCCACTTGAGGTTAAAACACGACTCCGGATTACCCCTACTGGTGATATTCCATCGTAGTCTTTGACGCTTTGCAGGGCAAAACATGACACTTAAAGTCTACTTATTAAAGGTAATGCCATGGGGCCGTCGAAGGTGGACGAGGAAAATGAGGCTGACAGCCTGACGTCGCTGGCGGTGGTCCTTCCGCTGGCGCTGGTCGGTTTTGTGGTTGCTTCCGGTTGCTGGACCATTTTTGCGGCAGCCGGCATTCACCTGCGGAGCGCCCTTGGCCTTGATAGCCTGCAGCTCGGTCTTTTGCTGGCCATGCCCATGGCCTCTGGTGCCCTGTTCGCGGTGCCGGCCGGCATTGCCGCCCAACGTTCAGGGGCCAGGCGGGTAATGATTGCCTGCCTTCTGGGGCTGGCGGTATCGATGGTGTTCCTGCTTGTTGTGAAAACCTGGGTCGGCTATCTGCTGGTGGCCGTGGGGCTGGGTCTTGGTGGCGGGTTCTACAGCGCCGGTCTTGGGTTTGTGACTTCCCACACGCCCGCCCGCAGGGCAGGGCTGGCGCTGGGCCTGTTTGGTGCGGGGGTGACTGGCGCAGGCTTCAACTACTACCTTGTGCCGGTGATCCTGCAGGCGTTTTCCTGGGAAGGCGTACCGATTGCCTACCTGATCGTTCTGCTGCTGGTGGCCGCGTTGCTTGTGTTGTTGACGGACGAACCGGAAGCCCGGAGTGATCGCGAAACCGCTGCCCGTCAGTTGGTCGGGCGCCTGGCCAACCCCTCGAGTTTGCGGCTGTGCCTGTATTTCGGGGTAGTCGCAGGCAGCTTTTTCTCGCTGGCGCTGTGGCTCCCGGATTTTATGGCATTCCGTTTTTTACTGACGATGGAAACAGGCGCCCGGTTGGCAATATGGTTTGTGGTTCCCGGCGCCCTTGCCCAGATTGTCGGCGGCGCGCTTTCAGACCGCTTTGGTGCCGGGCCGGTCATCCTGCGCTCGCTGGCGGTCGCGCTGCTGGCTCTGTTTGTTCTGTCCTATCCGCCCATGACCCTGGCGATTTACGGAGTGGATTCGATCATTGCGCTGGAACTGGCGCTGCCACTTTTCCTCGAAGGCCTGCTGATTGTGCTGCTGGGTCTGGCGCTGGGTTGTTCCATGGGTGGCCTTCAGCGTCTGGTTATTGCCCGCAGTCCTGATGTCGCGGCGCTTTTTGCCGGTGTCCTGCTGTCCACTGCCTGCCTGGTGGCTTTCCTTTTGCCCGTGTTGTTTGGCGCCGTGATTGATTGGGTCGGTGTGGGTACAGCCATGTTCATGATTCCTTTTGTTCTGGTGGGCGCCAGCCTGGTGATGTTTGCCAGGGATAACCGCCGTGCAGAGCGTCAGGCGTTGTTACACAAGGGTGTATAGCTCTCATACCACCTGGGGAGTAGAGACGGGTTATGTGGTAGTAACCCCGCAGATATCGAGGTTTTTCTCGCACACAATGATCTCAGAGCTGAACGCCGATCCGTCCGACGGAGAGCGTGCGATAAGCGGACAGAGCCGAGAGATCCGAGAGAGCGGAGAGAAAACCATGAGTCATCTGATCGACAAGCTGAACTACTTCAGGAAGAAGCGCGAGCCGTTCGCCAACGGCCACGGTGAAACCCACAACGTCAGCCGTGAATGGGAAGACAGCTACCGCCGTCGGTGGCAACACGACAAGATTGTGCGTTCCACCCACGGCGTGAACTGTACCGGCTCCTGCAGCTGGAAAATCTACGTCAAGAACGGTCTGGTCACCTGGGAGACCCAGCAGACCGATTACCCCCGCACCCGTCCGGACCTGCCCAACCACGAGCCCCGCGGCTGCCCCCGGGGCGCCAGCTATTCCTGGTACATGTACAGCGCCAACCGCCTGAAGTACCCGCTGATGCGCAAGCACCTGATGCAGCTGTGGCGCGCGGCGAAAGTTGAGCACACGGACCCGGTGGACGCCTGGGCTTCCATCGTGGAAGACCCGAAGAAAACCGCCGAGTACAAGCCCCGTCGGGGTATGGGCGGTTTTGTGCGTTCCAGCTGGGACGAAGTCAACGAACTGATCGCGGCGTCCAATGTGTATACCGCTAAAAAATACGGCCCGGACCGGATTCTCGGCTTCTCTCCGATCCCGGCCATGTCCATGGTGTCCTACGCCGCTGGCAGCCGCTACCTGTCGATGATTGGTGGCGTGTGCATGAGCTTCTACGACTGGTATTGCGACCTGCCGCCGGCCTCTCCCCAGACCTGGGGCGAGCAGACCGACGTGCCGGAATCTGCCGACTGGTATAACTCCGGATACATCATTGCCTGGGGCTCAAACGTGCCCCAGACCCGCAGCCCCGATGCCCACTTCTTCACCGAGGTGCGTTACAAGGGCACCAAGACCGTTGCGATCACGCCGGATTACGCGGAAGTGTCCAAGCTCTCCGACGAGTGGCTGAACCCGAAGCAGGGCACCGATGCCGCGCTGGGTATGGCCATGGGCCACGTGATTCTGAAGGAATTCCACGTCGACAAGCCCAGCGAATACTTCACCGACTATGTACGTCGTTACACCGATATGCCGTACCTGGTCATGCTGGAGCAGCGGGAAGACGGCCGCTACGTTCCGGGTCGCTTCCTGCGGGCCAGTGATCTGGTGGACGGTCTGGGGGAGGAGAACAACCCCGAGTGGAAGACCATCGCCATTGACCAGAAAACCAATCAGCTGACTGCACCCAATGGTTCAATCGGCTACCGCTGGGGTCAGAAGGGCAAGTGGAACCTCAAGCAGACTGCCGGCGATTCCGAGGTAGAACTGCAGCTGTCGATGGTAGAAAAGCACGATGACGTTGTGGATGTCGCTTTTCCCTATTTCGGCGGCATTGAACACGACTATTTCAAAAGCGTGGAAGTCTCCGACACCCTCACCCACAAGCTTGGCAGCCGCAAGGTACAGCTGGCGGATGGAACAGAGGGGCGCGTGGTCACCGTCTATGACCTGATGGTCGCCAACTACGGCATCAGCCGTGGTCTGGGCGAGGATGACGGTGCCACCTCCTACGACGAAATCAAGCCGTACACTCCGGCCTGGCAGGAAAAGATCACCGGCGTCCCCGCCGAGAAAGTGATCCGCATTGCCCGTGAGTTTGCCGACAACGCTGACAAGACCAAAGGCCGCTCCATGGTCATCGTTGGTGCCGGTATGAACCACTGGTACCACATGGACATGAACTACCGCGGCCTGATCAATATGCTGATCATGTGTGGCTGTGTCGGACAAAGCGGTGGTGGCTGGGCCCACTATGTTGGCCAGGAGAAGCTGCGCCCACAGACCGGCTGGCAGCCGCTGGCCTTTGGCCTGGACTGGCAGCGTCCGCCCCGGCACATGAACTCCACCTCTTTCTTCTACGCCCACTCCGGCCAGTGGCGCTACGAGAAACTGGGTGTCGATGAAATCCTGTCGCCGCTGGCGGACAAGTCCAAATTCGGTGGCAGCCTGATCGACTACAACGTGCGCGCCGAGCGCATGGGCTGGCTGCCGTCTGCCCCGCAGCTGAACCGTAACCCGCTGGGTATTGCTGCCGAGGCGGAAAAAGCCGGCATGGAAGTCTCGGACTACGTGGCGCAATCCATGAAGGACGGATCCCTGGCGTTTGCCAGTGAAGATCCGGAAGCGCCCCAGAACCATCCGCGCAATATGTTCATCTGGCGGTCCAACCTGCTGGGCTCTTCCGGTAAGGGCCACGAGTACATGCTCAAGTACCTGCTGGGCACCAAGAGCGGTCTGCAGGGCAAGGACCTGGGCCATGAAGGTGGCGCCAAGCCGAAAGAGGTCAAGTGGCATGACGAGGCGCCGGAAGGCAAGCTCGACCTGCTGGTGACCCTGGATTTCCGCATGTCCACCACCTGTCTGTATTCGGACATCGTTCTTCCCACGGCCACCTGGTACGAGAAGAACGATCTGAACACCTCGGACATGCACCCGTTCATCCACCCGCTGACCGCGGCCACCGATCCGGCCTGGGAAGCCCGCAGTGACTGGGAGATCTACAAGGGCATTGCCAAAGCCTTCTCGAAAGCGACCGAGGGCCACCTGGGTGTCGAGAAAGACGTAGTGACTCTGCCACTGCTGCACGACGCACCGGCGGAACTGGGCCAGCCCTTTGACGTGAAGGACTGGAAGCGGGGCGAATGCGACCTGATCCCGGGCAAGACCGCGCCCAACTTCATCACCGTTGAACGGGACTACCCGAACACCTACGCGCGCTTCACCTCCCTTGGCCCGCTGATGGACAAGCTGGGTAATGGTGGCAAGGGCATCAACTGGAATACCGAGAAGGAAGTGAAGTTCCTGGGTGATCTGAACTACAAGCACATCGACGGAGCCAACGCCGGCCGGCCGAAGATTGAAAGCGCCATTGATGCGGCGGAAGTGATTCTGACCCTGGCGCCGGAAACCAATGGCCAGGTGGCGGTAAAAGCCTGGGCAGCCTTGTCCGAGTTCACCGGCCTGGATCACACCCATCTGGCGAGGAACAAGGAAGAGGAAAAAATCCGCTTCAGGGACATCGTAGCGCAGCCGCGCAAGATCATATCCAGCCCGACCTGGTCTGGCCTGGAAGACGAGCACGTGTCCTACAACGCCGGTTACACCAACGTGCACGAGCTGATCCCCTGGCGCACCCTGACCGGCCGCCAGCAGTTCTACCAGGACCACGAGTGGATGCGTGCCTTCGGGGAGAGCCTGCTGGTGTATCGCCCGCCGATCAACACCAAAACCGTCAGCCACATGCTCAACCAGCGCGGCAACGGTCACCCGGAGAAAGCGTTGAACTGGATTACCCCTCACCAGAAGTGGGGTATTCACAGCACTTACAGCGACAACCTGTTGATGCTGACCCTGTCCCGCGGCGGCCCCATCGTGTGGCTGAGCGAAGACGACGCCAAAGAGATGCAGATTGAGGACAACGACTGGATCGAGCTGTTCAACGCCAACGGTGCCATCGCGGCCCGGGCGGTGGTCAGCCAACGGGTCATGCCGGGCATGGTGATGATGTACCACGCCCAGGAGCGGATCGTGAATATTCCGGGGTCGGAAATCACCGGTACCCGCGGTGGTATTCACAACTCTGTCACCCGGGTATGCCCGAAGCCGACCCACATGATCGGCGGCTACGCCCAGTATTCCTACGGCTTCAACTACTATGGCACCGTAGGCTCCAACCGCGACGAGTTCGTGGTGGTTCGCAAGATGCACAACGTCGACTGGCTCGATGGCGAAGGCAATGACACTGTTCAGGAGGTTGTAAAATGAAGATCCGTTCCCAAGTCGGCATGGTGCTGAACCTGGACAAGTGCATCGGTTGCCACACCTGTTCAGTGACCTGTAAAAACGTATGGACCAGCCGTGAAGGCATGGAGTATGCCTGGTTCAACAACGTCGAAACCAAGCCCGGTATCGGCTACCCCAAAGAGTGGGAAAACCAGGACAAATGGAAGGGCGGCTGGATGCGTGACAGTTCCGGCAAGATCCGCCCGAAAATCGGTGGCCGCTTCCGGATCCTGGCGAACATCTTCGCCAATCCGGACCTGCCCCAGATCGACGACTACTACGAGCCGTTCGATTTCGATTACCAGCATTTGCACACCGCCGGCGACAGCAAGCATCAGCCGGTGGCCCGGCCGCGTTCGCTGATCTCCGGCCAGCGCATGCAGAAAATCGAGTGGGGCCCGAACTGGGAAGAGATTCTGGGCACCGAGTTTGCAAAGCGCCGTAAGGACAAGAACTTTGACCAGGTGCAGGCGGACATCTACGGCCAGTTTGAAAACACCTTCATGATGTACCTGCCGCGTCTGTGCGAGCACTGCCTCAACCCCACCTGTGTGGCCAGCTGCCCCAGCGGCGCCATCTACAAGCGGGAAGAAGACGGCATCGTGCTGATCGACCAGGACAAGTGCCGTGGCTGGCGGATGTGTGTCTCCGGCTGCCCCTACAAGAAGATCTACTTCAACTGGAAAACCGGCAAGTCCGAGAAGTGCATCTTCTGCTACCCGCGGATCGAAGCCGGCATGCCCACCGTGTGCTCCGAGACCTGTGTAGGCCGGATTCGCTACCTCGGTGTGCTCCTGTACGACGCAGACCGCATTGAAGAAGTGGCCAGCGCCCCGGGCGAGCATGAGCTTTACGAGAAGCAGCTGGAAATCTTCCTGGACCCGTTTGATCCGGCCGTGATCGAGCAGGCGAAGAAAGACGGCGTGCCCATGAACGTGATCGAGGCGGCCCAGCGCAGCCCGGTCTACAAGATGGCGGTGGACTGGAAACTGGCCCTGCCGCTGCACCCGGAATACCGCACCCTGCCCATGGTCTGGTACGTGCCGCCCCTGAGCCCGATCCAGTCCGCGGCGGAAGCCGGCAGGGTCGAGTTCGACGGCGTCCTGCCGAAAATCGAAAGTCTGCGGATTCCGGTCAAGTACCTGGCCAACATGCTGACCGCGGGTGACGAAAAGCCCATTGTGCTGGCTCTCAAGCGAATCATGGCCATGCGTCTGTACAAGCGTGCCGAGACCGTCGAGGGCAAGGAAGACCTGCGGGCGTTGCAGGAGTGTGGTCTGACCAAGGCCCAGGCGGATGAGATGTACCGCTACCTGGCAATCGCAGATTACGAAGACCGCTTCGTGATCCCCACCAGCCACCGCGAGCTGGCGAAAGAGGCCTTCCCGGACGCCAGCGCCCACGGTGAACGCAATGGCTGCGGTTTCAGCTTTGGTGACGGCTGCAATGGTGATAGCAAATTCAACATGTTCGGCGGCCGCAGGCAGACCACCAGCATGGTCCAGAAACTGTCCACGGTTAAGCAGGTGGACCCGAAGCAGCTGCAGGAATAGGGAGACCGGGATGCAACTTCTAAAAGTAATAGCACGGGTGCTTGAGTACCCCACCGAGGAGCTCCAGGCCTCCAAAGACGCAATGGTCGCGGCTGTTCTGGAGGACAGCCGGCTGCCGGGGAAGAGCAAGGAACAGCTTCTGCGGTGCCTTGACCTGGTGTGTGACGGCAACCTGCTCGACATGCAGGAAAACTACGTGGGCACCTTCGACCGGGGCAGAGCGACCTCACTGCTGCTGTTTGAACACGTTCACGGCGAATCCCGGGATCGGGGCCAGGCGATGGTTGACCTGATGGAGGAATACCGCGCCAACGGCCTTGAGATCGACGCCCGGGAATTGCCCGATTATCTGCCCCTGTTTCTGGAATACCTCTCGACACGGCCCTGGGATGAAATCAGAAACTGGCTGGAAGACATCCACCATATTCTGGGGCTGTTGGGTGAGCGGCTATACCAGCGCGAGAGCCTGTATCACGTCCTGATGGATTCACTGCTGGTGTTGTCGGGCCGGGAGGCGGACCGCCAGGAACTGGCGCAGATCGTGGCGTCGGAAGAACGCGATGACACGCCGGAGGCTCTGGACAAGGTATGGGAAGAGGAAATGGTGAAGTTTGTGGACGACCAGGGAAGTTCCTGCAGCACTGGTGGCGTTGTTGGCCAGCGGCGCCGCGAACTCGAGCAGACCCAGACTATTCACCTGAGTGATCAACTGATGACGGATGCCACGCCCCGTCAGGCAGGAGGCGCCTGAGGGCGCGGGAGGAAATGACCATGTCTTACCTGAACACACTGTTATTCGGAATCTACCCCTACGTTGCCATTGCCATTATGGTGATTGGCACCTGGGCCCGCTACGATCACGGCCAGTTCACCTGGAAAGCCCATTCCACGCAGACACTGAGCAAGAAAAACATGGTGATGGCCAGCGTGCTCTTCCATGTCGGTGTACTGGTGGTCTTCTTCGGCCATCTGGTCGGCCTGCTGACACCCCACGCCGTCTACGAGAACTTCATGAGCCCGGGCACCAAGCAGATCATGGCCATTGTCGTGGGCGGCATTGCCGGTCTGATGGCCATTGTCGGCGGTGGCATGCTTGCCTGGCGCCGCCTGACCGACCCCCGGGTGAAAGCCAGCAGCACCTTCGCCGATAACATGATTATCGTCATTCTGGTCCTTCAACTGGCGCTCGGGCTGCTGACCATCCTGCCCACTATGGGTCATCTTGACGGCAGTACCATGCTTCAGTTCTCGGCCTGGGCTCAGGGTATTGTCACGCTCCAGGGTGGCGTTGCCGCCTACATTGCCGATGTGCACTGGATCTACAAGGCCCATATCTTCCTTGGCCTCACTATCTTTGTACTCTTTCCGTTTACTCGCCTGGTACACATGCTGAGCGTGCCAGTGGAGTATTTCGGAAGGCGGTATCAGGTTGTGCGTAAGCGCGCGTAAGGAGCTAACCATGGAACTCATACCTGTCGGCAACGCCGAAAAACCTAGAAACCAGTTTCCGCCCGTCTACGTGGGCGACACCCTCATCGGCGAAGACGACATCGCCCGAGAGCTGCAGCACCACCCGGCGGAAGACGTCGCCGAAGCCTGGCACGAAGCCGCCAGAAGCCTTGTAATCCGCGAGCTGCTGCTGCAACAGACGAGCCGCCTCAATCTCGAAGGGATTGCTGACGAAGAGGACCGCATCGCCCGGGTACTGGAACTCGAACTCCAGGTTCCAGAACCCGGCGAACAGGATTGCGAGCGCTTCTACGCCGCCAACCCCGGCCGCTTCCGCAGTCCCACGCTGATGGCGGTTAGCCATATCCTGCTGGCGGCGGCACCGGACGATGTCCAGGAGCGCATGCGCCAGGAAGAGGTGGGTCAACAGCTGCTGTCCTCGCTGCTGGAGGGGCGTGCCCAGTTCGAGCCGCTGGCCAAGCAATACTCTGCCTGCGAATCGCGCCATCAGGGCGGCAGCCTGGGCCAGATCAGCAAAGGGCAGACCGTCGACGAGTTCGAACGCCCGGTCCTTTCGCTGCGGGAAGGTCTCAATCCGGAACTGATCGAAACCCGCTACGGCTGGCACATCGTTCGGGTTGATCAGCGCATTGATGGCGAACAGTTGCCCTATGAACACGTCAAACCCCAGATCCGGCAGTACCTGAGCGAAAGCGTCACCAGGCGGGCGTTCAGACAGTATTTGCAGGTTCTGGCGTCGGAAATCGGTGTGAAAGGGGTTGATCTGGAGTTGCCGGATTCACCGCTGATGCAGTAAAAGATGCCACCCCGAGCTCTGGAGTCTGGCGGGAAACTCCTTTTCAAAACTGTGCGGAGCCATGGATGGCGGAGCCCAAGCGTCACATGGATGTGCCGAAGGAGCGTGTTTTGAAGAGGGGTTCCTCGCCAGACTATGCACCAAATCTTCTTGAGCTATATCAATTACTCAGAAATTGCCTGCCAACTACCCCCATAGGGGGAGCGCTTTCCCGCGGCCACCTCTTTACCATTAAAAACATGATTCCTAATGCATGAATTTGCGCAGAGGACAGTTGAATGGCCCTTACACAGACAGCCGAGACCCGCTACAGCAAACCGGTCCTGATTGCCGTTAATAAAACCGTCGGTGAAGAAGACGGCCTTCAGCAACTGCGTAGCCATCCGCTGTTCGCCCAACTGAGTGGCCAGGACCAGCAGAAGCTGATCCAGCAGTCGCGGCGCCTGAGGCTCGGACATCACCAGGTACTGTACCGCCAGGATATGCCGGCCCATCACTTCTTCTTTGTGATTACCGGTCGCCTGCGCCTCTACCGACTGGACGCCTCCGGTATTGACCGCACTCTGGACAGCATCGGTCCGGGCGACTGCTTTGCCGAGGTCATGATCTACGCCGATCCGCCGCAGTATGCCTGCTATGCCGAGGCGCTGAAGTCCAGCGAGGTACTGATGATCCCCGTCAGGGCCTACCAGGAACTGATCGAAAACAATCCCCGGTACGCCCAGGCGGCGCTTCGGCATTATGCCAAGCGGGCCGTTTCCCGGTTTCACGATCTGGAAATCATGACGCTGCAGAACGCCCGCGACCGGCTGATCCGCTACCTTATCGACCTGCTTCCAAACGGGGCAGAGGAAGGTGGGGAAGTGGAGCTGCCGCTGCCCAAGTGCCTGGTAGCGTCCAGGCTGGCCATGCAGCCGGAAACCTTCTCCCGGATTCTGGCGGATCTGAAATCGAATGGGCTGGTGCGCGTTAATCGCAGCCGGCTGTTTATTTCAGACCCCCAGCGCCTGATCGCCATCAGCCAGTAGCCGGTCCCACTCAGCTCTACCGAATGACAGAAAGGATATTCAACATGATCAGCAGTTACAGCGACCTGATTCAGGCATCACGCGGTCAGCAAGAGGCTCAGCGCCTGTTATTCGTGTTCTGCCGGGCCGAGCTGCCCGACGAGGCGTCCGATGAAGAAAAAGCGGCGTTCGAGCGCGGTGAAGGCGGCGCCCTGACGCCAGTAATCTGTGTCGACAAGACCCCTGACGAGGCCCCCGAATTCCAGGGCCTTGTCGAGGAGTCCCGCACTACCGGGCAGGCCTGGGATGTGGTGTTTGTCGCCGCCATGTCCGGTCGCGGCGGAATGGCGCCGTCAACGGACGAAGCACAGCAACCGCTGACCATGATGGTGGAGTCCATCCGTCTGGGACATATCAGTCATTATCTGCCGCTTGATGCAACCGGCAGCGCTGTCAGCCTGAATTGAATCAATTTCAGGAAGCGGGGGCTTGTTCAGCCCCCGGTCATATTCATGAATCGGAGAATCTGAACATCCCCCTCCGATGAGAAGTGATGCCGTTCCGGCTTCAGGTCCATGGCACCAATGATGGTTTCGCGCAACTTGTCATCTGCCTCTGGATGGCTGCGAAGCACGCGGCGGAGATCCACTGAGTGTTCATTGCCCAGGCAGAGCAACAGCCGACCTTCCACCGTCACCCGAACCCGGTTACAGGTCGAACAGAAATTGTGGGAGTGTGGCGAAATAAAGCCGACCCGAATGTCGCTGTCCGACATCCGATAGTAGCGGGCAGGGCCACCGGAATCCTCGGTTGTGGGCACCAGCTCATGGCGCTGGCTGATGATGTTGTGGACCTCGTCGCTGGTACACAGCACCTCGCCACGGTCGTGGTCCGAGATTTCCCCCAGGGGCATTTCCTCAATAAAGGTAATGTCCACCTTCTTCTTGCGGGCGAACTCCACCAGTTCCGGTACTTCCTCGTCGTTGCCGCCCTTCATCACCACCGCATTGAGCTTGATACCCTCAAAGCCGGCTTCCTTCGCGGCATCAATGCCGTCCAGCACCTGGCTTAGCTTGCCGGTTCGGGTAATACGGCTAAATTTCTCGGCATCCAGGGAATCCAGGCTGATATTCAGTCGCTTCAGGCCGGCCTTGCGCAGACGCTCCGCCATAGTGGGCAACTGGCTGCCATTGGTGGTCATGGCAAAATCCCGCAGGCCGTAACCGCCGATTTCCTTGACCAGTTCCAGAATATCCCGGCGTACCAGGGGCTCGCCCCCGGTCAGCCGGATCTTTTCAGTGCCCAGTGACACGAACGTTTTCGCAACCCGGGCAATCTCTTCCAGAGTCAGCACCTGTTCGCGGGGCAGGAATGTCATTTCTTCAGCCATGCAGTAAACACAGCGGAAGTCACAGCGATCAGTGACGGACAGGCGCACGTAATTCACAGTGCGGCCAAAACGGTCTGTCAACTTGGCGTTGGGCATTTGATTCATTCCTGTCCTTTACGATGTAGGCTCTTATTGTCGTGAACAGCCACAGTGTGACAGAAGTATGGCAAATCAGTCGCCTGAATCCGATACCCCTGCGGGAGTATTCCCGGCTATCTGCGCCCATCAACTCGGCTGAATAACAGGTCACAGTATGGTAGCCCATGGGCTGCTGGATCTCTGTTGTACTTTGGCAGAATATACTCGATCAGTTCTTTATTGGATGCCTGGGGCATCGGTTTCGCTATTACTGTCATGTTAGCACTCCACGTTTGATTTGGTAGTAGCAGGCCTTCCCTGGCCCCGGTTGCTGTGATCAGGCTTTAAGCTCGCTGACACCACCGTCGATAGAGGGTTCGTTGGAAACAGGTTCGAGATCCGGGAAGAACACTCCCTTTACGACCTGCCAGGCGACTGCCAGAGCGCCGATGATGAAGACGACGTCGCCGATGGTTCTGACCCAGCGCAGGGTTTGCAGGATATCGCTCTGCATGAAGGCTTCACTGCGCGCGTACCACAGGCCTTCGCTGGCGCTGGCCACGAACTGGATGATGCCTATGGGCAGCAAGCTGGTGAACAGCATCAGAACCAGACCGATGTTCAGCCACCAGAAGCCTACTCTCATCAGCCGCTCGTCGAAGACAATGCGGGGCCGGATGTAGCGCAGGATCATCAGCGCGAAGCCCAGGGCCAGGAAGCCGTACACACCGAACAACGCTGCGTGGGCGTGGGTGGGCGTGGTGTTCAGGCCCTGAATGTAATACAGCGCGATCGGCGGGTTGATCATGAATCCGAGTACACCGGCGCCAAGCATGTTCCAGAAGGCAACCGCCACGAAGAAGGTCAGCGGCCAGCGGATGTTTTCCATCCAGGGTGCGCGGGATTTCAGACGCCAGTTCTCCCAGGCCTCGTAGCCAAGCACGACCAGCGGCACCACTTCCAGCGCGCTGAAGGTTGCTCCCACCGCCATCACCGGTGTGGTGGTGCCTGAGAAATACAGGTGGTGGAAGGTTCCCGGCACACCACCGAGCATGAACAGGCTGGCAGAGGCCAGGCTGGCGGATGTGGCGACGGTGCGGGACACCAGGCCCATGCTGCAGAAGATGAAGGCCAGTGCGGCGGTGGCGAACACTTCAAAGAAGCCTTCTACCCACAGGTGGACAATCCACCAGCGCCAGAATTCCATGATAGAGATGTGGGTGCGCTCACCGTAGAAGAAGCCGGCACCGTAGAACAGCCCGATAGCCACCACCGAGGCGGTCAGCAGAGCCAGCAGGTTCTTGTCGCCGGGCTGGCGCAGGGCAGGAACAATGCCACGAAGCATCAGCACCAGCCAGAACACGATGCCGAGGAATTTTCCAATCTGCCAGAGGCGGCCCAGGTCTACATACTCGTAACCCTGATGGCCCAGCATGAAGCTGAGGTTAGCCGGCATGATCTGGTTAATGGCCAGGAAGTTGCCAATAAAGGAACCGCCCACCACAGCCACCAGCGCCCAGAACAATATGTCGACACCCAGTTTCTGGAATTTCGGGTCCTTCCCGCCATTGATGATGGGAGCCAGGAAAAGGCCGGCGGCGAGGAAACCGGTGGCGATCCAGAACATGGCAGCCTGGATATGCCAGGTGCGCATCAGGGAGTAGGGGAACCACTCGGACGTGTTGAAGCCATAGAAACCCTGGCCCTCCACCGTATAGTGTGCAGTAAAGCCGCCGAGCATCACCTGGAAGGTAAACAGGCCAACGACCAGCACCAGATACTTGCCCAGGGCTTTCTGGGAAGGAGTGAGTCCAACGGAGCTTAGCGGATCACTGATCGGCGCTTCGGGTTCCTCATCTTCTTTGCGCAGGAAGGCCCAGGCCCAGATCAGGCCGCCGACTCCGGCAATCAGCAGTACCACACTGATTAATGACCAGACGACGTTTTCTCCGCTCGGTCTGTTGTCGATCAGTGGCTCATGGGGCCAGTTGTTGGTATAGGTGACATCGCTGTCCGGTCGTTCAGTGGCGGCGGCCCAGGCGGTCCAGAAGAAGAACTCGGTCATCTGCTCGCGTCGCTCGGCGCTGGGCAGTGTGTTTTCCTTCATGGCGTAGTTTTCGCGGGTGCCCCGAAGCTCCGGGGCATCGCTGAACAGCCGGCTGTAGTAGTCAGCGGTTTCGGCAATCGCCGCGACCCGTCGCTCCGAGAGCTTGAGAGTGCCGGTATTTTCATTATAGGTATTGCTGCGGTACTCCGACTTCAGATCGTACTGCAGCGCATTCTGTTGCTGACCGTTCAGGCTGTGCCAGTCCTGCCCGTATTCCTCGCGGGCGGCAATATCCAGCCAGTTCTCCAGTTCTCGGTGCAGCCAGTCGGCGGTCCAGTCGGGGGCCTGGTAGGCTCCGTGGCCCCAGATGGAACCCAGTTGCATGCCACCGACGGATTGCCAGGCAGTCTGCCCGTCGAGGATGCTTTCCTCGGTCATCAGGATGTCGCCGGTGGCAGATACCACCCGGTCAGGGATGGGTGGTGCGGCACGGTAGACTTCCGCACCAAAGTATCCGAGCAACGTGAAGGTAACCCCCACGATGGCGATTAGTAGAAACCAGAGTCGTCGGTATCTGGTCATGGCAAGCTCCTTATCGATTTAAAGATGGAAAAATAATATATCTTTAAATTGGAAGCTGTAAACAAATAGTTTGGCCGATACGAGGGGGTAATACTCTGTAGGTAGGTATGCGATCCGGGCTCTTGACCGCCACGTGATTCGCCCCTAACATAAACATGTAAATCTAATAAATGTTATGGGTGATGTATGGAACGCTTTCTGTTTTACGCCAATTCAACCATGTTCTTCTCGGTGGTGGGGCTTGTGGTCACGGTGCTTTTGGCTTATCCCTTCGCAGACATGCTTGGCATGGGGTTGCAGGTCCTTGCCCATATCGGGACCTTGCTATTCGCCGTGGGTATCAAGATTGCGTATGTGGCAAGGCTGGTGTTTCTCAGTCGCCTGGGCAGACCTGTCCATTGAATACCGGTAAATTGGCAAGTCGTGGCTTTTTTGCCGCAGCTCGCAGCTTCCGGGAGGGTGTCCGGCGTTGTGTAAGAAGTGGGCGTTTCGGGAGAACCGGATGCCGGGTGCTTGCGTATATTTCCGGAATACTGGCATTGGTAGGAGTTGTTTTACCGTTGCTACCGACCACGCCATTCGTTTTGCTGGCTTGCTTTCTGGCCAGCAAAGGGTCGCCGGATTTTGCGGATTGGCTCGAGAGTCACCCCAGATTCGGCCCTGCCATTGAACAGTGGCGGGACCGGCGAGTGGTACCGCTGCAGGCCAAACTGCTGGCTTGTGGCATGATGGGTTCAAGTTGGTTGTTGCTGGTTTTTTTGGGGGCATCCGGCGTTGTGATAGTTGTATCCGGTATTATGCTTTTCAGCATCGGAATCTACCTGCTAACACGGCCGTCTTTTTGACTGTATTTACGACTGGAGCAGAGCATGCACATCACCCGTTACACCGACTATTCGCTTCGCGTACTGATTTACCTCGCTGTGCAGGATGACCGCCTGGCAACCATTCAGGAAATCGCCGACAGCTACGACATCTCTAAGAACCATCTTATGAAAGTTGTCCATCAGCTCAACAAGAAGGGCTACATTGAGACGGTCCGGGGCAAAAAAGGGGGGATGCGTCTGCACATGGCGCCTTCCGATATCAATGTAGGGGTCCTTGTGCGGGAGACCGAGCAGGACCTGAGCATTGTGGAGTGTTTTTCCTCGAAAAATGCCTGCAAGATCGCGCCGGTCTGTGGTCTCAAGGGGATGTTCAGTGAAGCGGTGGATGCCTTCCTCAAAGCCCTTGACCAGTACACGCTGGAAGATGTCATCCCGCCTGGTCACCGCTCCCAACTGTTGCGCCTGCTCCAGATTGCCTAGTGCCCCATCTGGGCGCGCCCGCCAGTGCAGATAGTCCATCGGCGGTTGTCCGGCCTGTTGTTCTGAACGAGGGCAGTGAGCGGGTCGACCTTTCCCGTCATTTCTCATATTACGAAGACGCCCGGGGGCAGTACGACATCCGGGAGATCATCGAGCAATGGTCTGTCCTTGCCAGCTTTGACCGCCCGGAAGAAGCGCTGAATTTCGGCTTTACCGACTCTGCCTACTGGTTCCATGCCAGAATCCACAACCTGAATGGGTCCTCGAGCGACTGGGTACTGGAGGGGCTGCATTCCATTATCGACCGGATGGACCTGTATATCGTTCGCTCAGACGGCGAGATCGAGGACTTTCAGGCCGGCGATGCAGTGGCCTTCGATAGCCGCGGGCGTAATCACCACAACATCAACTTTCGTTTTGATCTCGGTCAGGGCGAAGCGGCGGACCTGTATTTCCGGGTCACAACCTCGGGCGCGGTGCAGATGCCCATGACACTGTGGAGTGATCAGGCGTATACGGCAGCGGACCACCAGGAGCGCTTCGTTTTCGGGCTCTATTACGGTCTTTTGCTGTGCATGGCGATATTTAACCTGCTGATTTTCATGTCCACCAGGGACGCAAACTACCTCTGGTATGTGGCCTATATTGTTTTCTACGGTCTGCTTCAGTTCACCATAAATGGTCTTGCATTCGAGCATCTGTGGCCGGAACAGCCCTGGTGGAACAATCGTGCAATCTCGTTTTTCATTGCCCTGGGCACGTTCAGCATTCTCGGGTTCTCGCGCTCCTTCCTTCAGCTTCGGGACAATGTGCCCTGGCTGAACCGGATTGTTGTGGCGATGATGGCCATCTGGCCGGGGATGCCTGCCTGCGTCAGATTGCGCAGATCATTGCCGATGGGGTATCCCGCAGGGCGGATGTGGTCACCCGTTATGGCGGTGAGGAGTTTGCGGTGATACTACCGGACACCGATGCTGACGGTGCACGCAACCGGGCCGAGACGATCCGTCGCAGTATTGCCGAGGATTTGAACTTTCAATGGGATGGCGAGGCGATTACGGTCAGTGTCAGTGTTGGCGTTGCAACCGTGGCTCAGGGTGGGCGGGTGACGCCTGATGACATGATTGGCGCTGCCGACCGGGCACTTTACGAGGCAAAGCACACCGGGCGGAACCGGGTTGTGTTCCGGGAGTGTACCGGCGATTCCGCCTCCGAACCCTGGCCACTCAAAGCTGAGTAGCCAGGGCCGGATTGACGGGTATTACGCCACGGCGTTGTTGAATTCCGGAAGCAGTCGGGTCCGCAACCGGTCCGGCAGCGAAAAGCCGGCAATCCTCTTCAACACGGTTCCGTACTGCCGGGCAAAGCTTCCGGTGTTGTAGTGGATGCCGTATTTCCTGCACACCGCCTGAACCTGTTCGGAGATTTCCGGGTAACGGTGAGCCGGCAGGTCCGGAAAGATATGGTGTTCGATCTGGTAGCTCAGATGTCCGCTCAGCAGATGCACCCACCGGCTGCCGGTAAAGTTGCTTGAGCCGGTCAGCTGGCGCAGGTACCAGTGGCCTTTGCTTTCACCCTCACACTCTTCCTCACTGAAGGTTTCCGCGTCCTGAGTGAAGTGTCCGCAGAAAATCACGGTGGATGACCAGAGGTTGCGCATCAGGTTGGCGCTGATGTTCCCGGCCAGTACAACCGGTGCCACGGGCAGGGTCACCAGCGGAAAGAAAACGTAGTCTTTGAAGGCTTGCCTTCCGCCTTTGCGGAAAAATTCTTTCAGAAACGGGGTTTTTTCCTTCAGAGTGATTTCCCGGTTGCGTAGCCGCTCAAACTCCAGCTCATGCAGGCCGACGCCCCACTGAAAGAACACACTGAGCAGTACATAGTTGGCAAACTGCAGCAGGTGTGCCGGCCGCCATTTGTCATCCTCGCTCAGGCGTAGCAGGGCATAGCCATAGTCGCGATCTTTGCCAATAATGTTGGTGTAGGTGTGGTGCTCGTAGTTGTGGGTCCGGCGCCAGGAATCACCGCCACAGGCCGTATCCCATTCATAGGTCTGGGAGTTCAGTGACGGGTCGTTCATCCAGTCATACTGGCCGTGCATTACGTTGTGGCCGATTTCCATATTCTCGATGATTTTCGACAGCCCTAGCGCGGTGGTTGCGGCAAGAAACACCGGCGGAATAAAGCCGAACGGCATCATCACCCGGCCGCCCACTTCCAGGCTCCGGTGCAGGCGCACCACCTTGCCGATGTAGTTAGCATCTCGTTCGCCCAGGTCCGCGATAACCTGATCGCGAATCTGATCCAGATCCTGTTGGAGTTCGTTGAGCTGGCTTTCGTTTAACGTCTTCATAAAGCCTCCTTAAAGATCAATCGAAACCGCGCCGGCGGGCACGGAGACGCATAGCTGAATGGTTTCCTCGCCCTGGCCGGAGGTCTTTCCGGTCAGGCGGTTCACAACGGTGCCGCTGGTTTTCCGGCAGCTGCATTGATGGCAGATGCCCATGCGGCAGCCGTGTTTTGGTGAAAGTCCGGACGCTTCGGCAATATCCAGTATTGAGGCATCGCCAAGAGATTCGGTCTGTTTTCCGCTTTTGGCGAACTGCACCTGGCCGCCCAGATTGTCACCGTCCAGTTCCACAGTGGGCGCAGAAAAGCGGGTGCAATGAATCCGATCCTCGGGAATATTGCGCCGGTGCAGCAGGTCACCGGCCAGATCCATCAGGCCTTCAGGTCCGCACAGGAAACAGCGGCGTGCATTGAGCCCTGGAACCTGATTAAGCTGATGGTCGTTCAGACGTTGATCACTCCCGGCTTCCTCGGTGGTAAAGATTTTCAGGGCCAGTGCCGGCCAGTGTTGGGCAAGCGCTTCCAGGCGGTCCCGGGCAATGATGTCCTGATGTGTGCGTACGTAATAAAGCAGGGTGACCGGGGCGCGATAACCGTCCGCGGCCATGGTCTCCAGGTGGCTGAGCACCGGGGTAATTCCGCTGCCGCCGACAATATAGATAGCAGGCTCGGCCACGTCAGGAATGTCGAAATCACCGAATGCGTCGCTGACACTCAGGGTTGCGCCCGGCTCAAGGCATTCGTGCATCCAGCCGGTCACCTGCCCGCCCTGGATTCGCTTGACGGTGACGGCAATGGTGCCGTTTTGCCGCCACTGGGCCGGCGTGCCGGACAGGCTGAAGGTACGGGTGCGGCGCACACCGTTGATTTCCAGGGTCAGGGCAATGTGCTGGCCTGCCCGGAAGCCCTGCCAGCGGCCGGCGGGTTCGAGCACAAAAGTTTTCGTGTCCGGCGTTTCGTCAGTCACCGAAATGACACGGGCGCGAATGGTTTGCCGGGTCAGCAACGGATCGATGCGCTCCAGCAGCGGGTCAAAAAAGGCGGCCGGGTCCTCGCGATTGAAAAGCTGGCGTCCGAGCCAGTGCACTGCGCCGGATGTCTGAAGCTGAGCGAGCATGGTTGTCTCCTTTGCTCTTGTGTACAAGTGTTCACATATGTGTACGACTGTACACACAGCTATATGGCCAAGCAATCAGGCGATGAGCATTGGCCTTTAATGACAAGAAGCGGTTATTTTTGGTCCGGCTTTGTGTACACTCGTTTTTTTACGAAGGCGGCGTAGCGATCACGACTCAATGACCGATAGAAAACGGCCCAAGCCGGGCGAGACCCGGGGAAAACTGATGGAGGCGGCTCTGGCGCTGGTGGGTAAAGGCCGGCATTTTGCCAGCCTGGGTATTCGTGAAGTGACCCGTCAGGCCGGCGTGGTGCCGACATCCTTCTACCGGCATTTCCGGAATATGGACGACCTGGGGTTACAGCTGGTAGACGAGCTCGGGCTGGTGCTACGGCGAATGATGCGCGAAGCCCGGTCCAATGTGTTGCAGGCAGACAAGCTGATCGACGAGTCCGTCGGTATTTTTGTTACCCATGCCCAGAACAATCGCAGCTTCTTCATGTTCATGGCCCAGGGCCTGGCTGGTGAAAGCCGCGCGGTGCAGGAAGGTATCCGCAGCGAGATGCGCTACTTTGCCAGCGAGCTGGCCAATGACCTTCGTCGATTGCGGGTTGTCGATCACCTCAGCGATGCCGATCTGGACATGACCTGCGACCTGGTGGTTCGCAGTGTCGCCTTCAGCCTGACCGACCTGCTGGGTATTGAGCCGGACGATGATGTCCAGATCCAACAGGTGAGAAAGCGCACGGCGCGCTTTCTGCAACTGATCTTTGTGGGGGCGGCGAACTGGCAGCGCTAGACGACCGAGGCGACTCCAATAGCTACCAGCGTGGCAATAACAGGTATCGCCACCGTAACCACAAAAATATCCCTATAGGCTTCTTTGTGCTTGAGCCCCATGATGGTGAGCATGGCAATCACCGCGCCGCAGTGAGGTAGCGAATCCAGTCCGCCGGAACCCAGTGTGGCAATCCGGTGAAGGGTTTCCGGCTCGATGCCCATGGCCAGATACTGTTCGGCGAAGGTTTGCATGAATATCTGCAGTCCACCGGAGCCAGAGCCCACGATGGCTGACACCACGCTGACCGACGCCAGAGCTGATAGCAGCGGCGGTAGCGGCAGGGCAAGCACCCACTGGGCAAAGGCACTGAAGCCGTCGGTCTGGGTAACAACGCTGCCAAAACCGATCACCGCAGCGGTATTCAGCAGCGGCATGATGGCGTCATTCGCGCCCGCCCCCAGGCTCTCCATCGCATTCTTGCGGAAGTTGGCGAACAGCACCACGCAGCTCGCCGCACCGATGACCAGGGCAAAGCTGGGCCACAGAATGGGCTCGCTTCCGGCGAATTCCAGAAGACCTCCGATGACGGGTGATTCCCCATCAGCGATACCCAGGGCGGTGAGCAGCCGCGGCAGAATGATGGTCCCCAGTACCAGCGCCAGGGGCAGGATGCTGAGCTTCCAGGCAGGACCGTGTTGCAGTGCCGGCGCCAGGTTTTCCATGGCTCTGTCCTGTTCGTTCACCTGGTAGCCTTCGCCGTTGGCCCGGGCCCGGGTCCACTGTCTCTCCAGGTACACCATGCCCAGCACAAACATGACCGCCGCAGCCGTGAGGCCGATCAGCGCGCCCGCGAAAAGGCTGGTATCAAGAGCTGTGGCGGCAATTACGTTATGAATGGACGGTGTGCCAGGCAGGGCGGTCATGGTGAAGGTGCCAGCGCCCAGCGCGGTTGCACCGCAGAACAGCCGTTTTGGCAGGTTGGCTTCACGCATCAGTGCCACGCCCAGCGGGTACATGGTGAAGATCACCACGAAGACCACCACGCCGCCATAGGTCAGCAGCGCGCACACCAACATGGTGATCAGGATTGTCCGCTTGGCACCCAGACTTTTGGTGATGGCGCTGGCAATGGAGCCGGCCGCACCGCTGGATGCCATCATCTTGCCGAAGATGGCACCCGTAAGAAACAGCACAAAGAACTTGCCGGCGAAGCTGAATGCCCCCAGAGGCCCGAACGGAAAATGTTCAAGCAATGCGGTGGAGAACCCCATGCCGTTGGTGATGGCCACGACCAGGCTTGCCACCAGCGCTGCCACAAGAATGTTAACGCCCCGCAGGGCCATGACTATGAGCAATACCAATCCGGCTAGCAGCCCCAGATTTGCAAGCATATAAAACGTCCGTTAAGAGAGGATTTGCCGCCCGGGGGTCACAGGACCCCTCCGGCTTATTTACTCATTATGTGGCTACTCAGTCGCGGAAGCTGTTGTCGAGGCGGTCGAGTTTGCGTAGCAATCCCGGCCAGGCCAGGTGTCCACCAAGCCCTTTGGTAACCTGCTCTGCCTGTTGTTTCATAGTGTCCACAATGCCTTGCGGCACCGTGGTCAGCGGCCGGTTACCCGCCAGGGCCCGAACCTGGATCTCGCAGGAGCGCTGCAGGATGAACATGCTCAAAAACGCGTCGGCAATGCTTGCGCCGGTGGTCAGAAGGCCGTGATTGCGAAGAATCATGAAGTTGGCGTGGCCCAGATCTTTTTGCAGCCGGGCCTTTTCGTCTTCCCGTAATGCCACACCTTCATAGTCGTGGTAGGCCATGCTCGAGAGTGCGAAAAGGCTCTGCTGCGACAGTGGCAGCAGCCCTTCCTGTTGGGCCGACACCGCAATGCCGTCGGTGGTGTGCAGATGCATCACGCAGGCAGCGTCATCCCGCACCGCGTGGATGGCGCTGTGAATGGTGAAGCCGGCGGGGTTGATGTCGAAGTCGTCCGGGTTGATCTTGTTTCCTTCCTGATCGATCCGCACCAGGCTGGAGGCGGTGATTTCCTCGAACATCATGCCGTAGGGGTTGATCAGAAAATGGTGTTCGTCGCCGGGAATCCGGGCCGAGATATGGGTGAATACCAGGTCATCCCAGCCGTAGAGAGCAACCAGACGGTACGCGGCAGCAAGGTCTACCCGCAGTTGCCACTCCTGCTCACTGACTTCACCTTTTTTTGATGGAATAGACAGCAGGTTCGCCATGACACACCTCTTGTTATTGTGATGTTGATTGTTCGCGGCAGGTTTTCGCCCCGCATCTACAGTTAAGTCTAGGCGCGGGGAATCGGCCAGGAATGTCAATTGGTTTACACTTGACGAATGATAAGGATAAAAAGCGTACTTTCAGATTGCCCCATACTGACAGGGTTCCCACCCGAGGCGATGGACGAGCTGGCGGAGATCGGTCGTGTCCGGACATTCTCTGGCGGCGAACAGATTTACGAGCAGGGTGCGACCAGCACCACGCTCTGTGTGATCGCCCGGGGCGTGGTGCGGATCAGTTCTATCAATGCGGCGGGTCGCGAGGCCACGCTGATCATGTTCAGTGCCGGCGCCTGGTTCGGGGATGCGGTGTTCTCACCCGGCATGCCACGAGTCTACGGCGCCACAGCCCACGAACCGGTCACCCTGGTGGAATTGCCTGGTGACGGATTCCGCGCACTGATGAAACGCTATCCCCAATGCTACCCGGTGGTTCTGGATATGGTCAGTCGGCGCCTGTGGGCGGCCATGTCGATCATCGAGGATGATGCACTGCGGAATATTCCCACCCGCATCGGCAGGCGATTGCTGTTTCTGGCGCAGATCCAGGGTGACAGCGAGGCAAGCACACGTCCGGTGACCATCCGGATCACCCGCGAGCATATGGCCAATATGATGGGTATGACCCGCCAGGGCGTTCACAACTGGATCAAGGAGTTCGAGCGGGAAGGGCTGATCAGTCTGGCTTACGGCAGCATAACTCTGATCAACCCGGCGGCCCTGAGGGCCTATCTGGGCCGGGTTGATACAGGCTGATGTCAGCTTTTTGCGGCTGCTTTTTTCCGTGGTGCTGCCGGCTTTTTTGTCGTGCTGGCTTTTTTCTGGGCCGGTTTGCTGGCTTTCGGTTTGGGCGGCAGCAGCAGGCTTTCCAGCTCATCCAGAGCCTCGCCGGTGTAAACCGCGAGCTTCTGCATGCTGGGCAGGGTGTCCCGGCAACCGGTGTAGCCGAAGTTCAGCGAACCGGCATAGCTCAGGCAGGTAATGTTCAGTGCCCCGCCATGGGCAATCAGCGACACCGGATACATGGCTTCCAGTTTGGCACCCTGGAAATAGAGCGATTCCTGCGGCCCGGGCACATTGGAAATGGTGACGTTGAAGACGGGGCGCATTCGCCCGCCCATACCCGACATCAGCTGCAGAATGTAGGGCGACATCAGCAACATGGTGTACTGGGTCAGCGCCTTGCGGGGCAGCTTCTGCAGGTGCTCCTTGGCACTGCGGCTGGACTGTTTGATGTGCTGCAGGCGCACAATCGGGTCTTCCTGGTCGGTAGCCAGGGACGCAATCATGAAGCTGATCTGAGTACCTGTGCCCTGATCATCCGCCGGCCGGATGTTGACGGGAATGCCCGCTGTTAGGGGGATATCCGGCAGATTGTCGCTTTCCAGAAGGAAGCGACGCAGGGCTGTCCCGCACAGGTAAAGCACGATGTCATTCAGGGAGCCTTCAGCGGCATGAGCCACCTTCTTGATTCGGTCCAACTGATAATGCTGGGTCGCAAAGCGGCGTTGGGGGGTGACCCGGTGATTGAGTGCTGACATCGGCCCTGCAAAAGGCGCGGTCAGTCCTTCTTCCGGGTGGCGGACAGAGTTCACCAGACGGGTCATGGCCTTTGCCAGTCTCGGGGCCATATCCACCTGAAGTTTAAGGGCGTCCTTGGCCTGGGCGAGGGCCGCCGTCATGCTGGCTTCCTCGTCAGACTTGCTGGCCCGGGTGCGCTCGGGGCGGACCGCCCAGGGTGGCGGCATATCGGTATCTGCCGGGTCCTTGCTCAGCACCCGCTGCAACAGCCGTACGCCACTGATGCCGTCAATCAGCGAGTGATGCATCTTGGTGTAGAGCGCAAAACGGTTGTTTTCCAGACCCTCAATGATGTGGCACTCCCAGAGCGGGCGGGCAAAATCCAGAGGGTTGGAATGCAGGCGCGACACCAGAATACCCAGTTCTCTCTCACTGCCGGGGCGCGGGAGTGCTGAATGCCGTACGTGGTAATCCAGGTCGATCTTCTTGTCGACTTTCCAGGATGGCGCCAGTACGCGACCCAGGTAACCGGGGAAGGCAAGCTTGTAACACCAGGGCGGGGCAATTTCGCCGTCTGCTTTCATCTTTGTCAGCATGTCGCGAAGAAAGGTTTCCGGCGCGTTTTCCGGCAGTGAAAAAATCTGCAGATTCCCTACGTGCATTGGAGTGTCTTCCGACTCCACAGCAAGCCAGGATGCGTCCAGTGTTCCCAGGCGTTTCATTTGCGTTCCTCTTTACCGCTTGACGGTTATACGATTAGTGCTTTTGTAGGCCGCTTTTGAACCGCGGCCAACGGCTTTAGTTGTTGATCGCAAGTATACGCAAACCGCGCCCTGCAAACACGAGCATCGCCCCCAGACTCGATAACTTTTTCTTTGCTTTGTGCTATGTTTCCGCGCAGTCTGTTTTCGATAACAATAAACACCTGGAGGCTTCGTGGAGTCTAGTCCACTCATCTCTGCCGGGCTACCGGTCGCGCTTTTTATCATTATGATCGGTATTGGCATGACGCTCACCCTGCGGGATTTCCGACTGGTGGCCGTATACCCCAAAGGGCTAATCATCGGAACCTTTGCCCAGATACTGCTCATGCCGCTGATCGCCTTCATGCTGGCATCGCTGCTGGGGCTGGCACCGGCCATTGCAGTGGGCCTGGTCATTATCGCGGCCTGCCCGGGCGGCACCACGTCCAACCTGTTCGTGCTGCTGTGTCGGGGCAATATCGCGCTGTCTATTGTGCTGACTGTCAGTGCGAGCTTGATCACTATCGTCACCCTTCCCGTGTTCACCAATTACGCGCTTCAGTTCTATGCCGGGGAGAGCGAATCCATCTCGCTGCCTGTCGGGCGAACGGTGGCCATGCTGGTGGGTATTGTGCTGTTTCCGGTCACCGTGGGAATGGTAATTCGCTCGCGTGCGCCGGCGATGGCGCAGAAGGCCGAAAGTGCGGTGAGTATCTTTGGCGGTGTGGTGCTGGCGCTGCTGGTGGTGGGGCTGATGTGGGCGTCGCGGGATCAGCTATGGACGCTGCTTCAACAGGCAGGTCCTGCCACGCTTCTGCTGAATCTAGCGGGTATTTTTCTGGGGTTACTGGCGGGCCGGGTCGGCGGGCTGTCCCAGCGCGAGTCCATCGCGGTTGCGGTAGAGCTTGGCATCAAGAACAGCACCATCGGGCTGCTGGTCACACTGACTCTGCTGGAGTCCAGCACTATGTCGATACCGGCTGCGGTCTATGGGGTGCTGATGTTCCCCATCGGTTTTTTGCTGGCCGTATACAGCCGCAGGCTCATACCAGCATCCCAGGCCGCCCCGACTTCATAAAGGCAGGGCCGCCTGTTCCGGACTTCAGAAATCCAGAGTGATGCCGCCAATCAGGCCAAGCTCACCGTCATACAGATCGACTTCGCCGAACAGTTTCAGGTTGGGCTGGATAGCAAACCGACCGGTACCGGTCAGGCCGATGTAGTCCAGGTCTCCGGTGATCAGGCGGGCACTTGCGCCCACTTCCAGCTTTTCGTCCACCTGATGGCGAAGACCGCCGCGCAGGCCCAGGGCAGTGTCATCTACAGAGCTGCAGAAGGTGCAGGCGCCGGCGTAATCCACTTCCTGATACTCGATGGTTACGCCACCCCAGAGATCGGTTTTCGGGTCAACGCCATGGCGAACACCGGCACCGACGTGAAGGGCGGTCAGGTCGATATCATCAGTCAGATACTTCAGTCCGCCAAAGGCAAAAACCTGGTCATTGATGGCGAGGGAGCCACGGGTATCGAAACCGATGAAGGTCTGGGATTCGTAACTCGGGTAAAGCGCAAGGCCACCCTCTACATAGTTGTAGCTGAGGCCTTCGGCTGACGCTGTGAAGGGAAGCAAAGCGGCTGCCAGCAAACATCCTTGAAAACTCTTCTTCATAACGGGCTTTTCCTGTGATTTTTCTGATTCTTGGAAACGCAGTCCTGACTCATACAGAACTACCGGAGCAAGCCTAACAGAAGGTGAAACCGGTGGAACGGCCGATTCAGGTATTTTTGTTACCTGTTGTATCGAACCCACTGAATCCTTCAGAAGCACTGACCCGTGAGACCAATGTGTGCTGGGCATATCCGCGAGGGATGACTAAGCTTCTGATTCAGACTCTTTTGCTGTCCGGAGTTTTCCCAATGAATTTTCTCAACGGAATCACCCTGCTGCTGGCCTATCAACTTGTGGGCGAGGTAGCGGTGCGGCTTCTTGGGTTGCCCATTCCCGGGCCGGTGCTGGGCATGATCATGCTGTTTGCCACACTGCTGATCCGCGGCAATACGCCAGAACCGCTGAATACGGCCTCCAGCGCACTGCTTAGCCACCTGTCTCTGCTGTTTGTCCCCGCGGGCGTTGGCATGATGGTGCACTTTGATCGCATTGCCGCTGAGTGGTTGCCCATCACTCTGGCACTTTTCCTGAGCACCCTGATCACCATGGTGGCAACGGCGGGTATCATGCATTTCACCAGTGGCTGGCTGGCGCCGAAATCCGTGGGGCCAGAAGGATCAGAGGGAGCGGGCAAGGATGAATGAGCCTGATATCCGCGATATATGGGTCTACCTGTCGGCCTCGCCGCTTCTTGGGCTGACCATTACCCTGATTGCCTATGGCCTGGCCTACCGCCTCTACCTGAAAGCCAATTCCAGTCCTTTTTTGAATCCGGTGCTTACGTCGGTGGTTATGCTCATCGGGCTGTTGATGGTCACGGGAACGGCCTATAGCCGATATTTCGAAGGGGCCCAGTTTGTGCATTTTCTGTTGGGGCCGGCCACCGTGGCGCTTGCCGTTCCGCTTTACGATCAGTTTGCGCGGTTGCGTGCACTCTGGCTGCCGATCACCATCTCTCTGGTATGCGGTGTTCTGGTGGCAGCCGGCAGCTCGATTGGCCTGGCCTGGCTATTGGGTGGCTCGCTGGAAATCCAGATGTCGCTGGCGCCGAAATCCGCAACAGCCCCGGTGGCCATGGGCATTGCCGACACCATAGGCGGGATTCCATCCCTGACAGCGGTTCTGACTGTACTCACCGGCATCACCGGAGCCGTCACCGGCACCAGGCTGTTTGAACTGATGCGAATCCGGGATGACAGCGTAAAGGGTATAGCCATGGGCGTGGCTGCTCACGGTATCGGCACGGCCCGCGCTTTCCAGGTCAGCAATCAGATGGGGGCGTTCTCGGGCCTGGCCATGGCGCTTTCTGCTTTTGCCACGGCACTTCTGGTGCCCTGGCTGGTGGATTTGATGGGAATCTGAACAAACAGGGTATTTGTGTTTTATGAAGGCAGGTCTGGGAAAAACCGTTTGCGCGCTGGCTTTCACGGTCGGTGCGGGTTCTGCAGGGGCGCAGTCATCGCCAAGTACGGAAGAGCCACTTATCACCGTCACATCGCCCCGGCTTGAGAGAAACCTATACGCTGCCCGACGGGCAGTCCCAGATCGACGCGGTGGACCTGGATTCGGCCCAGCGGATTGAAGTGATTCGCGGGCCGTCCTCAGTTCAGTATGGCAATGCCGCAGGCGGCGTTATTGATATCACCACCGCCCGGGGCGATGACCTGCCACCGGGGGCGCGCCTGCGTCAGGATGTGGGAAGCAATGATTATTACAAGACCACGTTTCAGGCCAACGGTAGCGAGGGTGATACCAGCGGCATCGCGACAATGTCGTGGCTGAACTACAACGGCTACCGTGATCAGAGCGAAGTGGAAAAAGGCCTTTTCAACGGCCGCCTGTCCCTTAAGTGGGAAGACGGCCAGCGGCTGACGGCCACCTTGAATGCCCTGCACACGCCCAAAGCGGAAGATCCTGCTGGCCTGACCGCAGCTCAGGTGGAGGAAGACCGCCGCCAGGCCACCGACTTTGCCGAACGCTACGACTCTGGCCAGGACGTTGATCAGCAGACCCTCGGCCTGCTCTACGAAACCCCGGAAGTGGCCGCCGGTAACATGACCGTCAGTACGTTTTTCAGCCGCCGTGACTTCAGGCAGCAACTGCCTTTTCCCGGGCCAAGCCTGATTGCCTACGATCGTCAGTTCTATGGCCTCAGCACGGAATATCAGCAGGCCAATGAACTGACCGGAATGTTGTTGACCTGGATGGTGGGCGCGGATCTGCATCGTCAGATCGATGACCGCCGCCGTTACGATATTGCGTTTGCCGATGGCAGTGTCGAAGGGCAGATTCAGGATGAAGTCCAGAACGCCACCACGGCCGCGGTATTTGCCCAGGGGGATCTGGCGTTGACCGATGATTGGAATCTCTCTCTTGGTGCCAGATGGGATAGATTACGCATGTCGATAAATGACCGCTTTCTCAACGATCGCGCTTTTGACCCTAATGACGACGTTCCAGATGATTCCGGTTCCAGAACTTTCCATGAATTCAGTGGTGTGGTTGGTTTGAGCTACAAATTCGCGCCTCAGTATCAAGTCTATGCCACGGTGGGCTCTGCATTCGAAGCGCCCACCTTTACGGAGTTCGCCAACCCAAATGGCGGTAATGGGTTTAACCCGAACCTTGAGCCTCAACAAGCGCTCAATCGCGAGCTGGGTATGCGCGGACTGATCAGTGGAAGCCTGGCCTTCGATGTCGCGATATTCTCCGTTCTTGTCGACGACGAAATCGTGGTCAAAGATCAGGGCGCGCAGACGTTTTACGAGAACGCCGGCGAAACCCGCCGTAATGGCCTGGAACTGGGAATCGACTGGGACATTTCCTACGCCTGGCGGATAACCAGTGCCCTGACCCTGGCAGACTACACGCTGGAGGAATTCACCGATGAGCAGGGTAACAATGCCGACGGTAACCGCCTGCCCGGGCTGCCACAGGAGCAATGGGTGTCGGAGGTGGAATGGCGTGGCGTTGGCCAGAGATTCGCGGCCCTGGAATGGTAGTACGTGGGGGATCGCTACGCGGAAAACAGCAATCAGACCAGAGTCAGTGACTACTGGTTGTTCGGAATTCGCGCGGGG
Source organism: Marinobacter halotolerans (assembly GCF_008795985.1). NCBI lineage: Bacteria > Pseudomonadati > Pseudomonadota > Gammaproteobacteria > Pseudomonadales > Marinobacteraceae > Marinobacter > Marinobacter halotolerans. The sequence continues at coordinate 713,377 of NZ_VMHP01000001.1, read as the reverse complement.
GACACGTTCCGTATTGGCAGCCAGAGCCTGAGTCTTTATGGTGGTATTCGTAACTTGATGGATGAGGCTTACTTCAGCAATATCCGTATCAACGCTAATGCCGACAGGCCTGTGGCAGAGCGTGGTTACTACGAACCCGCCCCCGGACGAACGTTTTACGCCGGGCTGGAATGGGCATTCTAGAGAGGTTGACGGCAGGCCCCGGTTTGCCGGTGAAAGCAGAAAAGGGGAACAATAATGTCAAAGCCCTGGTTATTTTTGCGACGTTTCGTAAATTGCCCGCTGGCCGTGGGCAGCGTGTTGCCCAGCTCCCGATACCTGGTAAGGTCCATGGTGGCGGGAATAGACTGGCCAAGGGTAGAAACCGTGGCCGAACTGGGCGCAGGCACCGGTGTTATTACCGATGCCATTGATCATAGCCGCCATCCGGATTCCCGATTTCTCAGCTTCGAGTGCGACGACAACATGCGCCATGCCCTGGCGGACCGCTATCCCTCGGTGAATTTCTGCCAGGACGCATTCCGGCTCAGGACAGAACTGCGGGAGCGCCAGCTCCAGGGCCTTGATTGTGTGGTGTCAGGTTTACCACTGTTCAATTTCCCGGATCGGGAAAGGCGTTTGCTGCTCACGGACATTCATGAGCTGCTGAACCCAGGTGGCGTGTTTGTGGCTTTCCAGTACACGCGGGTGCTGAAGCCTTTTCTGGTTTCAATGTACGACGAGATGGAAACCTACTTTGTCTGGGCCAACCTGCCACCCGCCTTCGTGTATCTCTGCAAGAAGCCGATGTGATCCCGGTGGTAAAACAATCCTGTATACCCTTTGCCAGTTAATGAACTTGACTTTCCTCAAGTAACCACAGGCACCCGGTTCTTGTTGTTCAGAAAGATGGTTCCGACCAGCTGCCGGTTTTGCTGAATGCGGCACATACCAGTGCGGATGACGCCAGGATGAACTTTTTCTGCTGGCCTGGAATGGGTATTCTGAAGGCCTGATAACAACGCAAAACTCAGGGTGTTCACGACCATGCAAACCAAGTTTCTTCTCGAAGAAAGCCAGATGCCGAAGTACTGGTATAACCTGCAGGCAGATTTTCCGGAACCGCTGCCAGCGGTCCTTCATCCCGGCACGCAGCAGCCTGTTGGGCCTTCCGATCTTGAGCCGCTGTTTCCCATGTCGCTGATCGAGCAGGAAGTGTCCACAGAGCGAGAGGTCGAGATTCCAGAACCAGTGCGGGATGTCTACAAACTCTGGCGTCCGGCCCCGCTTTACCGGGCCCATGGCCTTGAGAAAGCCCTCGGAACGCCGGCGAAAATCTTCTACAAGTACGAAGGCGTGAGCCCGGCAGGCAGCCACAAACCCAACACCGCCATTCCCCAGGCGTTCTACAACCGTGAAGCGGGTATTCGCACCCTTACCACGGAAACCGGCGCTGGCCAGTGGGGCACGTCGCTGTCGTTTGCCGGTTCCCTGTTCGATATGGACGTGACCGTGTTCCAGGTTCGGGTTTCCTACGACCAGAAGCCCTATCGCCGGGCCGTGATGGAAACCTATGGTGCGAAATGTGTGGCTTCACCGTCAGAGCTGACAGAATTCGGACGTAAAGTACTGTCGGAGAATTCGGACCATACGGGCAGCCTCGGCATTGCCATTTCCGAGGCGGTGGAACTGGCAGTTCAGGATCCGGGCACCAAATATGCCCTGGGCTCTGTGCTCAACCATGTACTGCTGCACCAGAGCATCATTGGTCTGGAGTCCATGCAGCAGATGGAGATGGCGGATTGTTGGCCGGATGTCATTGTGGGTTGTACCGGTGGTGGTTCCAACTTTGCCGGCATTGCGTTTCCGTTCATGGGCCATGCGTTGCGCGGTGGGCAGAAGTCACGGATTGTGGCGGTGGAACCCTCTGCCTGCCCAACCCTGACCCGGGGCAAGTACGCCTATGACTACGGCGACACCGCACACATGACGCCGCTGACCAAGATGCATACCCTGGGTTCAGGATTCACCCCGCCGGGTTTCCATGCCGGAGGTCTTCGTTATCACGGCATGGCGCCCATGGTGTCTCATGCCAAGGAGTTAGGTTTGTTCGACGCCGTGTCCTACACCCAGCGGCAATGCTTTGAGGCAGGCGTGCTCTTCGCCCGCCACGAAGGCATTGTGCCGGCGCCGGAAGCTAACCACGCGGTTAAAGGCGCCATCGACGAGGCCCTGCGCTGCAAGCGGGAAGGCAAAGAAGAGGTGATCCTGTTCAACCTGTGTGGCCATGGCCATTTTGATATGGCGGCCTATACGTCGTATTTCGCCGGTGAGCTGAGCGATTACGAATACGACGAACAGGAACTGGGAATGGCTCTGTCCGGTCTGCCTTCCGTTCGGGCGTAAACAGGACCTGGATGAGGAGTGACCGCCGGATCACTCCTCATCCAGGTCCTTTGGTGGGCAGTGAGCTTCTGCTAAAACCGTTCCGTCGTCCACGCTTTCCAGGTGCACATCAAAGCCCCACAGCCGGTGCACATGACGCAGCACTTCGTCGGTTGCTTCACCCAGTGGCACCCGGTCAACCGGTACGTGCCTTAGGGTTAGCGAGCGGTCGCCGCGCACATCCACGTTCCACACCTGGATGTTGGGCTCGCGGTAACTGAGGTTGTACTGCCTTGCCAGCTTTTCCCGGAGTTCGCGATAGCCGGGGTCGTCGTGAATGGCGGTCACCCGGTACACGCTTTCCTGGTCGTCATTCTGTATGGCGAAGAACTTCATATCCCGCATCACCTTGGGTGACAGAAACTGCTGGATAAAGCTTTCATCCTTGAAATTCTTCATGGCGAAATGCAGGGTTTCCAGCCAGTCGGAACCGGCGATGTCCGGGAACCATTCCCGGTCTTCATCCGTGGGGTTTTCGCAGATTCGCCGCAGGTCGGTAAAGATCGAGTAGCCCAGGGTGTAGGGGTTGATGCCGGAGTACCAGGGGCTGTCGAACGGTGGCTGATAGACTACGGCGGAGTGGCTCTGCAGGAATTCCAGCATGAAGCCGTCGTTCACCAGGCCCTTGTCATACATCCGGTGCAGCAGGGTGTAATGCCAGAAGGTGGCCCAGCCTTCGTTCATCACCTGGGTCTGGCGCTGGGGATAGAAATACTGGGCCAACTTGCGCACGATGCGGATGATTTCACGCTGCCAGGTTTCCAGCAGAGGCGCGTTCTTCTCGATGAAGTAGAGAATGTTTTCCTGGGGCTCCTCCGGGTAACGCTGCTTGCGTCTGACCGGGTCATCGTCCTCTTCCATCTTGGGGATGGTACGCCACAGGTCGTTGAGCCTGCGCTGCTGATACTCTTCCCGCTCTTTGCGTCTTTGCAGTTCCTCGGCAGCCGAAATGGGGGAGGGCCGCTTGTATCGGTCCACGCCATAGTTCATAAGGGCGTGGCAGGAATCCAGAATTTCTTCCACGGCGTCCAGCCCGTAGCGTTCCTCGCACTCCGCCACATAATCCCGGGCAAACACCAGGTAATCAATGATGGCGCTGGCGTCTGTCCAGGTGCGGAACAGGTAGTTGCCTTTGAAAAACGAGTTGTGGCCGTAGGAGGCGTGGGCAATCACCAGAGCCTGCATGGGCAGGGTGTTTTCCTCCATCAGATAGGCGATGCAGGGATTTGAGTTGATCACGATCTCGTAGGCCAATCCCATCTGCCCGCGCTGGTAGCCTTTGGAGGTCGACAGGAACTGTTTGCCAAAGGACCAGTGGTGGTAACCCACCGGCATACCCACGGAGCTGTAGGCGTCCATCATTTGTTCAGCGCTGATCACCTCCACCTGGTTAGGGTAGGTGTCCAGCCCGAATTCAGCAGCGCATTTGGCGATCTCGTCGTCGTACTGCTGGATCAGATCAAAGGTCCACTCCGAGCTGGTGGATATCGGCTCGCGCCTTTCCGGGCCGTTGGGATTGTCGGTAACGGGGCGGTCCATAATATTCGTCATGCGGCTTTCCTCTCGAACAGCTGTCGGAAGACCGGGTAAATCTCGCCCGGATCAGCAATCTGCTGAAGGGCAAAACTCTGCGGGAACTGCTCCTGCAGCTTCTCGTACTCGTACCACAGCATCTGGTGATCCTGGGGCGTGATCTCCACATAGGCGTAATACTGAACCATCGGCAGAATGCTGTCGGCCAGCAGTTTGCTGCAGATGGGCGAATCGTCGTTCCAGTTGTCGCCGTCTGAGGCCTGGGCGGCGTAAATATTCCACTCCGCCGGGGAATAGCGCGATTCGATGATCTTGTTCATCAGCTTCAGCGCGCTGGACACAATGGTGCCGCCGGTTTCGCGGGAATAGAAAAACTCTTCCTCGTCCACTTCCTTGGCGCTGGTGTGGTGGCGGATAAACACCACGTCAATCTTCTTGTAGCTTTTCTTCAGGAACAGATACAGCAGAATGAAAAACCGCTTGGCGATGTCCTTGTGCATCTGCGTCATGGAGCCGGACACGTCCATCAGGCAGAACATGACGGCACTGGTGGCCGGTTGGGGCTTTTTGATGTGCTGGCGGTAACGCAGGTCAATTTCATCAATGAACGGAATCTTGCGAACATTCGCTTTCAGTTCCGCGATTTCCTCTTCCAGCGCCTTGATCTGATCCTCGTGGCTGAAGGCCGCGTCCAGGTCCGCCGGGGCGCTTTTCAGCGCCTCAAGCTGCCTTTCCATTTCTCGGATTTTCTTTTTGCGAGCACCTCCCAGGCCCAGTCTGCGGGCGTGGGCGCCACGAAGGGAGCGCACTACATCCAGCTTTGCCGGTACCCCCTGGGTGGAAAAACCCGAGCGGACATACTTGAACGCTTCTGTGTCTTTCAGTTTCTTGCGGGCCAGGTTGGGCAGTTCCAGATCATCAAACAGGAAGTCCAGAAACTCTTCCTGGGTGATCTGGAAGGCAAACTCATCCATGCCTTCGCCGTCGGGGCTGGCTTGCCCCGACCCCTGGCCACCACCGCCGCCACCTTCGGGTTTGGGCAGTTCGTCCCCGGCCACAAATTCCTTGTTGCCCGGGTGTACCATTTCCCGCTTGCCGCCCTGGCCATGGTGAAAGATTGGCTCGTCGGTATCCCTTGACGGGATACTGACTTTCTCGCCCCGTTCGATATCAGTGATAGAGCGCCGGTGTACCGCATCCGCCACCGCCTTCTTGATATGGTGGCGGTAGCGGCGCAGGAACCGTTCCCGGTTCACCGCGCTCTTGTTCTTGCCGTTCAGTCGCCGGTCGACTACGTGGGTCATACCCATAGCGTTACTCCAGTCCTAGTGAGACTTACGAACCCGCAGATACCATTCCGCCAACAGGCGGACCTGCTTCTCCGTGTAGCCTCGATCGACCATGCGCTCGACGAACTGCTTGTGCTTGTTCTGATCTTCCTGGCTTGCCTTCGGGTTGAAGGAGATCACCGGCAGCAGATCCTCGGTGTTCGAGAACATCTTCTTCTCGATCACGCTGCGCAGTTTTTCATAGCTGAGCCAGGACGGGTTGCGTCCCTGGTTGTTCGCCCGAGCCCGCAGCACGAAATTGACCACCTCGTTGCGGAAGTCTTTCGGGTTGCTGATGCCAGCGGGCTTCTCGATTTTCTCCAGCTCGTCGTTGATGGATGAGCGGTCGAGAATTTCCCCGGTTTCTGGATCGCGGTATTCCTGGTCCTGAATCCAGAAGTCTGCATAGGTGACATAGCGGTCGAACAGGTTCTGGCCGTACTCGCTGTAGCTCTCCAGGTAAGCAGTCTGTATTTCCTTGCCAATGAATTCCACATAGTGTGGCGCCAGGAATTCCTTGATAAACCGCAGGTAGCGGTCCTGGGTTTCTGCCTGGAACTGTTCCTGCTCGATCTGCTTTTCCAGCACGTACAGCAGGTGCACCGGGTTGGCCGCCACCTCGGTGGTGTCAAAGTTGAATACCTTCGACAGGATCTTGAAGGCAAAACGGGTGGACAGGCCGTCCATACCCTCGTTCACGCCGGCCGCGTCCCGGTATTCCTGGATCGATTTCGCCTTGGGGTCGGTGTCCTTGATGTTCTGACCGTCGTAAACCCGCATTTTCGAGAAAATGCTGGAGTTTTCCGGCTCCTTGATACGCGACAGAATCGAGAACTGCGCCAGCATATCCAGGGTGTCCGGGGCACAGGGAGCACCGGCCAGGGAGCTGTCCCGCAGCAGTTTGCGGTAGATGTCGATTTCTTCGGTCACGCGCACGCAGTAGGGCACCTTGACGATGTAGACCCGATCAAGGAAGGCCTCGTTGTGCTTGTTATTGCGGAAGGTCTGCCACTCGGATTCGTTGGAGTGGGCCAGAATCACACCGTCGAAGGGGACGGAGCCCATGCCTTCGGTGGTGTTGTAGTTGCCTTCCTGGGTGGCCGTCAGCAGCGGGTGCAGTACCTTGATGGGGGCTTTGAACATCTCCACGAATTCCATCAGGCCCTGGTTCGCCTTACACAGGCCGCCGCTGAAGCTGTAGGCGTCAGGGTCATCCTGGGAATAGTCCTCCAGCATGCGGATATTGACCTTGCCCACCAGCGCGGAGATGTCCTGGTTGTTGTCATCACCGGGCTCGGTCTTGGATACGCCGACCTGGTCCAGCACCGAGGGATACATCTTCACCACGCGGAACTGGCTGATATCACCGCCATATTCGTGCAGGCGTTTCACCGCCCAGGGGGACATGATGGATTTGAGGTAGCGGGGCGGAATGCCGTATTCCTCTTCCAGAATCGACGCATCTTCCGCCGGGTCGAACAGGCCCAGGGGCGATTCGTTCACCGGCGAGCCCTTGATAGCGTAGAAGGGCACCTTCTGCATGAGCTGTTTGAGCTTTTCGGCGAGAGAGGATTTGCCGCCGCCAACGGGGCCGAGCAGGTAAAGGATCTGTTTCTTTTCTTCCAGGCCCTGGGCGGCGTGGCGGAAGAAGGAAACGATGTTTTCCACGGCTTCTTCCATGCCGTAGAACTCGGAGAATTCCGGGTATCGCTTGATCACTTTGTTGGAAAAAATGCGTGACAGCCGGGAGTCACGGGATGTGTCGATCGGCTCAGGTTCGCCGATTGCCAGTAACATTCGTTCTGCCGCAGTGGCGTATGCCGCTGGGTCCTTCTTGCAGATCTCCAGGTATTCCTCAAGGGTGAATTCTTCCTCCTGAGTTGCTTCATACCGGTCTTTGAAATGCTGCATAATGCTCATAGATGGCGCCTCGCTTGCTCTCTTGCCAAAAAAATCAGCTTTTAAATCACACAGTTTCCCCGTCTGCTGTTGGCTCCGCCCTTCTGAGCGGCCGTTATGGTTATGGGTGAAATGATAGGGAGTGACCGGCGGAAAAACACGGTTGTTTTTCCAGACCGGTTATTTTGAGCTTAGTTCAAGCTCGGAACCTTGGACAGACCAAAGATGGTTAAGGTTCATTAAATTATGTATCTGTATGGAGGTTCGCCGGGCTGCAGTGATGACGACACTGGAATGAACCGGAATTAGCCGTTCACCAATACTGAACAACAAAAGGGCACCCCTCGGGGCGCCCTTTTTTCGATCTGAGAACGGGGTCAACCGGTGACGGGTCGTCCCTGATCCGGCTCGCTGTAATCACAGACGCCATCCGGAAAGATTTCCTTTAGCCGGTCAACTTCTTCCGGTGTAAACGAAGTCTCGCCGTAGGTGCCGTCTGATAGCGCTGTGTCTACCGGTTTCAGGCTGCATTTGAAGATGCTGCCCTCAATCGGACCGCCCGCGACCATACGGGAGGTGGTGTAGGTCGGGAACTGCGTGGTACAGACGCCCTCTGGATTGTTGTCCAGAATGCCGTTCCAGACGTCCTCGCCGGCGGCGATCAGGCTGCCATCGGTTTCAAAGCAGGAATCCACGGCGGCGTCCGGGCGATTGTCGGCAATGCTCAGTTCCGGATTTTCCTGAATGTTGTTGATCCAGTCATGAAGGACCTCCAGCGCCATCCAGGTCTGATTGAACTCTTCGCGAGGTTCGGGTTCCTCTGGGTCTGAGTAGTCGGTCGGTCTGGCATCGGTGAACCAGATGACCTGGTTCCCGGCGTCGCCCATTTGATTGATGATGCGCTGGCGGGCCGAGAAGGACTGATGACTGTTGTGCATGTCCAGCACTTCCTCGAGGTAATGCCTCCAGTCGATGACCGGCATGTTCAGCTCGCCGTCGAATACAAGGCCAGAGGTATACGCCGCTTCAATGGCCTGAAGGTCACCCTCGGTTCTGGGCGCCGGCGTATCACCGCCGGGGCTGAGATTCATGTTGCGCGAGCTCCAGGGGTCGAAGAGGGACGGGTCGGCCATTACATCCTCCAGTGAGCCGAGGAATGGAAAACCTTCCTGCACCATCTCGGATGGCTGCTTCCAGCCGCCAATTTCCGCGTTCAGCTTGAGGAATTCAGCTTTGGTAATGGTGTCTTCCACCAGTGCTTTCAGCCCGTACTGAACGCCCACGTTGTCGTAAAGAGTGCGTGGCTCGCCATTCTCATCCAAGCCGTAGATGTTCTTGAGATCCGAATAGTGGGTCCAGCGCACGTCGTCCATTACGCCCTCGGGTTGCATCAGTTCCTGATTGTCGGCTCTGCCGAATTGTGGATTCATTACCAGTGGTGTCAGGCCCCGCCAGGCCGGAATGCACTCGGTCATGCCCGGGGCCGTACTGTAGCCGAGCATGGTTTTAGCCCCGGCAAACGGGTCCGGGTAGCGGTCATTGGAGTTCAGCCCCACCAGAAGGCTGCGATTGCTGGTGGTTTGCCACTTCGGGTTACCCCGATCGGTGGCATCCATGTAGTACTCGAGCAACTCGCAGTCGCCGATATGGATCGTCTGGGTGACCATGTCAGGGTAGGAGTACTGGGGCACGCCCCCATCCAACAGACCTGGATGATTCTGGGAATAAACGTACTGCTGGATACCACCGCCTGAGCCACCAATGGCCACCGTATATTCCGGTACGCCAAAGCGTTTGATGAAATGTTCTTTCACCATCAGCGCGGTTTCCCCACCCACCTGAAGATTATAGTGGGGGCTGGTGCGGGTGCCGGTGGAATAGATAACGGCGTAGCCTTTTTGCAGTGTGTCCGGTTGCAGTGCCCGACTGTTGCTTATGCCCCCCTGGGAGTGGCCAATGCCAACGCCGCCCTGAAAGTGGAATAGCAGCCGGCCATTCCAGTTGTTGTCCGATGCCTCCCAATGCTCGTCGCCCAGTTCCGCCAGAGTGGCAAAACTGTATATGAAACGGTTAATGGTGCCCCGTTCCTGTCGTACGATAAAATCTACCGTGCGACCGTCGGTCAGCTCTGTTGTGGCCATGTCGGCAGGTCGGCTGCCGTCTTCTGGCAGTGGCGCCCAACTACCGCCTGTGGTCCGGTATATAAAGGTGACGTAGGGCTCGATCGAGCAGTCGCGGCTCAGACCAATCTGATTGCCTTGCTCGTCAAATACCGGGAAGCCAGTATTTCCGGTGGTATCCACCAGTGGTTGTTTGCCCAGTTCCGAGGTGACGGTGCAGACAAACGGGTACTGTTGTGGCCCAGAGAAAATGGGGCCTGTAATAGGGTGAGCCGTGAGGGTCACGGAGGCGAGAGGGCCCTGACGGCGATGGTGAAGTTCTAGTCGGTTCTCGCCGGGCTGAAGACCGGACACAAGCACCTCATGGCCATCGCGACCCGCACGGATCTCTGGCTCAACGGGCTGGTCATTAAGCCAGAATGTCAGTTGCCGCAGGCGCGATTTCAGTGCCGGTTCCGACTTGATGGGGCGTTCCTTGAACAGTACCTGCACTAGCACATCATCACCAGACACCTGGTCCGGGGCACTCGAAAGCACTTTGAGATCGTAGTTGGGGTTGGCCGCATAGCCTGTGGTCGTCAGCCCGACGACGGCCAGTAGCATGATCAGGAATTGAAACAGCATTTTTGAAAGCATTGTGAAGCTCCTTCTAAGTTGCTTTGCTGTGTGACTCTTAAAGGCTAGTAAAGATGGCGGGCAAAAGCAGGTATAATTGGGCAAAAAGTGATCAAAAGTTAGCTGCCCGAAAGCTGTCTGGTCAGCACTCCGAGTTCCGCGGTGTTGTATGGGAGGAAACGTTTAAAAAGAGGCGAGAGCGGAGGCGCTTTCATGCATGAGCCCCTCCGCTTCCAGCTGACGGAGTCATAAAGAAACCACTTATGACTCGTCGTTGAACCTTTCTATACTTTGGTCAGGCGAAAAACGCTCTCGGTTGCACCTGTAAGCCCTTTGCGTTTGGCAAACGGATGGTCGTTGGCCAGGGTCTGGGTATGAATATGTTCAATCAGATAATCATCGGCATAGAGCTCATGAACCTCGTCGTTGCTGACGTTGAACGGCGGGGAGGTGGGTGAGCCTTCATAATCCAGCGTGATCAGCAGAATCTGGGTGCTGTCGGGTGTCACGGCCGTCAGGTGTTCCACATATTTCGGCCGCGTTTCCGGGGGCAGGGCAATCAGCGCAGCGCGGTCGTACACCAGCCTTACGCGGGCCACATCTTCAGGCACCAGCTGGAAAAAATCACCGCACCAGATCTCCAGATCGCCATTTTTGAAGGTGGTGAAGGGCTCACCGGGGTGGACCTTCGCTTTTTCGCCGCCCTCTTCGAAGAAATCCTTGCAGGCAATCTCGCTCAGTTCCACCCCGATGATCGGGTGCCCGCGGTCATGCAGCCACCACAGGTCATGGGCCTTGCCGCAAAGTGGAACCAGAACCGTGTCTGTGGTTTTGCTGGACAGTTCCGGCCAGTGTTTGTACAGATATTCGTTGACCGAGCCCTCGTGAAAGCCGATTTCTTTGTTGGCCCAGCGCCGGTGCCAGAATTCGTGTTCCATAGATGCGCTCCTTCTTTGGGGTTGGAGGTTTCATTCAGTCTAACTTACTCTTGGGGTTTGTTTTCGAGGAGGTGGTGATGAAAGCCGTTTTTCTGGACGCGGATACCCTGGGCAGTGATGTGGATCTGTCCCCGATTGAAAAGGTGACCGGAGATCTGGTCAAGCATGGGCGGACCAAGCCGGAGCAGGTAGAGGACCGCATACGCGGTTTCGATACGGTGATTGTGAACAAGGTGGTTTTGGGCCGGTCGCATTTCGAGGCATGTCCGGACCTGAAAACCATCGCCGTTGTGGCCACCGGGCTCAATAACATTGACCAGCAGGCGGCCAGAGACCACGGCATCACCGTGATGAACGTGACCAACTATGGCCGCTCTACCGTAGCCCAGCACACCATGGCGCTGATTCTGGCGCTGGCCACGCGGCTGGTGGATTACGACAAGGATGTTCGCGCCGGGCGCTGGGCGCAAAGCCCGATGTTTTGTCTGATGGACCACCCGATCATGGAGCTGGAAGGGCGCACACTGGGTGTTGTCGGCTACGGCGATCTGGGGAAAGGCGTTGTGGAACGGGCAAAGGCATTCGGGATGAATATTGTGCTGGGGGCAAGGCCCGGCCAGGCGGCTGGAAAAGTGGATGGTTATCCCCGCATTCCCCTGGACGAGTTGCTGCCGAAAGTGGATGTATTATCGCTGCACTGCCTGCTGACAGACGAGACTCGACACATGGTTGGTGCTCGTGAACTGGAGATGATGAAAAAGGATGCGCTGCTGATTAACACCAGCCGTGGTGGCCTGGTAGATGAGCAGGCGCTGGCCGATGCGCTGCGTGCCGGTACAATAGGCGGTGCTGGCTTTGACGTGCTGACGGAGGAGCCGCCCCGTAACGGCAATCCGCTGCTGGCGGATGATATTCCCAACCTGATTGTGACGCCCCATTCGGCCTGGGCAAGCCGGGAGGCGCGGCAGCGAATTGTAGGAATTACCGCGCGGAACCTCGCGGGGCAATAGTCACTGGCTGTGCGAAAGCGGGACAATCGTCCATACTCTACGTATGTTTCGGTATCTGACTGATAAACTGAAAAAAATAATCTGACGCAGGATCGCCCGTGGCTTCTTCGCAACTGCAACAACGGCTCAAGACCGCCGAAAACTGGATTCTGGCCAATCCCGATCCGCCCCAGAACTGGCCCTGGAACTGGCTTTATACAACAGGTCGCACGGCCTACGCCCTGGCGCGGGATATGGTGAGCGGTCATCTTGCGCTGCACGCCATGAGCCTGGTTTACACCACCCTGTTAAGTATCGTGCCCCTGCTGGCCCTGAGCTTTTCCGTACTCAAGGCCCTGGGCGTGCACCAGCGCATGGAACCCATGTTGTTCCAGTTCTTCGAACCTATGGGGCCCCAGGGCATCCAGCTGGCGGAGCAGATTCTCGGTTTCGTGGACAATATGAAAGTGGGCGTGCTGGGGTCCGTTGGCCTGGCGCTTCTGGTGTATACGGTGATTTCGCTGGTCCAGAAGATCGAGCGCTCGTTCAATATGATCTGGCGGGTGCCGGACATGCGCTCCATGGCCCAGCGCTTCAGCAACTACCTGAGCGTGATCATGGTGGGGCCCCTGCTGATGGTGTCCGCTATAGGCGTGAGCGCCACGATTTTTTCATCAACCGTAGTTCAGACGTTGATGGAGATCGAACCCCTGGGTTCGATTATCCTGTTTGTCAGCCGCTTTACGCCCTTCCTGCTGGTGGTTGGCGCGTTCACCTTTGTCTACATTTTCATTCCCAATACCCGGGTCAAGCTGAAGTATGCCTTTGTGGGCGGTCTGATCGCGGGGATCTCCTGGCAGGCAGCTGGCATGCTGTTCGCGTCCTTCGTCGCCGGATCAGCGAAATATGCGGCGATCTACTCCAGTTTTGCTATCGGCATCATTCTGCTGATCTGGGTCTATCTGAACTGGATGATTTTGCTGCTCGGTGCCAGCATTGCCTTTTATCTGCAGAATCCCGGGTCCGTTGCCAAGCGCTACAAAGTCAGGTTGTCACCCGAGTTGCTGGAAAAAACCGGTCTGGCACTGATGTGGCTGGTGGCAAAGCCCTTTCATCTCGGCAAGCCGGCGCCCCAGCAGGAAGATCTGGAAAGTCAGCTAAGGGTGCCCGGCGAAGTCACTCGAAGCCTCAGTGACAAACTGATCCGGGCCAGGCTGGTCAGCCTGGCTGGTCGCAATGGAGATTGCCTGGTACCGGCCTGTTCGCTTGAGAAGGTGACCGTGGGGAAGGTGCTCGACGCCATTCGTCATGATGAAGATCGGGTGGTCGACCGCTTGCCCACGAGCGTTCCCGAAGAATTGCTGGCTCGGGAAGTCGGAGCCGATTCGGTGTCCTTCGCCAGCCTGCTGGATGAGAAATATCCGGGCCCGTCCCGGGACACCTGACCCGGTCAGGCTCTGGCCCGGGCCCCTGCTTCGATGGAATCGAGAATGACGCGCCGGATCCGGGTGAATTCTTCCGGCGCGATGTGCACCAGTTTCAGAACTTCGTCCTCGGCCATGTTCCGCTGGTGGGCATGGCGAAGAATTTCCCGTGTTCCCATAATGATGCCGTCGTTCAGCGGAGCGACACCCCGGTTGGGGCTCGGACGCTCGGCTTCCATCAGTTTGGCATGATATTCCGGCGACAGTTTCCACTCATTCGCCAGTACCTGAGCCGTGGCCCACTGGAACCGCGAAAGCGCGTGATAGGTGAGAGTAGCCGATGGCTCGCTGGGCTGGGGTGCAGAGCGGCAGATGCGCTGAAGCTCCCGTCTCAATGTGATGTAAGACAGCGCGGGTAACAGCCCGGTCATGAAAAACAGACTGCCATCTTTTTCCCGCAGTCGGGCTACCAGTTCTGCGGCTTTCGCGCAGGTCAGCCCCCATCGCCATACCCGCTGGGCGAACAGGGCTTCACGGCTGTTTCTGGCGGCCATCATCGGGCGCATGATGGCGGCGGAAATAACGTTGCGGATGCCTCCTGTGCCTAGTATGAACACGGCCTGATCGACAGATTCGATTGCTTTGTGGCTACCCCGGAACAGCGGGCTGTTGGCCACATGCAGTAGCTGATCCGTCAACGCCGGATCGCTCAGGATAATGTCGGTCAGCTCTTTACGGTCCACTTTTTCATCAGAGAGCGCGCGAGTGAGCATCGGCAGCGTCATCGGGCGCCGCGGCATTTCCTCCAGGGACTGCTGGTGGATGCGGTGTTCGAGCGTGTCCAGCGCTTCCAGTTCGGCGCTGTTAAGATCGCTGGTCAGGGCGGATAGTGGCGCATCAAGCAACCAGGAGAACAACTGCTCTTCCAGCTGCCGGGTAGACACCGGGTTCGCCGGCTGATCATCAACCTGCCTGATGGCGGGATTGAGCAGGCGGGGTGTCGGGTGAACCGTTGCAGATTTTGAGGGCGAGAAGATCGCCGAAATCCAGGAGAAGAAGCCTGCCATCCATTGCCTCCGGAGATTATTCGCGTGCCCGGGCGAGTCGTCATCCCGGAGTTTCCAGTATAGAGCCTGGTAAGCGTTATGCCACGCAACTATCGACTATTTATACGTCTTTGTTTACAGGACAGATCCGCCAAAGACAAAGACCAACTGGCCAATACCGGCTGCCAGGCCAAGGAAGGCCCCAACCAGTATCAGTTTGATCTCGTCTTCCTGGAAACAGGGCCGTAGCAGGTCCTGGAATTCCTCTGAGGACAGGGCAATCATCCGCTCCACCATGATGGATTCCACGGCCCGGGCGCGGTCGGTTTCGAAGACCGGGTTGTTGAAGGAGGTTCGAGAGATCTCAAGGGCTTTCTGGCCCACCTGGTTTTTCAGGGTGGCAAAGCCGGTGGGGCCGAATGCCACCTGGGTCAGGGCCTTGCCCATGCCGGCGGTTTCGTCCACCAGTGGTTTGATGTGTTTCTTGACCATGTTGCTGGCCCGGTCGCCCTTGGGGCCTTCCAGAATGGCATTGATGATGTTGCCGACGGTCAGGATTTCGTGGGTCACGATGTGGCAGAAGGATTCGGCCACTTCCTGCTGGCGTTTGAGAAACAGGCCTTGCAGCCGCACCGGGCCGACTTTTTTCTCATGCAGGGGGCGGAAAATGACGTTCAGGGCAATCCAGTTGGTGGCCCAGCCCACCAGCAGGCCAAAGAAGGGCAGTACCCACCAGCTCTGGTAAAAGTACCAGACGGTCATCTGTACCAGACCAAACAGGAAGCCGAAGTAGAAGCCGGAGTTGATGATGAAGCGGAACTCCACTTCGCCACATTCCAGGAAGATGCGGTTCAGCAGGCGTTTATCTTTTGCCAGGCGTTCGATGACCATGCCTTTGATGTCCAGCAGGTCTTCAATGTTGTCTGAAACGTCGTCCACCAGGTTGTCCACCAGCTGCGGGGTGGATTTGCGCACCCTGTCGTACACCATGTTGCGGGCGGAGGCGGGCAGGTTTTCCCAGAAGGTGGGGTATTCCCGCAGCATGAGTTCGTCTACATATTCTTCGGTGCGGGGTTCGACGGTGCTGATAATGTGGGCGGCGAGTACTTTGGGGTCGATCTGCTGGAAGATTTCCCGCACGGTGCCAATCTTGGAGATGGTGGCATCTACGCTGATGGCGGCCATTTTGCGGGCTTTCGAGGGGATGATGCCCTGCCAGCCAAGCAAGGGTGGCTTGCCCACGAATTCCAGCGGGTAGAAGGTCATCTTGATGGCCAGCCAGTTGGTAACCCAGCCGATCAGGGCGGCAATGATCGGGATGCTGAGGTATTGCCAGAATTCTACGGTGCTTAGCAGGCTTGTCATCCGTTACTCGCATTGGTTTGATTTTTGGCCGGGTGCTTGCTGCCTTGAAACGGACCACGATAATGTTGCCCGCCACCCTTACTGTCAATGACCTGCATGCCGGAGATCCAATGGCGGCAGGGTCGGTCTGCTAGTTCCCGATATCGCCCCACAGCCACTGGCAAAGGGCCATCGCGGCCACCGGGGCAGTTTCCGTTCTCAGGACCCTTGGTCCCAGTGCCACGGGCAGAAACCCGGCAGACTCGGCGGCGGCGATTTCATCCTGGCTCAGGCCGCCTTCGGGGCCGATCATCAGGGCCAGGCGGGCGGGCCTGGTCATGGAGTCCAGGGACTGTTCGGTGCGGTGGTGCAACACCAGTCGCAGGTCGCAATCGCCAGTGTGATCAAACCAGTCCGGCAGGGCCATGACCGGCAGTATTTCTGGCACCCGAGCGCGGCCGCATTGTTCGGCGGCGCTGATGGCGACCTGGCGCCAGTGGCGCAGGCGTTTGTCTTCGCGGTCGCCTTTGAGTTTGACCTCCGAGCGCTCGGTGGCCAGGGGGACGATGCGGGTGACGCCCATTTCCACGGCTTTCTGCACGGCGTAGTCCATGCGGTCGCCCTTTGACAGAGTCTGCCCCAGGATGATTTCCAGGTTGGATTCGGTCGGGTTGGCGCTGGCATCTTCCACCTGGACCTCCACCCGCTTTTTGCCGGCTTCGGTAATGGTCGCGGTGTAGTCCTGGCCATCGCCGTTGAACAACAGCAGTGTCTGGCCGGGCTGCATGCGCAGGACGCGGCCAGCATGGTTGGCCGCGATTTCGTCAAGTTCACACCGATTGCCAGGGGTCAGTGGCGAGTCGGTGAAGAGGCGGGGAATGCGCATGGTGGCCGGCTCAGTCCCGTGTCGCGATGTCGATGCCTTCGGTCAGTACCTGTCCGAGGTGGCGGATCTGTTCCTCGGTGATGACGTAAGGCGGCATGAAGTAGCTGACGTTGCCCAGCGGCCTCAGCAGAGCTTCCCGCGTAAGCGCGTGCTTGAACACCCGCATGCCGCGACGTTCTGCAAAAGGGAAGGGCTCTCTGGTGGCTTTGTTTTTTACCATCTCCACAGCCAGGGTCATGCCATGCTGGCGTACGTCGCCAACGTTGGGATGGTCGACCAGGTGGGCCACGGATTCCCCCATTACCTGGCTCAGTCGCTTGTTGTTCTCGATCACGTTGTCATCGCGGAAGATATCCAGGGTCGCCAGTGCCACGGCGCAGCCGATGGGGTTACCGGTGTAGCTGTGGGAATGCAGAAACGCTTTGAGGGTTTCGTAGTCGTCGTAGAAGGCGTTAAAGACATCATCGGTGGTGACCACTACGGACAGGGGCAGGTAACCCGCGGTCAGTCCCTTGGACAGGCACATGAAGTCCGGCGTGATGTTCGACTGTTCGGAGGCAAACATAGTGCCGGTACGGCCGAAGCCCACGGCAATCTCGTCGGCGATGAGGTGAACGCCATAGCGGTCACAGGCTTCCCGGAGCTTGGTGTGGTAGATCGGGTGGTGCATACGCATGCCGCCGGCGCACTGAATCAGTGGCTCGGTCACTACGGCGCAGATTTCGTCGTGCTTTTCCGCCAGGATTTTTTCCATCACCTCGAACTGGCGCAGGGCGTAGTCCTCGTCCGTTTCACCGGCTTCCTTGTTGTAGGCATCCGGTGAGGGCGCGGTAATGACTTCCATCAACAGCGGGGCGTAAGTGCTTTTATAAAGAGGCACATCGCCCAATGCCAGGGCGCCCAGGGTTTCGCCGTGGTAGCTGTTGCTCAGGTTGACGAAGTTTTTCTTGGCCGGCTTGCCGTGGTTTTTCCAGTAGTGATAGCTCATCTTCAGGGCCGCTTCGACGGCGGACGAGCCGTTGTCGGCGTAGAAGCACTTGGACAGACCGTCCGGAGTGACTTCGATCAGGCGCTCAGACAGGTTCACCACTGGTTCATGGGTAAACCCGGCCAGAATCACGTGCTCCAGTTCGCCGATCTGCTTCTGGATTGCGTCATTGATGCGGGGGTTGGCGTGGCCGAAGAGGTTGACCCACCAGGAACTCACCGCGTCGATAAACCGGTTGCCCTCGAAATCTTCCAGCCACACGCCGCTGCCGCGTTTGATGGGCACCGGTCCCAGAGTTTCGTAATCCTTCATCTGGGTGCAAGGGTGCCAGACGGATTTGATATCGCGTGCGACGAGATCGGCGTTGCGCATGGGAGGCCTCCTAGAAATTCAGGGGGCTAATGATACTGGTCACAGGGTACCTGTCGCCAGTGCGCTGGCATGATTTGGCTGTGAATCCTTGACGGTATATTATGGCCGGACTTCGAGGATGAAACTGACGCAAGGAATGCGATATGAGTAAACCGATTGTTCTTCTGGGTGACCTGGGCACAGACCACCAGGGATTTCCGCCCACGCCGGTTTTAGCCGGTTCTCCCACCGTTCTGGTGGATGGCAAGCCTGTTGCCCGCGTCGGGGACCCACTGGCGCCCCACTCCAAACCCAAACATCCGCCTCATCCCCGTGCGATTGCCGCCGGGTCGGCCACCGTGATGATCGACGGCAAGCCGGCCGCCGTGACCGGCGGCGCCATTACCTGTGGGGGTGTCACCATTGGTTCGGGTACGGTGATAGTGGGTAGCTGAGCCGGGGATTGCTGGCGTTAGTGCGCCAGCACCCGTGACAGAAACGCCTGGGTTCTTTCGTTCTGCGGGTTGTCGAAGACATCGTCGGGTTTGCCTTCCTCTACAATCGCGCCCTCGTGAATGTAGATAACCCGGTCTGCCACTTCCCGTGCGAAGCCCATTTCGTGGGTGACCACCATCATGGTCATGCCTTCTTTGGCCAGCTCCCGCATTACGTCCAGCACTTCACCGATCATCTCCGGGTCGAGGGCCGACGTGGGTTCGTCGAACAGCATCAGCCTGGGGTCCATAGCCAGTGCCCGGGCAATGGCCACCCGCTGTTGCTGGCCGCCGGACAGGTGAGACGGATACTTCTCCGACTGGCTGGCGATTCCGACACGGTTGAGCAGGCGGTCGGCAGTGGTAGCCGCTTCTTCTTCCGAGGTGCTTTTTACTTTCCTGGGGGCCAGCATGATGTTCTTCTTCACCGTCAGGTGCGGGAAAAGGTTGAACTGCTGGAATACCATGCCCACTTCCTTGCGGATCTCCGCCAGGGATTTGGGGTTGCCACTTTTGGGCGCCAGGGGATGGCCGTCCACCTCCAGGCTGCCTGACTCGAATTCCTCCAGCCCGTTCACACAACGGATCAGGGTGGATTTGCCGGAACCACTGGCGCCGATAATAACCACCACTTCGCCCTTGGCCACAGTCAGGTCTATATCTTTGAGGACATGCAACTTACCGAAGTACTTGTTCATGCCCTTCATTTTGACGATATCAGTCATGAGTCGCTTTCCTTCAGACAGAAACCAGTCCACGCCGCTCGATGAAGCGGAGAATCAGGGACAGTGAAAGGGTAATGGTGAGGTACAGAAGCGCGACCATGAAGTACACCTCGAACGCCTGGAAGGTCGTGGCGATGTAGATCTGGCCCTGACGTACCAGTTCGCCGACGCCGATTACCGAGAACAGTGACGTGTCCTTGATGCTGACGATGGCCTGGTTGCCAAGCGGTGGAACCATGCGCCGGAAAGCCTGGGGCCAGATGACAGACCAGAAAGTCTGGGTCCGTGACAGGCCGAGCGACAGGCCGGCTTCGGTCTGGCCTTTGTCGATTGACTGAACGCCACCGCGAACCACTTCCGAGATGTATGCGCCGGAGTTAAGTGCAATGGCAGCGATACCTGCGGTCAGCGGGTTAATGGAGGTGCCTATCAGGTCGGGCAGACCGTAGAAAATAAACAGCACCTGAACAAGGATCGGGGTGCCGCGGAAGACTTCGATGTAGGCGGTGGCCGGCCACTTCAGGAACCAGAGCTTGTTGATGCTCAGCAGGCCAAAGAAAATGCCCAGAGCAAAGCCGATGAAAAGACCGCCAAACGAAATCAGCAGGGTGTAGGGGATCCCCTCAATCAGAATCGGGATCGAATTGAAGGCAGCTTGCCAGTTGAACGTAAACTGGGATTCCACTGTAAGTGTCTCCACAGAAAGTTGGGAAAGAAACAGCCGGGGCGCTCAGGCCCCGGCGCCGGGATTCAGGTTGGAGTAACCTTCACTCCCTTACTTGCCTTCCGGCATTGGGCCGAACCACTTCTCGTAGATCTCTTTGTAGGTGCCGTCTTCTTTCATGGACGCCAGTGCGGCGTTCACATCATCCACCCACTTGCTGCCTTCAAGAAGGGCGATGCCGTACTGCTGGCCCTCGTAGAGCGGGCCGACGGTTTTGACTTTGCCTTCGCCTTTGGTGCGGGCAAAGTAGCCAACGTTGGGAGCATCGTAGAAGACCGCGTCGATGGCGCCAGACATCAGTGCCATGTACATGTCGGCGCTGCCTGGATAGGGCGTAACACCACTATCGGCTTCGAGGTTTTCGATCAGGTAGTCGTAGCTGGTACTGCCGATTTTGGTACCGACTTTCTTGCCTTCCAGATCGTCGAACTCGTTGATTGCGTCATTGTTCTGACGAACCAGCAGGCGCAGACCTGAATCGTAGTAGGGGTTGGAGAAATCAACGATTTCTTCGCGCTCGTCAGTGATGGTGATGCCGGCAATGGCGACGTCCACGTTACCCGACTGGAGTGCGGGAATAATGCCGTTGAAATCCATGGTGTTCAGGTTGATTTCGAAGCCGGCCCGGTCGGCGACTTCGCGGATAATTTCCATGTCGAACCCGACCATCTTGCCGGTTTTTTCGTCCATCATTTCAAACGGAACGAAACTCGGGTCGGTGACCACTTTCAGGGTCTCGGCACTTGCGGCACTCGCAGCGACGGTCATTGCCAGAGTGGCGCCCACTGTTTTCAGTATTTTCGTGCTCATGTTCTCTCCTTGCGCTTCGTTTGTTAAAACGTACCCGTACCACCTTAGACCATTGCTGGCCTGATTTCAGTGAATCAAAGGTGATACGGTTTAGCGAAAGGTGGAATTGACATGCTCTTAAAAGGCGATTTTTTCCCGCTCGCCAATGCCGAGGTTTTTCCAGATGCTGAGGCTGGGTTCCGCCTGGTTCAGTGTGTAGAAGTGAAGGCCGGGGGCGCCTGCCTGTAGCAACTTCTCGCACATGCGGGTCACGACTTCTTCGCCGAACTTGCGGATGCTGTCGCTGTCGTCGCCGTAGGCTTCCAGCTGCTTGCGAATCCAGCGGGGAATTTCCGCACCGCACATGTCGGAAAAGCGTGTCAGATTGGTGAAATTCACGATCGGCATGATGCCGGGCACCACCGGTATGGTAACGCCCATCTTTTCCAGACGATCGATGAAATAGAAGTAGCTGTCCGCGTTAAAGAAGTACTGGGTAATAGCGCTGTTGGCGCCAGCTTCGACCTTGCGGGCGAAGTTTTTCAGGTCTTCTTCAGCGGTACGGGCCTGGGGATGAAACTCCGGGTAGGCCGCGACTTCCAGGTTGAAGGTATCGCCGCTGTGCTCGCGGATAAAGCTCACCAGCTCGTTGGCGTAGCGCAGCTCACCGGCCGCGCCCATGCCCGAGGGCATGTCGCCCCGAAGGGCGACGATCCGGTTGACACCGTTTTCCCGGTACAGATCCAGCAACTCCCCGATTTCCTGCCGGGTGCCCCCGACGCAGGAAAGGTGGGGCGCTGTGGAAATGCCCTGTTTGTGAAGGTTCAGCACGGTTTCGATGGTGCGGTCACGGGTTGAACCGCCCGCACCAAAGGTGACCGAGAAAAAATCCGGATCAACCTCGGCCAGCTGGCCTCGCACCGTTTGCAGTTTTTCCTTGCCCGCATCTGTTTTGGGCGGGAAGAATTCAAAGCTGAAACGGCGCTTGAACTGCTTCTGGGATTCCATGTTGTTACCCAATCAGTACTTGTAGCTTTCCGGCTTGTACGGGCCTTCGACCGGTACGCCGATGTACTTGGCCTGCTCCGGCGTCATTTTGGTCATGACGCCACCGAAACCCTCTACCATGGCGCGGGCGACTTCTTCGTCCAGGTGCTTTGGCAGAACCTGTACGTAGATGCCCTTTTCACGGGCCTCTTCCGGCAGGTCGGCAAACTTGCGCTCGAACAGATGCATCTGTGCCAGTACCTGGTTGGCAAACGAGCCGTCCATGATGCGTGACGGATGGCCGGTTGCGTTACCCAGGTTCACCAGGCGGCCTTCGGACAGCAGCAACAGGTGGTCGTTGGCGGCCTTGTCACGGTAGATCACGTGAACCTGCGGCTTTACTTCGTCCCATTCCCAGTTCTTGCGCATGTAGGCGGTATCGATTTCGTTATCGAAGTGGCCGATGTTGCACACAATAGCGCCGCTCTTGATCGCCTTAAGCATGTTGGCATCACACACGTTCATGTTGCCGGTGGTGGTGACCAGGATGTCGGTGTTGCGCAGCAGTTCCTTGTTGATGCCTGCTTCGGTACCGGTGTTCACGCCGTTGATGTAGGGTGAAACCACTTCAAAGCCGTCCATGCAGGCCTGCATGGCGCAGATCGGATCGGATTCGGTCACCTTCACGATCATGCCTTCCTGGCGCAGGGAAGCGGCGGAGCCTTTGCCCACGTCACCATAGCCGATGACCAGCGCTTTCTTGCCGGACATCAGGTGGTCGGTAGCGCGCTTGATGGCGTCGTTCAGGCTGTGGCGACAGCCGTACTTGTTGTCGTTCTTGGACTTGGTCACCGCGTCGTTGACGTTGATGGCCGGAATTTTCAGCGTGCCTTCGCGCATCATTTCCTGCAGGCGGTGAACACCGGTGGTGGTCTCTTCGGTCACGCCGTGGCAGTTGCGCAGGATTTCCGGATACTTTTCGTGCAGCAGGGCCGTCAGGTCACCGCCGTCGTCCAGAATCATGTTGGGTTCCCAGCCTTCAACGTCCGCACCAACGGTGCGCTCGAGGCACCAGTCGTACTCTTCGTCGGTTTCGCCTTTCCACGCGAATACGGGGATACCGCGCTCGGCGATGGCGGCCGCGGCCTGATCCTGGGTAGAGAAGATGTTGCACGATGACCAGCGTACGTTGGCGCCCAGTTCGATCAGTGTTTCGATCAGCACGGCGGTCTGGATGGTCATGTGGATGCAGCCCATGATGTTCGCGCCTTTCAGCGGCTGCTCGCTTCTATACTTCTCACGAAGCTTGATCAGTGCTGGCATTTCGCCTTCGGCGATGTTGATCTCTTTACGGCCCCAGGCCGCCAGGGTGATATCGCGTACTTTGTAGTCGTTAAACTGCTGAAGTTTTTCTGCTGGAGTGCTCATGGTGTTCTCCTGTGCGTGTAAACGTCTTAAATGAATTCGGTTAAATGCCGGCGGCGTCTTTCAACAAGGCAGCGCGGTCGGTCTTCTCCCATGGGAAAGTGGTAAAGGTCTTTCCACCCACGGTGACTTCTTTTGGCTCGCGCCCGAAGTGACCGTAGGCTGCTGTGGCCCGGTACATCGGGTGCAGCAGGTCCAGCATGTTGGTGATCGCATACGGGCGCAGGTCGAAATGCTCGCGAACCAGTTTGATGATCTTGTCATCACTGATCTTGCCAGTGCCGAACGTGTTCAGAGAGATCGATGTTGGCTGGGCCACGCCGATGGCGTAGGACACCTGGATCTCGCACTTGTCGGCCAGGCCGGCGGCGACGATGTTCTTGGCGACGTAGCGGCCGGCGTAAGCGGCGGAGCGGTCAACCTTTGACGGGTCTTTGCCGGAGAAGGCGCCGCCACCGTGGCGTGCCATGCCGCCGTAGGTGTCCACGATGATTTTGCGGCCGGTCAGGCCACAGTCACCAACCGGGCCGCCGATGACGAATTTGCCGGTCGGGTTGATGTGGAATTCTGTGCCTTTGTGCAGCAGCTCGGCCGGCAGTACGTTCTTGACGATCAGCTCCATCACCGCCTCTTTCAGGTCGGCCTGGGATACGTCTTCATCGTGCTGGGTGGACAGAACCACCGCGTCGATGCCGGACACGCGGCCGTCTTTGTAGCTGCAGGTGACCTGGCTCTTCGCGTCCGGGCGCAGCCACGGCAGCAGGCCGCCTTTGCGCGCTTCGGCCTGACGCTCCATCAGGCGATGGGCGAAGGTGATCGGCGCCGGCATCAGTACTTCGGTTTCGTTGCTGGCGTAGCCGAACATCAGGCCCTGGTCACCGGCGCCCTGGTCTTCCGGCTTCTTGCGGTCAACGCCCTGGGCAATATCCACCGACTGCTTGCCGATGATGTTGATGATGCCGCAGGTGTCGGCGTCGTAGCCTACCTTTGAGGAGGTGTAGCCGATGTCTTTGATCACACCACGCACCAGATCTTCCAGGTCGACCCAGGCGTTGGTGGTGATTTCACCGCCGACGATGGCCACACCGGTTTTCACCATGGTTTCGCAGGCAACCCGGGCGTGTGGGTCGTCCACAAGAATAGCGTCGAGTACGGCATCGGAAATCTGGTCTGCCAGTTTGTCAGGATGGCCCTCTGAGACCGATTCGGAAGTAAAGATGCTGTAGTCAGCCATAGGTGCTTTTCCTCTATAAGCGTTGTTATGGGTTACTGTACGAACTGTACACAATTCTATATCAAAAAACTTTGATATGCGTTCGATATTTCACGTCACGCGTCGTCTTTGGTTTTCCAGAATTCTCTGACCTGTACCTGAAAGCCGTTACGTAATCCGATAAACAGGGACTCGCCCGCGTCCAGCCCGGCGTCCGAGGCCCAACTGGTCAGTTCTTCCGGTTCGAAGCCCAGCCAGAGGTCACCGCAGTTCTCCTTGGCCCAGTCCTGGTCGTGACTGCACAGGTCGCTGATGACCAGGCAGCCTCCGGTGTTCATAAGGGCTGCGGCGTCCAGGAAGATGTCTGCCGGGCTGGGCACATGGTGCAGCACCATGTTGGCGACCACCAGGTCGAACGCATCGCCCCGGGCCAGCAGGTTGTCGGTCACGCCCTCAATCAGGTCAATATTGTTCAGACGTTCATCAATACAGGTGCGTGTGGCCTTGGCCAGCATGTCGCGGGAGTTGTCCAGGGCCACCACGTGTTCACAGGTTCTGGACAGGACCGGCAGGAATCCGCCCTCGCCGGGGCCGATTTCCAGGGCGGTCTTCCACTTGTTTTTCTGCGAGCGCTGGCGAATAAGGTCCGCAACCGGTTTTGCATAGAGTTCGAAGGCAGCAATCAGCTCCTGCTGTTCGCGGAATTTTTCCGCGTAGCGGGCAAAGAAAGCCTGGGACTGATCGGCCCGCTGATTGCGGATCGCCTGGATCTTCTCCTGCAGGTGTGCGGGCAGGGGAATGCGGTCGACCGCTTCGAAAATCTGCCGGATGGTTCCGTCGGTCAACTTGTCGCTGTCCAGGCTTAGTGGCCGCCGATAGAAGATGGCGTTGCCTTCCCGTTGGGGCTCCAGCAGGCCAGCTTTATGCATCACCTTCAGGTGGTGGCTCATGCCCGACTGGCGCATGTCGAAAAGCTGGCTGAGCTCCAGTACACCAAAGGTGTCGCGGCGCAGTACGCGCAGAATTTCCAGCCGCAGGGGATCGCCGCTTGCCTTGAAGATGGGCGCAAGCGTATCGACCGCGGACGAATGGTCGGCCCGGGGCGGATGATCTTTTGGCGAAACTGCGGGGGTAGATGTCATGAAAGGGAGTCTAGGGCGGATCTTTTGAAGGATCAATAGCAATATCAAAAAAAATTGATATAGCTTCAGGTGCATTGATTTGGCAGGCGCTTTTTTATCCGTGGAAATCTGTCGCGCAAAAAGACGGAGGTTCATTTGCCCCGGCGGTCACTAATCGGCGAAAATACGCGCCTTATTTTTCGCTGTTCCGTTAATTTCACATATTGCGTTCTATCGCTGACAAAACACTGGAGAAACGTCAATGCCGTCTCGCACAGATCTCGCCAACGCCATTCGCGCGCTGAGCATGGATGCGGTTCAGAAAGCCAAATCCGGCCACCCGGGCGCACCCATGGGCATGGCGGATATCGCCGAGGTCCTCTGGAATGATTTCCTCTGCCACAATCCGGCCAATCCGAAATGGCCCAACCGGGATCGCTTTGTGTTGTCCAACGGCCACGGATCCATGCTGCAGTATTCCCTGCTGCACCTGAGCGGCTACGACGTCTCCATTGATGACATCAAGAACTTCCGTCAGCTCCACTCCAAGACTCCGGGCCACCCCGAATATGGCTACACCCCGGGTGTTGAGACCACCACTGGCCCGCTGGGTCAGGGTATTGCCAATGCGGTTGGTTTTGCGCTGGCGGAGAAAACCCTGGGTGAGCAGTTCAACCGCCCCGGTCATAACATCGTCGATCATTACACCTATGCCTTTCTGGGCGATGGCTGCCTGATGGAAGGCATCTCTCACGAGGTGTCTTCCCTTGCCGGCACTCTGGGCCTGGGCAAGCTGGTGATGTTCTACGACGACAACGGCATTTCCATCGACGGCGAAGTAGACGGCTGGTTCACCGACGACACCCCGAAACGTTTCGAGGCCTACGGCTGGCAGGTTATTCCGGCAGTGGACGGCCACAACCCGGAGACCGTGCGCGCTGCCATTGAAGCCGCCCGCGCCAACACCACCCAGCCCACGCTGATCTGCTGCAAGACCATCATCGGTTTCGGTTCACCCAACAAGCAGGGCACTGAAGCCTGTCACGGCGCGGCCCTGGGTGAGGACGAGATTGCCCTGACCCGTGAAAAGCTGGGCTGGAACTACGGCGATTTCGAAATCCCGTCGGAAATCTACAGCGAGTGGGATGCCCGCGACAAAGGCGCCGCCGCAGAATCCGAGTGGGAAGAGGCATTTGCCGCGTACAAGAAGGCCGAGCCGGAACTGGCCGCCGAATTCGAGCGCCGGATGGCCGGCAAACTGCCGACCGACTTCGCTGACAAGGCCCAGGCCTACATCGAGGAATGCCAGGAAAAAGGCGAGACCATTGCCAGCCGCAAGGCCTCCCAGAACACCCTGAACGCCTTCGGCCCGCATCTGCCCGAGCTGCTCGGTGGCTCCGCCGACCTGGCCGGCTCGAACCTCACCATCTGGAAGGACAGCAAGCCGCTGACTAGCAAAGATGCCAGCGGCAACTACGTCTATTACGGCGTTCGCGAGTTCGGCATGGCCGCCATCATGAACGGCGTGGCCCTGCACGGTGGTTTTGTGCCTTACGGCGCCACCTTCCTGATCTTCATGGAATACTGCCGCAACGCAGTCCGTATGGCGGCGCTGATGAAGCAGCGCTCGATCTATGTGTTCACCCACGACTCCATCGGCCTGGGTGAAGACGGCCCCACGCACCAGCCCGTTGAACAACTGGCCAGCCTGCGCACCACGCCGAACATGAGCACCTGGCGCCCGGCCGACACCGTGGAATCCGCTGTTGCCTGGAAAGCCGCTCTTGAACGCACGGACGGCCCCACTGCTCTGGTCTTTTCCCGCCAAGGCCTGCCGCATCAGGATCGGGACGCTACCCAGCTGCAGAACATCGCCAAAGGCGGCTACATCCTGTCTGACAGCGAAGGCACGCCGGACCTGATTCTGATTGCCACCGGTGGCGAACTGGGCCTGGCTCAGGATGCTGCTGCGACTCTGCGTGAAAAGGGCAATAAAGTGCGTGTGGTGTCCATGCCCAGCACTGACACCTTCGACGCCCAGAGCGCCGCCTACAAACAGGAAGTGCTCCCGCTGGAAGTCACCAACCGTGTTGCGGTTGAAGCGAGCATTGCGGACTACTGGTACAAGTATGTGGGCCTCGACGGCCGCATCGTGGGTATGACTACCTTTGGTGAGTCAGCCCCTGCCGGCGATCTGTTCAAAGAGTTCGGCTTCACCGTCGACAACATCATTGCGACTGCCGGTGAGTTGCTGGAAGCCTGATGACCCTTATGACACCGAACGCACCGTATCGCATCGCCATCAACGGATACGGCCGTATCGGTCAGTGCGTGCTGCGGGCGCTCTATGAGAACCATTTTCGCGACCACCTGCAGGTAGTCGCGATTAACGAGCTGGCGGATATAGACACCATTGCCCATCTGACCCGCTATGACTCGACTCATGGCCGGTTTCAGGGTGATGTGACCGTGGAAGGTGACTCCCTGCTGGTGAACGGTGACCGTATTCGGGTGCTTCGCCATGCCGATGCGGCGGACCTGCCCTGGGACGAGCTGGGTGTGGACCTGGTGCTGGAATGCTCCGGTGCTTTCACCGACCGGGCAACCGCACAACAGCACCTGGATTCCGGAGCCGGTCGCCTGCTGTTCTCGCAGCCGGCGGAATCCGATGTGGATCGCACGGTCGTCTATGGCGTCAACCACCAGCAGTTGGCTGCCACAGACCGCATTGTGGCAGCCGCCTCCTGCACCACCAATTGCGTGGTGCCGGTGATCAAGGTGCTGGATGACGCTTTCGGTGTAGAACAGGGAAGCACGACCACTATTCACGCGGCCATGAACGACCAGCCCGTGATTGACGCCTACCATCATCAGGATCTGCGCCGAACCCGCAGCGCGCTGCACAACATTGTTCCCGTGGATACCGGCCTGGCCAAAGGAATTGAACGCCTGCTTCCCCATATGGAAGGCCGATTCAGCTCCGTAGCCATGCGCGTACCCACAATGAACGTTTCCGCCATCGATATGGTGGTGAACGTTCGTGAAAACACCTCGGTGGAGGCGGTGAATAACCTATTAAAAAACGCCGCCCAGGGCCCGTTGAAATACATCATGGGCTACACCGATGAGCTTCTGGCCAGCTCCGACTTCAACCACGACGCCCATTCCGGCATCGTGGACGGCGGCCAGACGCGTGTAACCGGCGGCACCATGGTAAAGGTGCTCTGCTGGTTTGATAACGAATGGGGGTTCGCAAATCGGATGCTGGACGTCAGCAAGTACTGGCTGTCTGGCGACTGACCTTATTTATGATCAGGGGATGAACACTATGGCTATCAAGAAAATGACCGATCTGGACCTGGCGGGCAAGCGGGTACTGATCCGGGAAGATTTGAACGTACCGGTAAAAAACGGCGAAGTTACCAGCGACGCCCGAATCCGCGCCTCGCTGCCCACCATTAAGGCCGCCAGAGACGCCGGCGCCCGGGTAATGCTGATGTCCCACCTGGGCCGCCCGGAAGAAGGCGTGTACGACGAAGCCTCCTCCATGAAGCCGGTTGCGGAACGCCTGGGCAAACTGCTGGGCCAGGAGGTACGCCTGATTACCGATTACCTGGACGGCGTTGAAGTCGGCGACGGCGAAGTCGTCCTGTTCGAGAACGTCCGCTTCAACAAAGGCGAGAAAAAAGACGACGAAGCTCTGTCCAAAAAATACGCCGCCCTGTGCGACGTCTACGTCATGGACGCCTTTGGCACCGCCCACCGCGCCCAGGCCTCTACTCACGGTGTGGCCAGATTCGCCCCGGAAGCCTGCGCCGGCCCACTGTTGGCGGCAGAACTGAAAGCCCTGGCCATGGCGCTGGATAACCCGACCCGACCGGTCGTGGCCATCGTTGGCGGCTCCAAGGTATCCACCAAGCTGGACGTACTGAACGCTTTGGAAAAGGTGTGCGACTCCATCATCGTCGGCGGCGGCATTGCCAACACCTTCCTGGCCGCGGCAGGTCACCCGGTGGGCAAATCGTTGTGCGAGCACGACCTGATCGACACCGCGAAAGAAATCGCCTCCCGCGTGGCAATTCCGCTGCCGGTAGATGTGGTGGTTGCCAGCGAGTTCTCTGAAACCGCAGAAGCCACCGTCAAGAAAATCGACGACGTCACCGAAGCCGATATGATCCTCGACGTGGGCCCTGAAACCGCCTCCAAGTTCGCCGGCCTGCTGAAATCCTCGAAAACCATCCTGTGGAACGGCCCGGTTGGCGTCTTCGAGTTCGAGCAGTTCGGCAACGGCACCCGCGCACTGGCTGAGGCCATCGCAGAAAGCGATGCATTCTCCCTGGCTGGTGGCGGCGACACAGTGGCCGCCGTTGACAAGTACGGTGTGAGTGACAAAATCTCGTACATTTCCACCGGCGGCGGTGCCTTCCTGGAATTCGTGGAAGGCAAAACCCTGCCGGCGGTTGCCGCGCTGGATGCGAGAGGTGAATAATTAATAGCTGATTCGGCTTCGGTGGTAGGACCAAAGCCAGAATCGCAAGGATAACAGGGTGGGGCCTTCACGGAATTTCGCAGGCCATGGATGGCCGGAGATAAGCGCACATGGATGTGCTCGTAGCGGTTCCGTGAAGGCCCCACCCTGTTATCCGCAGCAGACTCGAAGCTCTGCCCGATAAAAGAATCTATAGAACCTAAAAAGTTACCGACCCAAAGTTAAACCAAGGAGACAAACCCAATGGCCCTGATATCGATGCGGCAACTGCTGGACCACGCCGCCGAGCACGGTTATGGCGTGCCGGCCTACAACGTGAACAACCTTGAGCAGATGCGCGCCATCATGGAAGCGGCTGACAAAACCAACTCACCGGTGATTGTTCAGGCCTCTGCAGGTGCCCGCAAATATGCTGGCGCCCCCTTCCTGCGCCACCTCATTCTGGCGGCCATTGAAGAATTTCCCCACATTCCCGTGGTCATGCACCAGGACCACGGCACCAGCCCGTCCGTGTGCCAGCGCTCCATTCAGCTGGGCTTCAGCTCCGTAATGATGGACGGCTCCCTCGGTGAAGATGGCAAAACCCCCACCGACTACGAATACAACGTCGACGTTACCCGTCGCACCGTGGAAATGGCCCACGCCTGTGGCGTATCCGTGGAAGGCGAGCTGGGCTGCCTGGGCTCTCTGGAAACCGGCCAGGCCGGTGAAGAAGACGGCATTGGCGCCGAAGGCACCCTGGACCACAGCCAGATGCTGACCGATCCGGAAGAAGCCGCCGACTTCGTCAAGAAAACCCACGTGGACGCCCTGGCCATCGCCATCGGCACCAGCCACGGCGCCTACAAGTTCACCCGGCCGCCCACCGGCGACATCCTGGCCATCGAGCAGATCAAAAAGATCCACGCCCGCATCCCGGATACCCACCTGGTCATGCATGGCTCCAGCTCCGTGCCCCAGGAATGGCTGAAAATCATCAACGAATACGGCGGCGAGATTCCGGAAACCTACGGCGTGCCGGTTGAGGAAATCGTTGAAGGCATCAAACACGGCGTTCGCAAGGTCAACATCGACACCGACCTGCGTCTGGCAAGTACCGGCGCGACCCGTCGCTTCCTGGCCCAGAACCCGGCCGAGTTTGACCCGCGCAAGCTCCTCAAAGAAACCATGAAGGCGATGACCGAAGTCTGTATCGCCCGCTATGAAGCCTTCGGAACCGCCGGCAACGCCGACAAGATCAAGCCGATGAACCTCGAGCGCATGTTCGAACGTTACGCCGCCGGCGAGCTGGACCCCAAGGTCCGATAGGCCCGCTCTTCAGGCTTTCCTGGTCAGATCTTTTCCAGAGTGGCGGAGCCCGAATCCGGGCCCGCCACCACTGGTTTATAACCTGGCAGTTTCACCTCAATGGGCGGCTCTGTGCCGTGCCAGTCGGCGGTCCATGAAACCGTCGGAGCGTCCCCCGCGTTGGGGGTGATGCTCACTAAAACCCTGCCAAAGCTCGTTGGCGCCGGCCCAAAACTGATGGGCTCGTTCTGTTCCAGCCAGCGCTCCGGCACACCGTCGCAAAGCACCAGGCGTTCGCCTTCTTCCCGCACAAAGCAGTTTCGTACCATCAGCACCCATTCCGCTGAGGCCCAGACATGGTGCCCGTCGCCCATGCATCCACCCCGGGTGCCGGGATGGATGGCTTCAGGCCACTGGCCGGTAGGCGAGGCCAGATCCGCCACCGAATCCATCAGCTCCAGATAGCGCGGGTCCCCGGCCCGCAGCAGAACCTGGGCCACGTGCAGGGTCAGATAGGCATTCAGGCCGGAATGGATCATGTCCTGGTAGAAGGCGCCGTCAACAAAGCAACGCTCCATCAGAAATTCCGCGCAGTCCAGCAGGCGTGGATCATCCGGTTCGCTGAGCTGGGTGGGGTAGCCCACTGCCAGGGAACCAATGGCACCGGCGTCCAGGCGACGATAGGGTGAGGCGGGCATGCCCGGGCGTTTCAGCCGTTGCTGGCAGCGCTCGAGGCTGCGGTCGACGGCCTTGGTAAACTCGGCAGCATCTTCCCGGAAGGCCTTGCTGTCTTCCGGCCTGTCTTCGGCAAGCATGGCCGCTGCGGCGTGCAGCCCGGAGATGCCCCAGAAGTCATCCCAATAGTAATAATCGTTGGGGCCCAGGTGTTCAGCGCTGAAACCCGCGGGCAGCAGCCCGGCGTGGGGTGCCTCGGTCTCCCCGCTCAGTCGCTTGTTGGTAATCCACCGGGCGCCACGGCTGATCGCACCCTGCCAGCGGTTGTCCGGGCGTTGCCCGGTCAGATCGAAAAACCGCTTGAGAACCCACAGCACCTCACCATTGGCGTCCCATTCCCCTTCCTGTGAGCGGAAATAACCGCTGCGGGTCTGGCGGTCCGGAAATTGGGACAGGGCCCGTTCGGCGCGGCCGGTCAGGCCAATGCTCAGCAGCGCATTGATGATGAAGGCCGCATCGCGGAACCAGAAGCGCTTGTAGGTGAAGGGACCGGGATAGACATCCTCCGGCGAATGCAGAACCAGCGATGCCACCGCCGAATCATAGAGAAACTGATAGCGGGGTTCCGGGCATACCAGTCGGGCATGGCCTTCCCGTTCGGTCTGCCAGGCATCGGGCTCGGGCAGGCGCGCGGGCTTGTCGCTCAGGGGAATGCTGGCGGTGATTTCACGGGTGACCCCGGCTTCGACGGAAAACAGGGCCGCAGCGGTCACCATGCCCACATCACAGACGCCCTCGGTCTGGTCTTCACGGTCCGTCAGATGAATATGCACATCACCATTGATGTAGTCGGATACGTGGTGCCGGTCAGCCGGGGCACTGAAGCTCACCGAACGCTGACCATCCACCGTCCACGCATCCCGCTCGCCCGACACACTTACCTTATGAATAAAGCTGATGCCTTCAGGGTTTGCCGGTCGCAGGGCCAGAACCACCGAACCTGCCACGTCCGAGGTTGCCCTTATCCGGAATTTGCAGACCGGGATGCCGTTTTCCAGCTCCACCCAGGAACTGCTGCTCAGTCCCAGACCGTCCATCGCGGATTCTGTATGAACACGGACGTTGTCTTCGGTTTCCTGCCACTGCCGAGTATTTTTGGTGCGCGAGGGCAGCAGGCAGCGTCCGTCATCCGCCAGCAGCCATCCATCCAGGGACCAGCTGTCGAAGAAAGGCGTCAGCAGGCCTCTCGGGTCCACAATGGGCAGCTCGTCACAGTCCGGATGTCCCACCGCGGTCCAGTTACGGTTGCTTAGGTTGATGTGGGTAATGGAGAAGGCCCGGGGAATGAACGACGGGTCCTTCGGATCAAACTGCCGTTCGATCCAGTAAGGCCAGACCCAGTCCAGATTGTGCTGTATCACCCGGCTGTTGATCAGGCCCCGGGCATGGAAAACTACACCGGCCCGCAGCAGCTCAATGGGTTCGCCAACTTCCGACGGTTGCGCAAAACCGTGGAGCTTGGAAAGCAGGGCAATGGGATCGAGAAACCCGTGTTGACGGGCAACGCGTTTCACCACGAAACGCCAGGGTAGCCACTTCATCCAGGTCACTGTTTAATCTCCAGGCTATGGTCCTCGTCTGTGTATTTGGCCAGCGCTCGCCGCGCCAGGATATTCAGGTAGATCACTGCCAGCACCGTGCCGGCAAAGCCCGCACCGTAAATGGCCCATTCAAGGGGTGACCGGCCGGTTTCCCGGACGCCAAGAACCGTCAGATCTGCGGCGATGGATCCCAGGTAGACGTTGTGGAGCGAGAACGGGATAAGGCCCACGGCGGAGCCGCCGACAAAACCCCGGAACGAGAAGCGGGTCAGGCCGAAGAAATAGTTGGAAAGCTTGCCGGGGAAAAACGGAATAAGCCGGGTCAGAAGTACAATCTTCCAGCCGTGGGGCGTCAGCTCATTGCTCATCAGTCGCAGGCGGGCCCTGGCCATCACGAACTCTTTTGCTCGGTCTCCGAAAAGGTGCCGAGATATCAGGAATGCAATAGCAGCTCCAAGGACCGTACCCGCAACCACATAGACGGTGCCTTCGAAGACACCAAACACGAAGCCGGCACCGGTGGTGAACAGAAAGCCCGGGAGCAGGGCAACCACGGTCACCATCATCAGCAGAATGAAAAGAAGCGCAGCCCAGGCGCCCTGAGCTTCAAACCACTGAAGCATCACCACGACCCGCTCATGGATGCCCAGGGAATACAGGATCGCAAGAATAACGCCGACGAACGCAATGCTGGCCAACATCCCGATCAGGGGAGAGCTTTTCCAGCCAGCCCTTCGCTCCAGCTCCGATTCTTGCATGATGGACAATGTCCTCTGCGCTGCTTCCAATCGTCACAGCCTAGGGCAGGGCGTGGGTAGAAAACAAGATTGCACCGCCATTGTGCCGATAAGCATCAATCCGGATACCCGCCACCTTGTAATTTTCACTTTGTCATCAAATATAGGAGTAGCTACAGATTAAATAAGCATGACTCCTGGCAGGTGTGAGGAAACGAATGGACTTTAAAGACTATTACGCCGTCTTGGGTGTGAGCGAGTCTGCCTCCCCCGAGGAAATCAAGAAGGCCTACCGCAAACTGGCCCGGAAATACCATCCGGACGTCAGCAAGGAAGACAATGCCGCCGATAAATTCAAGGACGTTGGCGAGGCCTATGAGGTATTGAAAGACCCTGAAAAGCGCGCAGAATACGACGAGCTGAAGAAGTACGGTGCCCGCAAAGACGGATCGTTCCAGCGTCCTCCAGGCTGGGAAAGTGCTTCCGGCTTTGGCGGCGGTGGCTACACCGAAGCCGATGCCGGGCAGTTCAGTGACTTCTTTGAAGAAATCTTCGGTGGTGGCCGTCGCGCCGGTGCCGGTTTCGGTTCTGGCTTTGGCGGCGGCTTCGGCGGCCAGCGGCATTCCATGCGTATGCGGGGTGAAGACGTTCACGCCAGGCTGGCGCTGTTCCTGGAAGAGGCATTTCACGGCTGCGAGAAACAGGTCACTTTCAACGTTCAGGAACCCGACGCCAATGGCCGGGTGATGCAGCGCCAGAAAACCCTGAAGGTGAAGATCCCCGCCGGCATGAAAGAAGGCCAGCATATTCGCCTGAAAGGCCAGGGTGCGCCCGGCGTTGGCGGTGCGGAGAACGGCGATCTGTTCATCGAAGTGGAATACGCGCCGCATCCACACTTTACTATTGAGGGCCGGGATATCGTCATTACCGTGCCCGTTGCCCCCTGGGAAGCAGCCCTGGGTGGCTCGATCACGGTGCCCACCGTGGGCTCCAAGGTAAACGTGAAAGTCCCCAAGGGCTCTTCCAGTGGCAGCCGGCTTCGCTTAAAAGGCAAGGGCCTGCCCGGCAAGCATCCTGGCGACCAGATTGTGATTCTGCAGGTCGCCATGCCCGAGCGGCATTCCGAGGAGGCTGAAAGGCTCTACAGGAAACTGGCCGAGGCCGAAAAAGGCTTCAATCCACGCAGCAAACTGCACGTGTAGGCGGGGGTGAAGGATGACTGACAGAGACCACATTCTGAGCGTCGAACTGGTAGAACCGAACGCTACGTTCACCCTGCGGGAAGTCTGCGAGCGTGGGGATTGCCATGCGGAGTTCGTAATCAAGCTGGTGAACTACGGGGTTATTGCGCCGGTAGACGATTCGCCCGACGCTCGACAGTGGCAGTTTGATCTTCAGGCGCTGGCCCGTTTACGAAAGGCCCAACGCCTGCAGCGGGATCTGAAAATGAACCTGCCCGGGCTGGCCATGTCGCTGGAACTTCTGGACGAGGTTCAGGAAATGCGGCGGGAGGTCGATCGTCTCAATCGGCAGCTCCGTCACTTTATGAGCGATACTTAGCCAGTAGGTTGGCAGGCATACCCCTGTGCAAAACCGTAGAGCGCCAGGGATGGCGCGACCGAGCCCTACAGGGACGTATTTACGGGCGTGTTTTGAGCAGGGGTATGCCTGCCGACCCGCCCGCCAAGGATATAGAGCTGTTATTTGTTCAGCTTCTGAATTTCCTCGTAAATCTTTTCGGCTTCTTCCATCAGCGTACCGTGGGTCCGCAAGTCCCCATTGCGCTGGGCATGGAGTGCCTTCTGTAACTTAGCTTCGTATTCTTTCTGCAACTTCTTCTTCGGATCGCCTTTCAGAAATCCCAGCATTGGTTTCACCTGTTTTGTGCGCGTGGTCATAAGGTTACGCGGGCCTGTCAGGAAAGTTCACAAATCATTCTGTCACTTCCGGGAATAAAACGGCCAGTGCCGTCGTTGTCAGTAGCAAACACCCTGACGAATCAACGGAGAACAGAGATGAAACATCTTGAGGTCTGTTCACAAACCAAATTTCACTGGCAGCCCGCCGAACTCGTCAATGCTCTTCTGTCCAGACCTTGCCGGAACGTTATCCGGCACTGGATTCGCAATGAACATTTTCTAGGCGCCGACAACGAGCCCCGTTTGTTGCGGGCATACGGTGACAAAGAGAACGGCTTTGATCGCCTGGTGTACCAGTGTGATTCTCTGCTCTCGCCAGCCGTTGTGCGTAATGAGCTGCTTCGTAAAGGCGTGGTTGAGCTGACTGACGACGACCGCATTATGTTGCGCCGCAGTGCTTACGTTCCCGAACAGGCTGTCGTTCATCTCTTTCATGGGGCCGACGGTGCGCGGCATGCCCGGGCGTACTGAAGAGCGCCCATAAAATATTTTGTTCAAAAAGTGGACAGGCTCTAAAAATGGGAATATATTCCCAAATACAGTAATTGGGAAAAATATCCCAATTGAAGTAAAGACAGACGAACAGAGCCTGGAGAAGAACAATGAAACGCAACGCACTCGCTTTATCGATAAAGTTGGCAATGACCGGCGCGGTTGCCGGAACGCTTGTGGCCTGTGGTGGCTCCGGGGGTTCATCCGGCAGCGGCACGTCCTCCGGTACCAGCGTCGGCGCGGTGTCGGGGTTTGGCAGCGTTTATGTCAACGGCACCCGGTTTTCCACCAATGGCAGCGTGGAAAGCGACGATGGGTTCGAGCGGGAGGATCAGCTCCGCAAGGGAATGATCCTCAAGGTTGACGGCGATTGGGATGACCGCGGCGAAGGCCGTGCCGACCGGATACGCTACGACGACACACTGCGGGGGCCGGTGTCCGGTATGAGCTGGGACGATGCGGCCCGTAGCGGAACCCTGACACTCCTCGGTCAGACCATTGCCCTGGATAGTAAGACGGTATTCCGTGGTGCCACACCAACTGCCCTTGCTGCCAATCCGCAGGGTTACCGTGTGCGCATCAGCGCCTGGCGTCTTGACGATGGCAGCTTCCGGGCCAGCTATGTCGGTGCCCGCGCCATCGGTCTCGAATTCGATGATGACAACGAAGTGGAAATTGAAGGCATTGTCGCCAATCTGGATACAAGCGCAGAGACCTTCACCATCAACGGTTTCCCGGTCGATTACACCAGCGCAACCGGTGACGATGATTTCTCCCTCGACGACCTGGCCAATGGCCTCGCGGTCGAGGTGGAGGGTCGCCTTAGTGGCGGCGTCATCATTGCCGAGGAAATCGACGACGAAGACGATCTGTTCGATGACAACGACGATGTGGAAATATCGGGAACCATCTATGACTTCGATGCCGCCAGTCAGCAGTTCTCGATTAACGGCGTGACGGTCCGGGTAACGTCCGGCACAGAGTTTGACGATATCGGCCGTAACAGCCTGGCCGATGGCGTATTCGTCAAGGTTGAAGGAGATTTCCGCAATGGCGTACTTGTGGCTGAAGAAATCGAGGGCCAGGAGTCGGATGCCGAACTGGATGGCCGTATCGAATCCATTGATCTGACAGATGAGTCGCTGATGGTCAGTGGCGTTCGTGTTCAGCTCACCGGCAATACCCTTATCGATGACGACGATGATGACGATGACGATCGCCGCAGCCGGGTCCAGGACATCCAGAGCCTGAGCGTCGGTGACTATCTGGAGATCGAGGGACGTCAGCGCAACAGCGGAGGTGGTTTTCTCGAGGCCTTCAGCATTGAACGGGAAGACGATGATGACGACGACGACTACGAACTGGAAGCCCGGGCCAGTGCCGTCGGCCCGGTTTCCATTACGCTGATGAACCTGGAAATTCTGCTCAATGGCTATAGCACCTCCGGCGCCACCGCAGGCAGCAGGGTGGAAGCGGAGTACATGATGACCGCCGGCGGCCAGTATCAGCTGACGGAGGATCTCGAGATTGACGACGACGACACTGACGACGACAACGACGACAGTAACGACAGTGACAACGACGATTCCGACGACTGACCGGAAAATGCCCGGGCAGGCCAGCGCCTGCCCGGGGTTTCTGGCTTTTGATGTCGCGATGGGAATACAATCCCAAATATGAAAGAACCTGATAACAACCCTCTGCGCCGGGCGCTGTATCGCATTCTGCGCCCCCTGGCTCGCCTGCTGCTGCGCAACGGTATTCCTTTTGCGGAGTTCGCAGAGCTGGTGAAGCGCGCCTATGTGGATGCTGCAATGGAAGATTTTGCCGACGCCCGCAAAAAGCCCACGGATTCCCGCGCGGCGGTCATGACCGGGCTTACCCGCAAGGAAGTGAAGAAACAGCGGGAAATTCTGGCAGGGGACGACCAGATCGCAGCGGGCAAAAGGCAGGAAAACCGGGCTTCCCGAGTGGTTTCCGGCTGGGTTCACGACCCGGTTTTTTGCACGGAGAGCGGTGAACCGCGAAAGCTTCCGTTCGACGGCAGTTCCAGCTTTAGCGAACTGGTCCGCCTCTACAGTGGCGATATGACGCCCCGGGCGGTTCTCGAAGAATTGGTGCGGGTCGGCGTCGTGGCCACCGATGGAGAGGATAAGCTCGCTCTGCGTCAACGGGCCTATGTGCCGGCAGGGGACAGCGAGGAAATGCTCGGAATCTTCGGCGAGGACGTATCAGATCTTATAGCAACCATCGATCACAACCTGACCGGAAGCCGGCCCGACAGCCAGCCCCTGTTCCAGCGAACCCTGGTGTATAACAATATCCCGCCGGAGGTGATGGAACGCTGGCGACAGTTCGCGGCCCAACAGTCCCAGGAATTGCTGGAACAACTGGACGGATGGCTGGCGCCCCATGACCGTGACATCGCCAGCCACGGCCAGGGCGAAGTGTCCGAAGATGCGGTGAGAACCGGTGTCGGGATCTTCTATTTCGAGGACCCGGTTCAGCCGGTCGAGAG
This sequence comes from Marinobacter halotolerans, assembly GCF_008795985.1. Classification (NCBI taxonomy): domain Bacteria; kingdom Pseudomonadati; phylum Pseudomonadota; class Gammaproteobacteria; order Pseudomonadales; family Marinobacteraceae; genus Marinobacter; species Marinobacter halotolerans. The sequence goes on along the minus strand of NZ_VMHP01000001.1, from coordinate 674,296 downwards.
TGGAAAGCAGAATACCAGGGAGAAACACACATGAAACCGAAGTCATTGCTTTCAGCTGCGCGCCTTTCATTGAGCGCTCTGTCCGTGGGCCTGCTTTCAGCCTGCGGAGGAGAAGCCGGGGGTAATTTTCAGGTGGTTGACGGCGGCATTCGCGGGACCGGGTCCAGTGTCGGGCCGGTGTCGGGTTTCGGCAGCGTGTTTGTCAATGGCATACGGTTTTCCACCGATGGCATTCTGAACCGGGCGGTGAACAGCGATGACGGGATCTTCAACGAGGGCGATCTTGATGAGGGCATGATCCTGCGAGTGAATGGCGAATGGCGCCAGAATGGCGAGGGTACTGCCTCCGAGCTTGAATACGACGACACCCTCAGAGGCCCGATCAGCGTGATCGAAGCCTGGAATGAGGCCAGCCAGACAGCGGTTATCTCGATTCTCGGACTGAACGTAAATATTGATCGGCAAACCGTTATCAAGGGTAAACCCGTTACCGATTTCACCGATAATGATGTGGTGCGGGTCAGCGGTTGGCGATTGCCTAACGGGGATTTCCGGGCCAGCCTGGTGCGCGTCCAGGAAGGGGTTGCCAGGGCGCCTGACCCGGAAAACGAGATTGAGCTGGAAGGCGCTATCAGAAACTTCATTGTTGCCCCCTGCAGCTTTGAAATCGGGACCGTCACGGTGCAGTGCGACCAGTCCGTACAATTTGAAAACTTTAACAGAGCTGACCTCGCTGACGGCGTGTTTGTTGAGGTAGAAGGACGCCTGCTTGTTGGAGGGCAGTTTGCGGCCGAAGAAATCCGCCAGGACGACCGTCGCCGCTATCGCCGCGCTACAGAAGACGATATCCAGTTCACCGGCCCGGTGATCGATGCCTTCGATGGCAGCAGCTTCACGATTAACGGCATCACCGTCAACGTGACGTCCGACACCGAGTTTGATGATGGACTCGCGCCCAGCGACCTGGTGCCCGGACTACTGATTGAGGTGGAAGGGGACTATCAGCCCGATGGCTCCGTCAATGCTGATGAAATCGAGTTGCGGGAAGCCAATGCCGAAGTTGACGGACCGATTGAGGGCGCGGTGGATAGACAAGCTGGCACCTTCAGGGTCGGCGGCGTGCTGGCGCAAATCACACCGCTGACCATTCTTGAAGACGACGATGACGGCTTTCAGACCAGCAGGGAGATGCTACTGGACGCATTGGGTAATGGTCTCGACGTAAAGGTGGAAGGCATCGAGCGGGAAGAAAACGGCAATATCTTCCTGGAAGCGGTGAAGATCGAAATCGACGATGAACAGGACGCGCTTCTATCGTTCGAGCTGGAAGGAAAACTTCGGGAAATTGACCTCGCCAATGAATCAATCAGTGTCCTTGGCGTCCTCATACAGGCACCCTCCACTGCCTACGATGACACGACTCCTGCCGAGCTCTCGGGACTGATTGATCCCGGGCAGAATCAGTACCCTGTCGTGGAAGTAGAGTACGAGTCGGTTTCCGGCGTCGGGGTTCAATATCGCGCCTCCGAAATCGAACTGGAGGACGAAGGTGACAACTAACCTGTGAGTTGTTTCCGGAAGTTCTAAGCCGCCTCGCTTTTATGTAAAAAAGCGTAACCGCCTATGCTCTATGGTCTGGGTCTTGCTGTAATTTCACAAACAGCCAAGCCCGGGCCGTTTTCCTTTTTCACGACCCGGTTAACCTCGCACCAACCGGACCCGGGAAACATGACTCCTCACTTCTTCAAAGCGCTGGTCACCAGCCGGCTTTTACGCCCCGTATTCCTGATTCTGATTGTTGCCGGGGTCGTGCAGGTTCTGTTCAGCCAGTGGCTGATCGGTAACCAGGTGGACCAGCTTGTGGCGACGGCCAGTGAGGCGCTGGAAGAAAGCCGGAGCCAGGTCAACGAGTCTTTTGGAGAGACCCGCGCGGACGTGCGAAACCGGTTGGAGGCCATGCAGCAGCGTACGGTAACAGAGCTGTCCGGCGAGTTGACACGTCAACAGGTGGCCCAGCAGGAACGGGTGGCCAGTAATGTCCGCGAGGCCGTGATGGCAGAAGCACAAGGCCTGGCCGAAGTGATGGCGGCCGTCGCTGCGCCGCTGATCTGGGACCGGGACATTCCCAAACTGACCGGCCTGGTGGAACTGGCCGACGCCCGGGAATCGGTATTGTTTGCCATCTACTATGACCAATACGGTGAAAGACTGACCCGTTACGTCGACCGCACGGACGATCGCGTACGCACCCTTATGGACCAGGGGGAAGGTCGTGGTGCAGCCAACAAGGTTCTGGATGCCGCCAGCCGGGATCCGAACGTGGTGATTATTACGGCGGATATCAAACCCCAGGGCGCGGCTATCGGGCAGCTACGACTGGGCCTGTCACTGGAAGGCATCAACCGGGATCTGTCCGCGCTGGAGCAGGAATTCAGTGCCACCATCAACAACAGTATTGATGCCCTCCGCCAGACCCTGGCGTCGGAAACCGAGGTCGTCAACCAGCGTCTGCAGGACCAGCTCACGGCAATGGGCACCGCTACCCAGTCCCGCATTGGCAGCACCGTTCAGGCGCTGGATAACGAAGCGTCAGAGCTGTCCAATAAACTGTCGGTCTTGTCCATCGTGTCCGCCATCGCACTGGTTCTTCTGGTGGCTGCGATTCTTGGCGGCGGTGTCCTGCCTAAAGTACTGCGGCTGAACTCTGCCATCTGGGGCATCGCCGACGGCGAAGCAGACCTGACCCGACGTGTCGCTTTGAAAGGTAAAGACGAACTGACCGACATGGCTGAAGGCATGAACCAGTTTATCGGCCGGATCCAGGCCCTGGTGTCGGAAGTGAAGTCCTCTGCCGAAACGGCCGTTGAACGCGCCCGGGAGCAGGGCGAAATCAGTCGCCAGGCAGTCTCGGCGGTCAATCGCCAGCAAACCGACGTGGCGCAGGTAACCGAAGTAATGAGCAGCATGTCCGGCAGTATTTCGGACGTCGCCGAGAGCATCCACGAAGTGGCAGGTGATGTGAAAAACGTCAATGCCGAGAGCGAGGCGACCGCCGCAATCTCCCGCGATGTGCGTCAGCGCCTGGATCAGGTTGTGCGGAATGTAGAACAGGCAGTAGTGGCCGTAAATGATCTGGACCAGAAGAGCAGTGAAATCGATTCAGTGCTTGCGGTGATTCGATCCATTGCCGAACAGACCAACCTGCTGGCGCTGAATGCCGCGATTGAAGCCGCGCGCGCCGGCGAAGCCGGGCGCGGGTTTGCGGTCGTCGCTGACGAGGTTCGTAGCCTGGCCAGTCGCACGCAGGAATCGACCACGGAAATCAACGGGATTATCGAGCGTCTGCAGCAGGGAAGCCAGCAGGCGGTCCGGGCCATTGAGGAGGTCTCGGCGGATGTAGCCGCGTCGTCCACCGAATTCAGAAGCGCGGATGAGCACTTCGAGAAAATACAACAACTGCTGGGCAGTCTGCAGAGTCGCGCACTGGAGATCTCTGCGACGGCCGGGGAGCAGGGCAGACATGCCGGCGAAGTCAGCGTGAATGTCAGCCACATCTCAACGCTTTTCGGTGAAACCGTCGAGGCCATCGAGCGCTCGGATCATGCCAGCACACAGATCAGCCAGACGCTCGACGGCCTGAAAACCAGCGCCGCTCAGTTCAGGATCTGAAGCCGCCGGATCAGGAGCTGGCCTGGAGCCTGGCTTTCGCGGTTTCGTACTCGCTCCGGATCCGCCGCACCAGTTCGGCGGTGGACAGCACGTCCTGAATCTGGCTCACGCCCTGGCCGGCAGACCAGACGGTTTTCCAGGCCTTGGCTTCGTCTTCCATGGGCTTTAGCTTCTCACCGTAGTCGATGGCGCCGGGCTGGTTCAGTTTATCCATGGGGTAGCCAGCCGCTTCCAGGCTCTGGCGCATGAAGTTGGCGGGAATACCGGACACCGCCGGGGTATGAATGATGTCTCCGGATACCGCTTCGATAATCATCGCCTGGTAAGCCGCTTCAGCCTGGGATTCGGTGGTGTTGATGAAGCGGGTGCCCATGTAGCAAAGGTCTGCGCCCATGGCCTGGGCGGCCAGCAGGTCTTCGCCTTTTGACAGGCCGCCGGCCAGCAGAACCAGGCCGTCGAAGACCTCGCGGATCTCGTGCACCAGCACGAAGGGGTTGATGGTGCCCGCGTGCCCGCCGGCACCGGCAGACACCGCGATAATCCCGTCCACGCCCGCTTCCGCCGCTTTACGGGCGTGCTTCTGGTTGGTCACGTCGTGGAATACCCTCCCGCCATAGCTGTGGACCGCTTCGGTCACCCGGGTGGCCGCTCCCAGTGACGTAATCACAATCGGAACCTGGTGTTTCACGCACAGCTCCAGGTCCGCCTCCCAGCGGGGGTTGGTGTTATGCACGATCAGGTTGACGGCGTAGGGTGCTACCTTATGGCCAGGGTTGTCAGCACGAAAAGCCTGCAACTCATCGTTCATAAGAATCAGCCAGTCCTCGAAGCCTTCGCTGCTGCGCTGGTTAAGCGCGGGAAAGCTGCCTACAATGCCTTCCTTGCAACAGGCAAGCGCCATTTCCGGACCGGAAATCAGAAACATGGGGGCGGCTACCAGAGGCAGTTCAAGATTGTTTTTCAGAGACTCTGGAAGAGATTCGGGCAGAGGCATAAGGTGACCCTTGAGGTAAATTAACGGCAATCGGAACTTTGTCGGATAGCCGGAATCTTAGCCTGCTTATCAAACTGTGCCAATGAACCGTTTAACCACGCACCAGGAGTTACATCATGGGTGAAGCAAAACGCCGCAAGAAGACCGGCGACACCGCACCGAAAGGACAACCGCGCAGCCAGAAGCCTCTGATCATCGGGCTGGGCGCCGGCGTAGTGGCATTGGTCATTGCCATTGTTTACGTGATCACGGCGCCACCGGAGCCCACCTCTGATGATTTGCCCACCGCAAGCGAGAATGCCAAGCCGTTTCCCTCTCAGCTTGATCAGTATGGCGTATCGGTAGGGGACCCCGACGCACCGGTAGTAGTGCGGGAATTTGCCGACTACCAGTGCCCGGCCTGTCAGCAGTTCTCCAGCGCCGCCAAGCAGCTCAAGAACACCTACGTCGACAAAGGGCAGGTACGTTTCGTTTACTTCGATTTCCCCCTTCCCCAGCATGACAACGCGGTGCCCGCAGCCATGGCCGCCCGCTGTGCCGGTGACCAGGACAACTACTGGGCCATGCACGACAGGCTCTTCGCCAACCAGATCGAATGGAGCGGTTCAGACCAGCCGGCCGAAATCTTCGAGCGTTACGCCCGGGAAATGGGTCTGGAAAGCCGCCGTTTCGAGCGCTGCATGGATACACAGCTGCACCTGGAAGACGTAGAACAGAGCCGCCAGATTGCGGTCCAGCTTCAGATTGCCCGCACGCCGACGGTGCTGGTGGACAACATCCGTCTCTCCCGGCCGGGCTGGGGACAGCTTTCCGCAGTTGTTGAGCGGGAGCTGGCGGAAGAACAGTCCGCCAACTAGCGCCCGGGCGGCGGGATTCGATAGAATACCGCCGCACTTAAAAACACATGCTCCGGATTTACGATCCGGCCCGCAGGAGAACTCTCGCCAATGAGCCAGAACATTGTTGTCTGCGCGCTTTACAAGTTCGCAGCTCTGAATGATTACCAGTCCCTACGCCAGCCCTTACTGAACCTGATGCATCAGCACGATGTGCGCGGCACCCTGCTGCTCGCCCGCGAGGGCATCAACGGAACGATTGCCGGCTCGCGCCAGGGCGTGGATGCCATCAAAAGCTGGCTGGACGCCGACGGGCGTTTTGAAGGCATCGACTACAAGGAATCCTTTGTGGATATCCAGCCCTTCAAGCGCACCAAGGTCAAACTCAAGAAAGAGATTGTCACCATGGGCGTGGACGGTATCGACCCCCAACGCATCGTAGGCACCTACGTTGAACCCGGTGACTGGAACGCGTTGATCTCCGATCCCGAGGTGCTGGTAGTTGATACCCGCAACCAGTACGAGGTTGAAATCGGCACCTTTGCCAACGCGAAGAATCCCGCCACGGATACCTTCCGTGAGTTCCCGGAGTATGTGAAACAGAACCTGGAACCGGGCCGCCACAAGAAGGTCGCCATGTTCTGTACCGGTGGTATCCGCTGCGAGAAATCCACCGCCTACCTCAAGGAGCAGGGCTTTGACGAGGTCTATCACCTGAAGGGCGGAATCCTCAAATATCTGGAGGAAGTGCCGGAGCAGGAAAGCCTGTGGCACGGAGAGTGCTTCGTATTCGATGACCGGGTCACGGTGAACCATCGGCTGGAACGGGGCGAATATGATCAGTGTCACGCCTGCCGCCGCCCGATCACCGAGGCCGACAAACATCGCCCGGAATACGAGCAGGGCGTTAGCTGTCATCAGTGCATCGGGTCGCTGACGGAAGAGCAGAAGGCCCGGTTCGCCGAACGTGAACGGCAAATCCGGCTGGCGGAACAGCGGGGCGAAGTCCATGTGGGGGGCGAGGCGGCGCGCCTCATTGAGGAGCGCAAGGCACGGAAACGTGCAGAACAGCAGCGCCAGGCCCAACAGAGCGCCGCCGGAGAGGGGAGAAGCAGAAAAACCGCCTCCGGAAACTGATATTCAGACAAGGAGCTTTCATGCATCTGAGAACACTGACCAGTGCCGTCACGGCCCTTTTGCTGCCGCTGGCGGCCCAGGGCCAGGAAGCGGGGAAGGACGAAGATGCGAAAAAGTGGCAGGGCGAGGCGGAGCTTGGCGCCCTGATCACCTCCGGAAACACCGAAGAAACCAATATCAACGGTCGCGTCGCGCTTCAGCACGAAGTGGAAAAGTGGCGCAATACGGCCGAATTCCGCTCGGCCTATTCTGAAACGGATGACATGACCACCGCCGAGAAGTACCGCACCACGGTCGAGACCGACTACAAGTTTTCCGAGCGCCAATACTGGTTTGTGAGGGCCTTCCATGAAGATGATCGTTTCTCCGGCTATGACTTTCAGTCATCCCTGACCACCGGTTACGGTAACCGGGTCTGGACGGAGGGCGAACGCTCGTTCCTGGACCTGTCCGTCGGCGCAGGTTATCGGCTTAACCGGCTGGAAGTGGCCGGCCCTGACGGCGACCGGAAGGATGATGAAGCCATTGCGCGGATATCTGGCCGCTACGATCAGGCCCTGTCGGAAACGGCCCTGTTTCGCCAGACCCTGAGCGTGGAAATGGGCCTGGATGATCAGACCACGACTACCGAATCTGAAACTTCGTTGCAGGCCAATATCGTGGGCACCCTGTCCATGAAAGCCGCCTACCGTGTGCAGCATCTGTCGGACCCGCCGGCAAACGCCGAACGTACCGACACTGAAATTTCGGTGTCCCTGCTTTACGGATTCTGACCGCCCTTACCCTTGGATGCCGTGCGGGCCAGGGTGAGGGCGTAGATCTCCCTGACGTCCCGGGCAAACTGCTCGACAGAGTAGTCGGCGGCGAACGACAGGGCATTGGCGGCCATCTTTTCCCGCAGCTCCGTGTCTTCCAGAAGCTGCTGGACCCGATCGCACCACAGGTCCGGCTTTTCCGGTGTCTTGAAGCCGTTGAAATCCTGCCGCACCACATCGTCGATACCGCTGGAGCGAACCGCCACTACAGGCAGCCCTGCGGCCATGGCTTCCAGAATCACCATGCCCTGGGTTTCGGACTTCGACGCAAACAGGAACGCGTCTCCCAGGTGATACCAGATGGCCATGTCCTCGGGGGGAATGGCGCCGACCAGCGTAAAGTGCTGGCCCAGATCCAGCTCGTCGATACGGCTTTGCAGTCGCTCGCGCTGGTGGCCCTCACCAATCATCAGGAACCGGAAAGGTTTGTCGGTGCGCTGGCGCAGGGCGTGGATGGCATCAATCATGAAATCGATGTTCTTCTCGTTGGACAACCGGGAAACACTGACAAATACGGTTTCGTCAGTCAGGCCCAGAGTCTTCCGGAGCGAGCTCACTTCCTCGTCGGATACCTCCTGGAAACGGTGATACTCGATGCCCGTGGGTTGCACAAAGGTAGCGGATTTCACCCCGATCATACGCAGGTATTCCTCGGTGGAGTAGGTGGGCACAATCACTGCGTCACATTTGTTGGCGAACCGTTTAACCAGCGCGTGGGAAATCAGGTTCCTGAACAGGTTGCCCGGCAGCGGTACAAAGTGGGCGTAATGCTCTAGCCGTGTGTGATAGGTGTAAATCACCGGCACTTTCAGCAGGCGGCCCATAAACAGCCCCAGTGAGCCGAGCCAGAACGGATGATGCAGGTGAATCACATCCGGCTGGAAGATTTTCAGGCGGGTACGGATGCGCCGCAGGAAGATGTTCGCCAGGCGGAATTCGCGCTTCTCACCCATGGACAACAGCGAGGGAACCCGCAGAACGTTGTCCTCGTTCTTTGGCTGGTCCCGATACCGTGGGGCGACTACCAGCACAGAATCCTGAAGTGCCTGCAGGCCCCGCCGCAGCCGTTCGATCGAGATGGGCACGCCGCCGATAAACGGCAGGTAGTTGTTGGTGAACATGGCAATGCGCAGCGGCTTGTCGAGCCAGGGCGTTGGATCCAGATCGTAATTGGGGTAGTAGTCCTTTTCCACGAAGATGGCGGTGTAAAGCTTGGTGCCGATCACCACAAGCAGTGCCACCAGCAGGAAGAAATTCACGTAACCCACGTAGAACAGCGAATAGATTGCGAACCAGAGCGACTCCAGGGTACTCAACACTGGGTCAGGCCGGGATTTCATGCGTTTCAGGGAATAGCTGACCGAGCCATCCGGCGCCACATCGACACGGACGTAGTGATAGAAACTGGTCTCGTTGCTGAGCACCAGGCCGCCAGCGCCGCCGGTCACAATAAACCGGGTTTCGTTGACCTGCTGGTTTGAATAGAGCGACAGGTTGGCGGAGAACACGGCCGCGATATCATGATCATTGACCAGCGACATCAGGGCATTCTGGAAGGCCACGGGCCGGAGGAAATCGTCCTTTTGCTCGAACGGTGCTTCATCTGTCGGGTGCAGTAGCGGGTGACCGATAAACAAAAAAACCGGTCGATCCGATGACGCCTGAAGGCGTTCCTCCAGCCAGCGTATCTGCCAGCGCCAGGGGGTTTTGCCGGTGCTGTCGAGAAAAATCAGCTGTGCCCGGGGGCCATCCACGGTATAGAAGTGGGGGCCGAAGTGTTCGTAAAAACGGAAAGAGCCAAAGTTGCCATACTCGTTTTCCCCGAAGGTCAGCAGATAGGGAATGTCCAGGTGGCTGAAGGTGCCAAGAATGGCCCGGTACTTGTCCTCGCCCCCGCCGCTGACCGCATTGCCGGCAGACACCACAAAATCCAGCCCCGCAGAGTTCAGCTCCGGGATCATCTGCTTTTCAAACATGTTTACGGAGTTGTTGATGTTGCCCACCACCGCAAAGCTGAAGCCGGCTTCGTCTGACAGTCTTTCTTCGATCGCCTCCGCCTGGCTTGTGTGCAGTGCCTGGAAGTCCGTCTGGGAGAAATTCAGGTAGCCCTTGTAGCCAATCAGCAGCAACACAACCACAAGGTTGATGTAGAACAGAATCTTCAGGGAGGTTGGTTGATTCATCAGGAAGCCTTCCGTTGCGCGAGCAGTTCTCTCTGCAGAGTAACCAGCCCGATAATCATCCCAAGGTAAATGGTGATAAAGCGCCACGCAACTGTCACCAGCAGCAAGTGGTCGGCTGTCAGGGTGTCTTTGAAGAAACTGCCGAACACGCCCTCGGAAATACCGGAAGCGCCGGGGGTGGGCGAGAAGTACATGACAAAGGTGGTGACCACCATCAGACCCACGCTGATGAGATAATCCACCTCATAATCCAGTGCCCAGATCAGCAGTGCGGGAAAACTGAACAGGCTGAGCAGAAACAGGCCGGTGAACAGCACCGACAGAGCCACATACTGTTTCGGGCCGCTCAGGTAATCCCCGAAGCTCACCGAGAACCTCAGCATTTCCCGTTTCGCCTTGAACTGCCAGCGTCGGTGCCGTGCGCTACTGATCAGGTGCATCCGGCGCAGAAAAGCCAGCAGCGACGACAGCGGGCCGATCAGCCAATGGGTGCGGAACAGCACCACCAGAAAAAAACCCAGATAGAGCATGATCAGCACCGCCAGAACCGGGCCCAGATCGCCGACCAGCGATTCACCTTTGAAGGCGTCGAGTGTCAGCAGGAAAACCGGCGTCAGGGAGAAGATAAACATCACCGCCAGCACCGTGCGGATGGTCGTCGCAGCCGTGGCGCGCCCTAACGGAACCCCGTGGCGGTGCAGATACCAGATCTGGGCAAAGCCACCGCCGGTGGCCATCGGAGTGACGTTGGAGAAAAACAGATTGATAAACACCAGCCGGGCCATCAGCGGCAGTGGCAGCCGGTGCCCCAGGGCCCTGAGGGTGAAATGCAGCCGCAGGCCATCGGCGGCGTAATAGACCAGCAGCAGTGCAAGGACCGCGGCAATGTTCTCCGGCGCCAGCAGGCTGGCATCAAAGCTGAAGTTGCGGTCGGCGAACTGGTCATAAACCGCGTATAGCCCCGCAGCGGTCATCAAGACAAAGATCAGGGCAAAGATCCCCAGCCGTTTGCCGGAGGCGTTGCTCCGGTATTCCTCTTCAACGTCGTAGTCGTCGTTTACGGGTGCCGTCATGAAGCCGCCAGAGCCTGCTGGATCAGGGCCTTCTGATGATTGGCGAAGCCGGTGATCAGCTCGGCGGCCTGCTGTGAATCGCGGCTCAGAATGGCCTGGGTCAGCCGGGTGAAGAAACGTCCGGTGCGGTCCAGATCCTGGCGGTAGCGGTCGGCGCTCAGGTAATAGGCGCGGCTGACAGCGGGCTTGAAGTTGCTCAGAGCTTCGGTCAGATAGGGGTTGCCCACCACCTCACAACACACGTCCATCACGCCAAAACTGGATTCCACCACCGCCGTGATATCGGCCTGGCGGTTGTGCATTTGCTCGGTTACCCGCTGTACCGCCTGCATCAGTGCCGGTCTGTTTTCTTCCGTCCAGCGCTCGCACAGGCGCTGGGCCAGCATCATCAGCAGGTGCATGTAAACGTCGTACAGCTCCGAGGCGTGCACCGCGTCAAGCCGTGTGGCCATGGCGCCCTTGCGGGGAATGATGTCGATCAGGTGCCAGCGCTCAAGGGTATAGAGCGCTTCTTTGACCGAGGCCCGGCTGACCTGAAGTTCAGTGGCGACGGTTGCCTCATGCACCCGCTCACCCGGTCGTATCTGACCGGTCATGATGCGTTCTGCCAGGTAGTTGGCGATCTGCTCAGCCAGGGTGTTGGGAACCTGAAAATCCATAAAGCCGGCTCTGGAGTGCGAAATAGGGCGCGAAAAACGCGAGTTTACCACAGGCCCATCCGGTCATTGGTTGCGATCTTTTTATTGACGACTGCAATATTGTCCTACAATATAGCAATTATCCATGAGCAATTGATTAGAAAAAAAGCAACCGAAAAGAGGGAAGTGCACCGTGAGTTCAAAACTGATGACCTGGAATACCGAATCGGCCCGGCGCCGGGTTCTGCTGACGCTGAAGAAGTACAGCTATCTGATCGCGGTGGTACCGCTGGTGCTTCCGCTACTCATGCTCGAAGCCGGCAGGGCCACCGGCTGGCTGAACCTGTTCGCCTGGGGCGTGCCCGTTTTCGTGTTCGGCATCATTCCGGTGCTGGACCTGATCCTGGGCAAAGACGCCCTGAACCCGGACGAAGAGCGCGACACGCCGCGAATGAATTCCGAGCTTTTTTACCGAATCATCACCGTGGGCTGGGTGCCGGCATTTGCGGTGATGCTTGGCTGGAGCCTGTATGTGTTTGCGACCGAGCCTTTCTCGCTGGTGGGCAGCATCGGCTGGGTGGTGTCCATCGGCATTATCGGGGGCCTGGGTATCAACGTGGCCCACGAGATGATCCACAAGGACGAGAAGCTGGAAACCATGGCCGGAGGCGTTCTGTTGTCACTGGTGTCCTACGCCGGCTTCAAGGTGGAGCACCTGCGCGGCCACCATGTGCATGTCTCCACACCGGAAGATGCCTCGTCCTCCCGCTACAACCAGTCTCTTTATGACTTCCTGCCCCAGGCCTGGGTCCGCAACTTCATGAACGCCTGGCGCCTGGAGGCCAAACGCCTGAACAAGAAAGGCCTGAGCGGTTTCCACTGGCGTAACGAACTGATCTGGTGGTACAGCCTGACGGCGCTGGCGCTGGTTGCCTCCACAGTGGCCTTCGGCTGGCTGGGTGCCGTGTTCTTCATCGGGCAAAGCTTTGTCGCCCTGAACATGCTGGAAGTGGTCAATTACCTGGAGCACTACGGCCTGCATCGCCGCAAGCTGGAAAACGGGCGCTACGAGCGCACCGGCCCGGAGCACAGCTGGAACTCCAATTACTTTCTCACCAACGTGTTCCTGTTCCACCTGCAGCGCCACAGCGACCATCACGCCTGGGCCAAGCGCCGCTATCAGGTGCTGCGCCACCATGACATCGCCCCCCAGTTGCCGGCTGGCTACGCCACCATGTTTGTGCTCGCTTTTATTCCGCCTCTATGGAAAAAAATCATGAATCCCCGTGTTGAGGCCTATTACGAGGGGGAGAGCCATCAGCTTGGATGATAAAAGCCATCGGCTTGGATGACCTTCTTCCGGCCTCGCAGGTTCGTCTCTGACTGCGGGGCCTTTTTTCATCTGTTACGGTTACCCTTGAAATCCTTATGAACGACACACAGATATAAGGCTTAATACTCTAACCGAACAGGGAGCAGTCCCAATGCCCAGGCACTTCGAGCAAGCCCCCGGCCTATTTGACGAGCCGGTTCCGGAAACCGAAGGCTACGTATTCAACCAGACCATGATGCGCATCAAAGACCCCGAGCGTTCCATGGATTTCTACACTCGTATAATGGGCATGCGCCTGGTCAGGAAACTCGATTTTCCGGAGATGAAATTCACGCTCTACTTCCTGACCTTTCTGGATGATCGCCAGGCCAACACCGTCCCTTCCGACGACGGGCACCGCACCACCTTCATCTTTGGCCGCGAAGCCATGCTGGAACTGACCCATAACTGGGGTACAGAAGACGAACAGGACTTCAGCTATCACAATGGCAACGACCAGCCCCAGGGCTTTGGCCACATCGGATTTGCGGTACCGGACGTTTACGCCGCCTGCGACCGGTTCGAACAGATGGGCGTGGAGTTCGTTAAAAAGCCGGACGACGGCAAGATGAAAGGGCTGGCGTTTGTAAAAGACCCGGACGGCTACTGGATCGAAATCCTGCAGCCGGACATGCTCGAGAAACAGCGCAAGGACGATTAATCAACGCGGCCTTGTGACTCAATGCAGCTTCGGAGAAGTCGGTCCAGTTCATCCGCGTCCAGTGGCTGGTCGCTGATAATCTCCAGACGGCTCTCCGGCTGCTCGGGAATGGGTTGAACGGTCACCACGCCATCCAGCGCGTTGAATGAATACCAGCCGTCGGAGGTGTTCACCAGGCCTTTCAGGCGCTGCCATCGCGGATCGTGAGCCATGGCATCCAGCAGCGTGTAGGTCAGGCGGGTTTGGGGATGGATGCGCCAGCCGCAGGAAAAGTGGCCTTCACCGGTATTGCTCGCCTGCTGCCATGTGCACTCTTCCAGGTCACGCCAGCGCTTGGGCGGTGCTTCACCCTGGTGCTGGTGGCCATGGGGTTTGGGCGGCTGGCTGCCACCTCGCGGTTTATCCAGCCACTCGATGGGGAAGTCGCCTTTCGTTGCCAGGCAAACCGTCTCACTGGTCTGGTTTTGACCCTCTGCCCAGGTCACGAACGCATCGCGCTCGTCCTCACCGCACACATCGGATTTGTTGCCCACCAGAAAATCCGCCACAGCCACCTGAGCCTTGAAGTTCTCATTGTTCAGAACGCGCGGTTCCTGCAGTCGCCTTGGATCAACCAGCGTGACGCAGGCACGCATCTCCAGCACGTCACGATAGAATTCCGATTGCAGCGTTTCCAGAATGCGCCGGGGATGACCTAGCCCGGTAGGCTCAATCAACAGCCGGTCCGGCTGCGCCTGTTTGATCAGCATATTCAGCCCCATCTGCATGGGAAGCCCCGCGACACAGCACATGCAGCCACCGGGGACTTCTTTGATCACAGCCCCTTGCCCTTCCAGCAACTGGCCATCGATGCCCACTTCCCCGAACTCATTCACCAGTACGCCCCAGGTTTCCCCCGCTGGCTTCCGGGCCAATAGCGTCTGGATGGCCGTGGTTTTCCCGCTGCCGAGAAAGCCAAAGATGAGATTCGTGGGGATCGGGCTTTTCATTAACGGGCGCTACTCTTTGAAGCGATAATTACCGCGGCGGTCAGGATAATTGCACCGGTAATGCCCACCACGCCCAGCACCTCGCCCAGGAATATCCAGGCCAGCAGTGCCACAAACAGCGGCTCCAGCGTCACGATGATGCTGGACAGGGTGGCGGGCGTTGTTTTCATCCCGGTGAAAAAGCTCAGGTAGCCGATGCAGGTGGGCACCACGCCAATGTAGATCACCATCAACCACTGGCTGATGTCCAGGCTGGCCATTCCGTTGAATCCGCCGATCAGCCACACCACCGGCAGCAGAACCACCGCCGCGGTCAGGAAGCAGATAAAAGCGGTGGTAAACACCGGTGCACCGGTCGAGGAATAGCGGCTGGTCAGGGTAAAGCTCGCGTACACGAACGCCGCCAGAACGGCCATCAGAATGCCGCCCAGGCGCAGACTCCCGGCACTTTCCATATCGCTGACAACCAGCATGGCCGTGCCCGCAATGGCCGCAACCAGGGCCAGAATGGTAACCAGGTTGGGCTTCTCGCCCAACAGAGGTGCCGCCATGATCGCCACCAGAACCGGTGCCAGGCACAGGGCGATCAGCGTCGCGATGCCCGCGCCGGTCAGGTCGACGGCAATCAGGTAGCTGCCCTGGTAAAACGCCTGGAACACCCCAAGCGCCAGCAAAGGCAGTATGGCTTTAAAGGGCAGTTTTCGTTGCGTGCGTGATTCGTCTCGGGCGGTTCGGGCTTCGGCTTTCTGCTCCCGGATCATTAGCGCAAAAAAGAACGGCAGGGCCACCACCAGGCGCAAGAACCCCAGCGAAATGGCTTGCAGGTCTGACCCTGTAAACAGGAATTTTGCCACTATGCCAGTGGTGGCCCAAAGCAGTGCTGCCAGGGCAATGAGAAGAGCACCGCGAATCATTCAATAACCAGCACAAATAATTCCTTGGGACCGTGAATGCCATAAGCTATGGCGGTGGCAGCAATAATACGTTGGCGCGCAATGGCTTGCCAGCCGACTTTAGAGGCAGAGATCGGGGGTGCGGAGCACGAAATGGGAAGGACGGATAGAGGAAGTGGAGAGAGGAGATAAAGAGAGGGGCGGGAAACCCACCCCGTGCAGCCATAATTCCGGCCGGTTTACTTCACCGTCAGGCGGTCGGCGTTCTTCTCGAGTGTGCGCTCACCGATGCCCTTCACATTGACCAGATCGCTGGCGGATTGGAACGGGCCGTTGTCTGAACGGTAGTCGATAATGGCCTGGGCCTTGGTTTCACCAACGCCGTCCAGTGCGGCAAGGGTTTCAACGGTGGCGGTGTTGATGTTGATAGCGGCGGGCTCCGCCTGGGCAAAACCGGACAGCAGGCTGAAAGCCAGCATCAGAACAGCAAAAATGGAAGCGCGTGGCATGTTGAGTAACTCCGTGTTATTGGCCGATTTAGACTGCGGTCGAATTCGCAGTCGCGAGTCGCGTCAGGCCGTGAAATCGCGGAGCTGGTTCTGGTTCGGTAGGTCTGAAAAAGGAGGGGGTGGGGGTGCACGGAACCCGGTACACATTCCATGTGAACCAAACTCCGTGGCTGACCCCAAGCCTGATCCTTCAGGCAGCGCCACATCCTGTGGCCATCATCCCTGTCTTTCGTCCCTGTAGGCCTTGTTCCCTGGCCGTGACTCCCTGCGTCGCAGCAAGTGCGAGGCAATTCCCTGGAGTGTCTTCCCTGAGCCAGCCATCCCTGCTGACTTCTCATCCCTGACGATTGCCATTCTACCGATGCCCTTGAGTACAGAAATCGGACATACGCTCTGAGGTTTGTAAGACATATCTCACAGCGCTGTAGTCATGCCTCTATACAAATAATGAACCGGAATTCAGTAATTTACGTGTGCCAGGTCAGCATCAGGGGGCACCATCAGCGGGCACCGATTTTTAGCGATCGCCCCCCTCTGGTGCAAAAGCGGGCTGCATCGGGGCGACTGCACCGAATAAAAGCATCCGATTTTAGTGATGGTATTGGTGAAGTCATAACAAGTCATTGAAATATCGGAAATAAACCTGGTTGTGGAACGGCAGATGCAACGCTGGAACGGTAATAACTAGAAACGGCATTACCAAAACCAGGAAAAGGACGCACACCATGAAGATTAAAAATCACGTGAAACTGGGCCTCTCTGCACTTGCTCTTTCTATCTCCCTGAATTCCGTCGCGGCGGAAGACCCCATCAAGGTCGGTATTCTTCACTCACTGTCCGGCACCATGGCCATCAGTGAAACCGTTCTGAAGGATACGGTTGAAATGCTGATCGAAAAGCAGAACGCCGCTGGCGGTGTCCTGGGTCGCGAGCTGGAAGCCGTTGTGGTTGACCCGGCCTCCAACTGGCCGCTCTTCGCCGAAAAGGCTCGTGAACTGCTGGCCAAGGAAAAAGTGGACGTGATCTTCGGTAACTGGACGTCAGTGTCCCGCAAGTCCGTTCTGCCGGTTGTGGAAGAACTGAACGGCCTGCTGTTCTACCCGGTTCAGTATGAAGGTGAAGAGTCGTCAGAGAACGTCTTCTACACCGGTGCGGCACCCAACCAGCAGGCGATTCCTGCGGTTAACTACCTGATGGACAACATCGGCGTCGAGCGCTGGGTCCTGGCAGGTACCGACTACGTCTACCCGCGAACTACCAACAAGATCCTTGAAACCTACCTGATGGACAAAGGTGTGGCCAAGGAAGACATCATGATCAACTACACGCCTTTCGGTCATTCTGACTGGCAGAACATTGTGTCTGACATCAAGACCTTCGGTTCAGCCGGCAAAAAGACCGCCGTTGTCTCCACCATCAACGGTGATGCCAACGTGCCGTTCTACCGCGAGCTGGGTAACCAGGGCATTTCTGCCTCTGACATCCCGGTTGTGGCCTTCTCGGTCGGCGAGCAGGAGCTTTCCGGTATCGATACCGGTCCGCTGGTCGGCCACCTGGCCGCCTGGAACTACTTCATGAGCGTCGACAACGACGCCAACTACGACTTCATCGACCAGTGGATTGCCCACACCGGTAACGAAGAAGCCGTCACCAACGACCCCATGGAAGCTCACTACATCGGTTTCAACATGTGGGTTGAAGCCGTCAAGAAGGCCGGCACCACCGACGTGGACGCGGTTAAAGACGCCATCATCGGTGTAGCCGTGCCTAACCTGACTGGCGGCTACGCGGCCATGATGCCCAACCACCACATCACCAAGCCGGTACTGATCGGTGAAATCCAGGACAACGGCCAGTTCTCCGTGGTCTGGGAAACCTCTGGCCTGGTAGCCGGCGATGCCTGGTCTGATTACCTGCCCGGTTCACGGGACATGATTGCAGACTGGCGCAAGCCGATGTTCTGCGGAACCTTCAACACCGCCACCGGCAAGTGCGGCGCCTCCGCCGGCGAAATGGCTGCCGAGTCCAACTAAGGGGCAGCTAGGGCCTGACACCGGGGGTGGCCTGGCCGCCCCCGGTTTTTGCACCGCAACATACCAATAACACACAGGACGGAACCATGAGCATCATCCGATCGCTCACCTTGCTGCTTTTCGCCATCCTAATGATCAGCCCTGCAGCAGCTCAGGATCAGGACGCAGATCCTGGCAAGGCGTTGCTCACCAATCTGGCGGAAGCACCGGCCAGCAAAGTGGAAGAAGCCATCAATGCCATCGTCAGCAGTGGCGACGAACGCGCCCGCGGCTGGCTGGAAGCCTACGGCAACAATCGGCTGAGCCGGGTCAAAGACACCGGTCAGGTCGTACTCGTATTGAATAACCGTGGCAGGGACTGGGAAATTGCCGACCCCCTGACCGGAGAGAACATGGGCGAAATGTCCCGCCGAGAGCTGGACAGAGTCGCCATCAACAACCGTATTCGGGGCCAGCTGGAAGGCATCCTTGCCATGCTGGACCTCAACGCCGCCGACCCCGATGTGCGCGAAGCCTCCGCACAGGACATGATGGGTAAGGTGGACGCCTCACTGGTAGAACCTCTCGAAGCCCGCCTGGAGACCGAAGAAAACGCCGATGTGCGCAACCGTATTCGCGAAGCCGTGGCGATTTACCGGGTGGGTGAAGGCGATATGGACGCTATCGACGTACTGGCCGGCAGCCTGCACCCCAACGCGCGGGCGGCGCTCAGCGAAGCCGTTCGCGGCGACAATCCGGCCCTGGCCCAGAAAGCCAAAGAAGCGCTGGCCAGTGTCGAGCAGAAACTGAAACTCAACCGCGCCGCCGAGACTCTCTATTTCGGGCTGTCACTCGGCTCGGTTCTGGTACTGGCCGCCATCGGCCTGGCCATCACCTTCGGCGTGATGGGCGTGATCAATATGGCCCACGGCGAACTGATCATGCTGGGTGCCTACACCACCTGGGGTATGCAGCAACTGCTGCCGGGCCAGCCGGGCCTTGCACTGATGCTGTCGATACCCGCCGGCTTTCTGGTGTCCGCCACGGCGGGCATCATCATCGAACGCAGCGTGATTCAATTCCTCAAAGGCCGCCCGCTGGAAACCCTGCTAGCCACCTTCGGCATCAGCCTGATTCTGCAGCAGCTGGTGCGCACCGTGATTTCCCCCCAGAACCGCACGGTGGTGACGCCGGAGTGGATGAGTGGCTCAGTGGTCATCAACGACGCCCTGTCGCTGACGCTCAACCGGCTATATGTACTCGCCTTCGCGCTGATTGTGTTCACCGCACTGATGCTGATCATGCGCAAGACCCGCCTGGGCCTGGAAGTTCGCGCAGTCACCCAGAACCGCAACATGGCCCGCTCCATGGGCATCCGCGCCACCCGGGTAGACATCATGACCTTCGCCCTGGGCTCCGGCGTGGCCGGTTTGGCGGGCGTGGCGCTGTCACAGCTGACCAACGTGGGGCCGAACCTGGGCCAGAACTACATCATCGATTCGTTCATGGTGGTGGTGTTCGGCGGTGTCGGTAACCTCTGGGGCACGTTGATTGCGGGTCTGTCGCTGGGCACCATCAACCAGCTGCTGGAGCCCTGGGCGGGCGCGGTACTGGCGAAAATCATCGTGCTGGTGTTCATCATCCTGTTCATCCAGAAACGGCCGAAGGGGCTCTTCCCCCAGAAAGGCCGAGCGGCGGAGGGTTAAGCTATGTGGCTATCACGACCCTTGTGTGAACGTTCAACCCAGATTTTTCTGGGCGTCCTGTTCGCTGCCCTGATTGTGGTTACTTTCCTGCACCTGGCGATGCCGGAAGATAGCGCACTTTACGTCAGCTCCTACACCGTGACCCTGATGGGCAAATACCTCTGCTACGCGCTGCTGGCGGTGGCGGTGGACCTGGTGTGGGGCTATCTGGGTATCCTCAGCCTGGGCCACGGTGCCTTCTTTGCCCTGGGCGGCTACGCCATGGGCATGTACCTGATGCGCCAGATCGGCGACCGGGGCGTGTATGGCGACCCGGTATTGCCGGACTTCATGGTGTTCCTCAACTGGCAGGAGCTGCCCTGGTTCTGGCACGGCTTCGACATGGCCTGGTTCGCCTTCCTGATGGTGATGCTGGCCCCAGGGCTGCTGGCTTTGGTGTTCGGCTTCCTGGCCTTCCGCTCCCGGGTCACCGGCGTTTACCTGTCCATCATCACCCAGGCGCTGACCTTCGCGCTGATGCTGGCCTTCTTCCGCAACGAAATGGGCTTTGGCGGCAACAACGGCCTGACCGATTTCCGCGACATCCTCGGTTTTAACCTGCGCACAGACGCCACGCGCCTGGCGCTGTTCATTGCTTCCGGCATTGCCCTGGCGATCGGCTACCTGGTGTGCCGGGGCATTGTCACCAGCAAACTGGGCCGGGTCAGCATCGCCTGCCGCGACGCCGAGGCCCGCGCCCGCTTCCTGGGGTACCGGGTGGACCGGGTGCAGCTGTTCGTGTTCGTGGTGTCCGCCATGATCGCCGGTGTCGCCGGTGCGCTTTACGTGCCCCAGGTGGGCATCATCAACCCCAGCGAATTCTCGCCGCTGTTCTCCATCGAGATCGTGGTGTGGGTCGCCCTGGGCGGTCGCGCCACCCTTTACGGCGCGGTCATCGGGGCAATATTGGTGAACTACGCCAAAACCGTGTTCACCGGTGTGATGCCGGATGCCTGGCTGTTCGCCCTGGGCGGTCTGTTCGTGCTGGTGACCGTGTTCCTGCCCAAGGGCATTGCCGGCCTGCTGTTCAACCGCCGCAAAGCCAAAGCCGATGATTCGGATGACGGAAACGCAACCGGCAAGGAGGCGACCGCATGAGCCTTTTCGACGAACTCGCCGACCGCGAGCACGTGTTCCACTTCCTGACACCGGAAGCATCGCCTGTGGACACGCGCCACGGCCCGATCCTGTATCTGGAGGATGTAAACGTCAGTTTTGACGGCTTCAAGGCCATCAACAACCTGAACCTGACCATCGACGACGGCGAACTGCGCTGCATCATCGGGCCTAACGGGGCCGGCAAAACCACCATGATGGACATCATCACCGGTAAAACCGCCCCGGACACCGGCTCTGTCTGGTTCGGCAGCCGCCATAACCTGCTGCGGATGAACGAGCCGGAAATCGCCAGCCTGGGCATCGGCCGCAAGTTCCAGAAACCCACAGTGTTCGAGGCGCTGACGGTTTTTGAAAACCTGGAACTGGCCATGGCCACCGACAAACGCATTATTCCGACACTTCGCGCCGTCATGCGGCCCGAATACCGGGAACGTATCGATGAAGTACTGGAAACCATCGGCCTGAAAGACCTGCGCGACCGCCTGGCGGGCATCCTCTCCCACGGCCAGAAGCAGTGGCTGGAAATCGGCATGCTGCTGATGCAGAAACCCAGACTGCTGCTGGTGGACGAACCCGTCGCCGGCATGACCGAACAGGAAATGGAACGCACCGCCGAACTGCTCACCAGCCTGGCGGGTAAACAATCGGTTGTGGTGGTGGAACACGACATGGGCTTTGTGCGCTCTATCGCCCGCAAAGTGACCGTGCTGCACCAGGGCAGCGTGTTGGCCGAGGGCACCATGGACCAGGTCTCCAACGACCCCGAAGTGATCAAGGTGTATCTGGGGGAGGAGGCGTAATGCTGAAGATAGAAAAACTCAACCAGTTCTATGGCGAAAGCCACACCCTGTGGGATCTGGACCTGGACGTCCCCCAGGGCCAGTGCACCTGCGTGATGGGACGCAACGGCGTGGGTAAAACCACCCTGATGAAATGCGTGATGGGCGAGGAAACCGTCAAAAGCGGCCGCATCGAATTTGCCGGCGACGTGGAACTGACCCAGAAAAAAGTGGAAGACCGCTCCCGCCTGGGCATCGGCTACGTACCCCAGGGTCGCCAGATTTTTCCGCTGCTGACCGTGGAAGAAAACCTCCGCGTCGGCCTGGCGGTGCGCAAGGACGGCAGCAAGAAAATCCCCGAACGGGTGTACGAACTTTTCCCCGTGCTCAAGGAAATGAAAAACCGCCGCGGCGGCGACCTTTCGGGCGGCCAGCAACAGCAACTGGCCATCGGCCGCGCCCTGGTCATCGAACCACGACTGCTGATCCTGGACGAACCGGGGGAGGGCATCCAGCCCAACATCGTCGCCCAGATCGGCGAAGTCATCCGCCGGCTGATCGAAGAAGACGGCCTGACGGTGCTCCTGGTAGAGCAGAAGCTGCCCTTCGCCCGCAAATACGCCGATAACTTCGCCATCATGGACCGCGGCCGCCGGGTCGCTGGCGGCCAGATCAGCGAGCTTTCCGATGAACTCATCAAGAAGCACCTGACGGTATGACAGTCTTCGAACGCCTGCCAGCCAACCCTCTTTCCCAAGAGGACTCCGGCCACCGCTTCGACGCGGACCGGCGCTGGGCGGCGTCGATCCAGTTGGGATTCGAAGCGCGGCAAGAACAGAAAAGCTCGATCACCCGCATGACCCGCATCCGCCACAAAGGCCCGCTGCGGGTCCAGCGCCCCTTCTATCCCGAAGGCAAAACCGGCTGCTGCCACGTCTACCTGCTGCATCCCCCGGGCGGGTTAGTAAGTGGTGACTCACTTGGGATCGACGTCACCGTAGGGCAAGGCGCCCACACCCTACTAACCACACCCGCCGCCGCCAAACTCTACAAAGCCGACCGCAACGGCGTCGCCTGGGGTCAGCACACCGGTCTAAAAGTCGCCACCGGTGGCACCCTGGAATACCTCCCCCAGGAAACCCTGGCCTTCAACGGCTCTAAGGGCGAACAGACCACCACCATCGAACTGGAAAGCGGCGCCAAATGCATCGGCTGGGAAGTCCTCGCCCTGGGTCGCCCGGTGGGCGACTTACCCTTCGTCACCGGCCACCTGGAACAACGCTTCAGCCTGAGCCTGGAAGGCAAACCCCTGTGGCTGGAACGCCAGATCCTCGACCCCACGCACCCTCGTTTCCAGGGCAAATGGGGTCAGGGCGGCGCAACGGTTCAGGCCACCCTGTGGGTCGTCGGCCTGGAAGACGAACCCGGCGCCATCGAAGCAATACGCGAGCAATTACCCGAATCCAAACACTGGGCAGTCACGCGCCGTCGAGGGGTGGTGTTGCTGCGCTATCTGGGCAATGAACGAAACGAAGCCTGGGCGACCTGCCAACACGCCTGGGAAGTTTTAAGACCAATGCTGACAGGCCAGCCCGCCGTGATTCCCAGAATCTGGCTGACCTGATTCAAAGAACGCCAAAGTACCGGGAGAACAAAAATGGAACTAACCCCAAGAGACAAAGACAAGCTGCTCCTCTTCACCGCAGCCCTGTTAGCCGAGCGCCGCAAGGCCAAAGGCCTGAAGCTCAATTACCCCGAAGCCGTCGCCCTCATCAGCGCCGAAATCATGGAAGGCGCCCGCGAAGGCCGCAGCGTAGCGGACATGATGACCGCCGGCACCGAAATCCTCACCCGTGACGACGTCATGGAAGGCGTGGCTGAAATGGTCGACGAAGTACAGGTCGAAGCCACCTTCCCGGACGGCACCAAGCTCGTCACCGTCCATAACCCGATCGTGTAAGGAGGTTGCCATGATCCCCGGAGAATACGACCTCAAAGACGGCGACATCGAACTGTGCGAAGGCCGCGAACGCATCACCATCGAAGTCGGCAACAGCGGCGACCGCCCAATCCAGGTGGGCTCCCACTACCACTTCGCCGAAACCAATCCCGCTCTCGATTTCGACCGGGAAAAGGCCAAGGGCTACCGCCTGGACGTCGCCGCCGGCACCGCCATTCGTTTCGAACCTGGCCAGACCCGCGAAGTGACCTTAATTCCCTATGCCGGTAACCGGGAAATCTACGGTTTCCGCCAAGAAGTCATGGGCAAATTGGATAAAAACTGAGGATAAGGGGAGCGAGGATCAAACGTAGGCCCGAAGGAGCTAAAAGGGTCGGGCGGATAGGGCTTTCCAGGAATGTGCGGAGCCATGGATGGCGGAGCCCAAGCGCACATGGATGTGCTTGTAGCGTTTCCTGGAAAGCCCTATCCGACCGGCCCCGGCACCCAAGTATCAGGCCAAAAGAACCCAGGCACCCAAGCAAAAAACGAGGGACAGCATGAAGATAACAAGACAAGCCTACGCCGACATGTACGGCCCCACAGTGGGTGACCGAGTCCGCCTGGGCAACACCGAACTGTGGATCGAAGTCGAAAGCGACGCCACCCACTACGGCGACGAAGTAAAATTCGGCGGCGGCAAAGTTATCCGCGATGGCATGGGCCAGAGCCAGCGGGCGGACGACACCGTGATGGACACCGTCATCACCAACGCCTTAATCCTCGATTGGTGGGGCATCGTCAAAGCCGACGTCGGCCTGCAAAAAGGCAGGATTGCCGCCATCGGCAAAGCCGGCAACCCCGACACCCAGCCAGACGTCACCATCGTCATCGGACCCGGCACCGAAATCATCGCCGGTGAAGGCAAAATCCTCACCGCCGGCGGCATCGACGCCCACATCCACTTTATCTGCCCCCAGCAGATCGAAGAAGCCCTGATGAGCGGCATCACCACCATGCTCGGCGGCGGCACCGGCCCGGCCACCGGCAGTAACGCCACCACCTGCACCCCCGGCCCCTGGCACATCGGCAAAATGCTCCAGGCCGTGGACGACATGCCCATGAATATCGGCTTCCTAGGCAAAGGCAACGCCAGCCTGCCGGAATCCCTGGAACTGCAACTCAAAGCCGGCGCCATGGGCCTGAAACTGCACGAAGACTGGGGCACCACCCCCGGCAGCATCGACAACTGCCTGACCGTCGCGGACAAATACGACGTACAGATCGCCATCCACACCGACACCCTGAACGAATCCGGGTTTGTGGAAGACACCCTGGCCGCGTTCAAAGAACGCTGCATCCACACCTACCACACCGAAGGCGCAGGCGGCGGCCACGCGCCGGACATCATCACCGCGTGCTCCAAGGACTACGTGCTGCCGTCGTCAACGAACCCCACGCGGCCCTACACCGTCAACACCATCGACGAACACCTCGACATGCTGATGGTGTGCCACCACCTGGACCCGAACATCCCCGAAGACGTAGCTTTCGCCGACTCCCGCATCCGCCGGGAAACCATCGCCGCCGAAGATATCCTCCAGGACATGGGCGTGATCAGCATGATCGCCTCGGATTCCCAGGCCATGGGACGGGTAGGGGAAGTGGTATGCCGCACCTGGCAGACCGCCCACAAAATGAAAGTCCAGCGCGGCCTGCTGCCAGAAGATCAGGATCTCGGCGCCGACAACCTTCGCGCCAAACGCTACATCGCCAAATACACCATCAACCCCGCCATCACCCACGGCATCGCCCACGACGTTGGTTCCGTGGAAGTGGGCAAGCTGGCGGACCTGGTGCTGTGGGACCCGGCCTTCTTCGGCGTAAAACCCGCCCTGATCGTCAAAGGCGGCATGATCGCAGCCGCCCCCATGGGCGATCCCAACGCGTCCATCCCCACGCCCCAGCCGGTGCACTACCGCATGATGTTCGGTGCATTCGGCCGGGCAGCCAGCGCCACACGGTTGAGCTTTGTCAGCCAGGCCGCTTTTGATGCGGATATCGGCAAGGAACTTGGGCTGAACAGCACGCTGTCTGCCTGCAAGAACGTGCGCAACGTGCGCAAAGGCGACCTGAAACTGAACGACGCCTGCCCGCACCTGACCGTGGACCCGCAAACCTACGAAGTGCATGCCGATGGCGAACTGCTCACCTGCGAGCCCGCCACCGAACTGCCACTGGCACAGCTATATCATCTTTTCTAGGGAGACTGAGATGCTGGAACTCATCGAACGCGTCGGCCTGGTAGAAGCCAGCGAAATACACGACCACCTGACCCTGCCGTACGAGCTGCGCCAGCGCGGCCGCCTGCGGGCCAGAACCGACACCGGCCACGACGTCGGCCTGTTCCTGGACCGCGGCCCGGTGTTGCGTGACGGCGCCTGCCTGGCCGCCAGAACCGGCGAAATCATCCGCATCCGCGCGGCGGAAGAACCGGTGGTCACCGCCTACATCGAAATGGGCCTGCCCATGGCCAGGTTGTGCTACCACCTGGGCAACCGCCACGTCACCCTTGCCATCGGCGAAGAACTCACCGCCAAAAACGGCACCCGCGGCTGGGTAAGATTCCCGCCGGACCACGTGCTGGAAGAGCTGGCAGAGCGCCTGGGCGCCACCCTGATCCACCACCAGGCCCCTTTCGACCCGGAATCCGGCGCCTACGCCCAGGCGGGGCAGGGACATTCCCACGGTCATGCAGACGGCCACAGCCACAGCCATTCCCACAGTGAATCCCATAGCCATTCGCACAGCCACGCACGCCACAAGGGGCATGGCCATGCAAGCTGAAAACCCTCAGACCAGCGTCAACGACATGGCCCTACTGGGACTGATGCAACTGGTCAGCCCCGCACTGCCCATCGGCGCCTTCGCCTGGTCCCAGGGGCTGGAAAGCGCCTTTGAACTGGGCTGGGTGAACAATGAAAAACAGCTGGGACAATGGCTCGAAGGCGTACTGGAAGACGGCCTGACCCGTTGCGAACTGCCCCTGCTGCTGCGCCTGAAACGGGCTTGGGCAGAGGAAGACGCAGATGCACTGGCCCAGTGGAACGCCTGGCTACACGCCACCCGGGAAACCGCCGAACTCAGCGACGAAGACCTGCGCCTGGGCAGCGCCCTGGTGCGCCTGCTGAACAGCCTGAACCTGCTGCCACCAGACGGCCTGATGCCCGAAGAACCCGGCTACGTCACCGTCTTCGCCTGGGCCGCCCACTTACGCGCGGTCCCCGACCGCCAGGCGCTGCTGGGCTTCGCCTGGGCCTGGCTGGAAAACCAGCTTGCCGTCGCCTGCAAAGCCATGCCCCTCGGCCACACCGCCGCCCAGCGGCTGACGGAACAACTGCGCCCGGAACTGGTGAAAGCGGTGGATAACGCATTGCAGATGAATAACCCGGACCTCGGCCCGATCATTCCGGGCCTGGCGCTTGGTAGCGCCCAACACGAAACACAGTACTCAAGACTGTTTAGAAGCTAAAGAAAACGAATTAGAAGACAACTCCGAAGACCGGGGAGGCGAGTAGGACACCCTTTTTGAAAATGTGCGGAGCCATGGATGGCGGAGCCCAAGCGCACAGGGATGTGCTTGTAGCGTTTTTCAAAAAGGGTGTCCTACTTGCCGACCTCCACGGAGCAAGACAAACAAGAGGAGAAATAAGATGACACATTGCTTGAGAGTTGGAGTCGGTGGCCCGGTGGGCTCCGGTAAAACAGCGCTTCTGCGCCAGCTGTGCAGCGCTCTGAAAGACCACTACGACATCGCCGTAGTCACCAACGACATCTACACCAGGGAAGACGCCGACTTCCTCCTGAAACACGATGCCCTGCCAGCCGACCGCATCCTGGGCGTAGAAACCGGCGGCTGCCCGCATACAGCAATACGCGAGGATGCCAGTATGAACCTGGCCGCCATCGACGACCTGCAAAGCCGCCACCCCAATCTGGAACTGGTGCTGGTGGAATCCGGCGGCGACAACCTCTCCGCCACATTCAGCCCGGAACTGAGCGACCTGACCCTCTACGTGATTGACGTCTCCGCCGGCGACAAGATCCCACGCAAAGGCGGCCCTGGAATCACCAAATCCGACCTGCTGATCATCAACAAGATCGACATTGCAGAGCAGGTGCACGCCTCCCTGGACGTAATGGACCGCGACAGCAAAAAAATGCGTGGTGAGCGGCCGTTTGTGTTTACCAACCTGTACGACGGGGTAGGGCTGGAAACCGTCATCAGCTTCATTCTGGAGCAGGGCATGTTGCCGGACAGACGGCCGGGAAAAGTGGCTGAAACCGCCTAAGTCAAAGATTCAGACTTCAATAGATAACGGAGAATATCTTATGAAACAGCTAAAGAAAGTTGGCCTGACTGCCGCTCTGCTGTCGGCTACCACTACGGCGCTTGCGCATCCTGGGCATGAAGCGATTGGGGATGTGCTGCATGTGGAGTATTTGTTTGCGGCGGGTATTGCAGTTGCTCTCTGCCTTACCGTGTGGAAAAGGGCAAAGAAAAAGCAATGATCTAGGTAGGGCGTCGAAAATTAGAGCGGCGCTCTCCAGCCTTTTACTGTTCGAGTAATTTATGAAAAGTTGTTCCCGGTTTTAGACCGGAATGGTCGCAAAGCGAACATCCAGAGATCCTCTAGTGTTTCGCGCGTTGCTGTTAAGACCCCGGAAAGAGGGGGCCTTTTTATGCTTGAATGATGTTGGATTGTCGCTTCTCCCGCGGCTCAAGGCACGAAAGCATGAACCACAAGTACTCCTATATTCTTGCTGGCAGAACCTGGCATTTTCGGGATCTGGCAGATCTGATGGCCAAAGCCACACCAGCGCGTTCCGGTGACCGGCTAGCTGGCGTGGCCGCGCGCTCGGCAGAAGAGCGAGTGGTGGCTCAGATGCGGCTGGCAGACTTGCCCCTGAAAGCATTCCTGTCCGAGGCACTGATCCCCTATGAATCCGATGAAGTCACAAGACTGATTATTGACGGGCATGACACGAAGGCCTTTCAGGCAGTGTCGCATCTGTCGGTTGGCGATTTCAGGAACTGGCTACTCAGTGATCAGGCTACGCCAGAGGTCGTTTCAGCCCTGGCACCAGGCCTGACTCCGGAGATGGTCGCTGCGGTCAGCAAACTGATGCGCAATCAGGATTTGATCCTGGTGGCGCGAAAATGCACGGTAGCCACAGCATTTCGCAACACCATCGGGTTACCGGGTCATTTCTCCACCCGGCTGCAACCCAACCATCCGACCGATGATATGGCCGGTATTGCAGCCAGCATCCTCGACGGGCTGCTTTACGGCAGTGGTGATGCGGTCATTGGTATTAATCCGGCCACGGACAACGTGGCCCAGGCCATAAAATTACTGCGAATGATGGACGAGGTTATTCGCAAGTACGATATTCCAACCCAATCCTGTGTCCTCACCCATGTAACCAACACGCTGGAAGCGATTGATAAGGGTGCGCCTGTGGATCTGGTTTTCCAGTCCATCGGTGGCACGCAAGCGACAAACACCAGTTTTGGTTTTGACCTCAGCACTCTGGAAGAGGCCAGACAGGCTGCGCTATCCCTGAACCGCGGCACCGTTGGCCAGAACGTGATGTATTTTGAGACGGGTCAGGGAAGTTCGCTCTCCGCCAATGCCCATCACGGTGTTGACCAGCAAACCTGTGAGGCCCGCGCCTACGGTGTGGCAAGACAGTTCAACCCACTGTTGGTGAATACCGTAGTCGGGTTTATCGGCCCGGAGTACCTGTTTGATGGCAAAGAGATCATCCGCGCCGGCCTGGAAGACCATTTTTGCGGTAAGTTGCTGGGCGTTCCGATGGGCTGCGACATCTGCTATACCAACCACGCGGAAGCCGAACAGAACGATATGGACAACCTGCTGACGTTGCTGGGCGTGGCAGGCTGTAATTTCATCATGGGCATTCCGGGGTCGGACGACATCATGCTGAATTATCAGACAACCTCCTTCCACGATGCTCTATACGCCCGCCGCGTTCTGGACCTGAAACCTGCCCCCGAATTTGCGGAATGGCTAGCACGCATGAACATCTTTGAGGATGCATCTACACATCGTCCGAGCGCCGAATTACCTGCTTTGTTTCGGAAAAGCCTGAAACGACTGACCACGGGGCCTGACGATGAGTAACGACAAAAAATCACCTGTCACTGGAAACGCATGGCGTACATTGCGTCGCTACACAGATGCACGAATCGGTTTGGGCCGCGCCGGTGTAAGCTTGCCAACCTCGGAACTGCTTGCCTTTCAGCTGGCACATGCCCAGGCAAGAGACGCGGTGCACTTCCCGCTCGATGTGGACCAGCTGGCAATAGGCCTTGGCAGTTTTGAACATACAGCTGCCTTAGGCTATCCACTGAAGCTTCACAGCAGGGCCGATGACCGGTTCATTTATCTTCAGCGACCGGATTTAGGCAGGCAGTTATCAGAGCCTAGCAAAAAGCAATTGCGGGATCAGACCAGCGCTGACGCCGCCCAATTCGACATTGCAATCGTGGTTGCAGACGGTTTGTCATCCGCAGCGATTCAGAACCATGCGGCGCCGTTTCTTGACCACTTTCTTAGGAACATGGGGGTGCTCAACCTGAAATGGAAACTAGCCCCTCTTACCGTGGTTCAACAGGGGCGGGTTGCCGTAGGGGATGAAGTTGCTGCCGCACTGAACGCCCGCATGGTCGTCATTGTCATCGGCGAACGGCCGGGGCTCAGTTCTCCGGACAGCCTCGGCATTTACCTGTCGTTCAATCCCCAAAGGGCCCTGTCTGATGCCCAACGAAACTGCATTTCCAACGTGCGCCCGGCAGGGCTTTCTTTCGAGGATGCCAGCCAAAGGCTGCTCTATCTGATTCGCGAAGCTGATCGACTTAAGTTGTCGGGTGTTGGCCTAAAGGATCGCTCGGAAGACGTCCTGGTTGAGGGCGGCAGCTTCCATCCGGACCGGAGCATTTTATAAATGCCACACATTCACGAACGCACTGACAGTTGATCGCCTCACCATAGTTTGTCCCGAAAAGCGCGAAGGTGACGGACGAGGCAAAATTACCCCGCCCGTCTTTATTCTTCGTGACTGTTACTGCTGACTGGCCCAGCCGTTCATCAGGTCATGATAGCTGGTCCGGTAGCGCTTGATCTCCAAAGGTGTGCCGGTATGGTCGGAGATATGGTTCACGAATGCGCGTTGAAACGCTAGCCCAGGGTCCTTGTCAGTAGCCTCGGGGTTTTCCGGGTCAAATGCGACCGAAGGCTGCCATATATGCGGAGTATCGGTGTTGGATTTCATTGACTGCATCATGTCGACAATAGTTGCTGTGCCATTGTTCTCATGAACGTATTTGTAAGCAAGCCCGTAATGTTTATACATGAAACCTGAGTCATAGCCCGAAAGTTCTTCATCGAGGAAGCTGACAATATTGGCCGCATTCAGATTGTGATGATGGTCGACTGAAGCAATGGATTGACCCGCCAGATACACAGCCTGCCCCTCGGTAAACCAGCGAGGCATGACTGCAAACGGATTGCTTTGGCCAACATGAGAAATATTCGCCTGAACAAAATGAACGATTTCGTGAGTGAAAATTTCGCCAACCCTGCTGTGATATGTCGAGGTTTCCGGTGGAACCTGAATTCCAAGCTGGGAGCCCTCGCCAAACTGTGAACCGCTCATGCCGGGGCTCAGGCAGACAACCATGGACTCGCGTGGCAGCAGTAGGTCAGCGAGGGTTGCGCTCGTTCCGGCATACCCCAACATAGGGGCGTAAGATTCAGCGAATGCCAATTGGTCCTGAAGAGACAGGGTTTGCCATGTCTCCCAGTCAAGGGCTTCCGTTTCGGATTGGGTCTCTATGGCGGCAACGCTCAGGCTTGGATCGGTTCCGGACTCGTACTGTGTCCAGCTGCGATATCCGGATACCAGTCTCGACAAATGGTCCAGTGTAAAATGTGGTCGTTGCGCTACGAACTCATCCCAGCTGATTCCAAATTTACCCATCACCAGATCCAGGCGGGTCTGAATCATGGTAGAAACCACCCGAAAGTCGGTTTCACTGAATGCGGTCGAACCGTAAACCCGTATCCGGCCATCCTCCGTCTCAAAATAATGCGTTTCTCCTGAACAAGAGCGACCATTCTGGCCACCGGCTAGCGTTAAATTCTGGGGATAGGCTGTGCCATCGACAGATGCGTCCTTGAACTGTCCGGCGACATAATCCTTTTCGGATGGAAGGCCGCTGCCGCCTTCATCATCATCGCCGCTGATGCATGCGGAAAGGCCCATCGTTAACGCCGCAGCTACTACAGCCCTGAGCAAAGGATTCTTTTTGAGCATTTTTAATTCCATTTTTTTGGATGGACCACTGATTCCGGTCGCTGGAAGGTTCGGATTTATATAACCAGAGGGAATCTAGGAGGGCGTGATTAGGTTGGCAACTGAAAGAGCGTTAAACAATGTAAAAAGTGCATCCATAATCATTATTTACTCAGATTTGTAACTGATAACTCGCACCCTTTGGGTGTGCCGGCCCTGCCATAACGCGATTCATCGAGCATGTTGAGGGAAACCGGGACAGATCTATTTTCTCGGCTTCTCTAATGACTCAGCGCTAGAGTGAGTCACTACCAACCGTCACCTTGCTTCAGTTAAAATCGGCCGCCAGCGCAGAAAGGATTCTGTGTTTCAAAAGCAAGGAGGAGCTGATGCCCAGACAGGCCGGGGTGATCGTGCCCGGTTTTCCCCACCATATTGTTCAGCGCGGCCATAACCGGCAAGCGGTGTTCGTCGAACGCCGTGACTTTGAGTACTAACGATACCTTGACCGCAATTCCTCAGTTGATGAAGCGTCTGGCTCGTCGGCAGACTCGCCTTGTGAATGCCCTCGAGAAACGTAGTGGGTCGCTGTGAAAACCGGGATAGATCTATTTTCCCTTAAAGACAAAAAATTTAATAAAGAAGATAATTAGACCTAACCAGTCGCTGGTGGTGACGCCACTCGTTGGCGATCACGGCGCGCCACAGCTTTAACTTGGCTGTAAGGAAACGATACGGACTCAGGTTTCGCTATGAATAAAAAAACCACTTTCGACCAAGTTCGGGCTGAACAGCTGAAATACAACGCGAAGCGAGCTTCGGGCTATCGAGAGCAGGCGCTGAAACTCTTTCCCCATATTTGTGGCCGCTGTGCGCGGGAGTTTGCTGGCAAGAATCTATCGGAGTTAACTGTGCATCATGTCGACCATAACCACGATAACAATCCGCCGGACGGCAGTAATTGGGAACTCTTGTGTCTTTATTGCCACGATGAGGAGCACTCAAAATTTGAAAATCTCGTGCGTTATGGCAGTAGAAAAGAAAGCAATCAAGCCCCGGCAACCCATAATCCCTTCGCAGGTTTAAAGGAAAAAATGGATCAGAAGAAGTAGCTCGGACATAAAACCGGGACAGATCTATTTTTTGAAACCGGCGGTCGCCTGCACACCGCCATCCGCGAAGACGCCAGCATGAACCTGGCCGCCATTGATTCGTTTAGCCCCCCAGGCCCAAGCCCAGTATATAGAGACCGATTCCAGTCCAGGTGATCAGTAGCAGCGCCCAAGGTAGCCATGGGGTTCGATAGTGGATCTCGGATTTTGCAGGATTTTGTTCCGCGCTTTCGGTCGCTGTTTGGTGTTGTCCTTTTTTGCGCTGTTTGTCTTTTTCCCGGGCTTTGGCTTTTTGCTGTTTTTTATACTGATCAATGCCCTTCTCGATACCCTGCGCAATCATTTTTGTCTGCTCCTTGCTTTGCCGGGGCCGCTGAGTCGCCTTTGCCATGGCCAAGGCTTCCTCCTGGGTTTGCGGTGACGGTTGCTGCTTTTTGATTTTTGCCATAGGGCTCGGCTCGGGTTGTTGGTGAATGGGCTATTGGAGCGCATCGCAGGGGGCGGCGTCGAATGTTTCCACGCTCACCGTGCTTCGGTTAAGATCGGCGTCGTTTATTCAGCCAGGAGCCACGCCATTACCTTTCCGCTGCCTCGTTTATATTCTTTCCGTCGTTGTCCTTACGCTATGCGTGCTCGGCTTGGGATCTTGTTTGCCGGACTGACGGTGGAGCTGCGGGAGATCGTGCTAAAAAACAAACCGGCGCAGATGCTGGCGGTCAGTCCCAAAGGCACGGTTCCTGTTCTGGAGCTGGCAGGAGGCGATCGTTCTGAGAGGCTCGTTATTGAGGAAAGCAGGGAAATCGTCGAATGGGCTTTGCGGCAGAGTGACCCGAAGGGTTTGTTGAACACGGATTTAGTAAGCGCTAATGCCCTGATCGACCGAAACGATAATGAATTCAAACACTGGCTGGATCGTTATAAATACGCGGATCACCATCCAGAACTCTCCCAGTGGGATTACCAGCAAAAGGGTGAGGTGTTTTTGAAGTCGTTGGAAAGCCTATTAGCCAAGAACCGGTATCTCCTGGGGAGCAACATCAGCATCGCTGATATTGGCATCATGCCCTTTGTACGCCAGTTCGCCCATGTCGATCGGGAGGTGTTTTACAGTCTGCCCTATCCGAATTTACAGAAATGGCTGAGGGATTGGCTGGAACATCCAGTGTTCCTGCAGGCCATGATCAAATTCCAGCCCTGGCAGGAAGGTGATGACAGGGTGGTATTTCCAAGCGACAGTCACTAACTCTAACGATCAGGCGACCACGGAAACCGGGACAGATCTATTATCTTGGTCATTTGGGTAAACTGGACCTTTTTTCTGGAGTCATTTCCCGCTCCCACTCAGCTTCGTCTCCCGGCGCTGGCAGAAACCGGCCAAACTCGATCATCTGAGTGGCTGGAATATCCTGGAGATAGATCCAGACGTCTTCGGCAGTGATGCCCGCAATTCGGGCGATCTCTTCAAGTATCTGGCTCATCAGGGCCTGCTTGATCTCGTTACTGCGGCCTTGCCGTACCAGGCCGTGCACGTAAACCTGGGGCGTCGTGTTCACTCTGCCACCTACAAAGTGCTCGCCCTCATTGGTAGCGAAAAACAGAACCTGGGCAAAAAAGCGGGGCGCGCCGGTGTGTGTGCTATGGGCCGTTGTTATGGCCTCCGCGATCTGTGATTTCTGCTGCTGCGACAGGGAAAGATTCGCGACCGTGACGGTATAAGTGGGCATGGGGAAGTCCTACCGGGAGTGACATGGTTTTACCTGTTCTGGCCGACATTGAGAATCAGGTGGTCTTGTTTCACTATAGCAACGCTTACCTGCATGGCCATGCGCACTGGCCGTGTGGGTGTGATTGAGGAATCAGGAGGGCGTGAGCATGCAAATCGGAGTGATCGCAGACACCCACAGTAAAATGCGCCCCGAAGCCCTGGAGGTTTTGAAAGGCTCGGACCTGATCCTTCACGCCGGTGACGTCGGGCGGGACGAGGTTCTGGAAGCGCTGGAGGCGATCGCCCCGTTGGTTGCGATCCGGGGCAATATCGACACAGCAGGGCGCGCAGCGGCGCTTCCCGATGTCCGGGATCTGGATTTCCTCGGCCACGCTTTTTACATGCTCCACGACGTCAAAACCCTCGACATCGATCCGCAAGGCCGTTATCGCGTGGTCATCGCCGGCCATTCCCACAAACCCCGTAATGAATGGATTGGCGATGTGCTTTATTTCAATCCAGGTGGCGCCGGGCCCCGGCGCTTTACTCTGCCGATCACGGTGGGGCGGTTGCAGGTGAGTGAAGACGGTGTTGTTGGTGAGATTATTGAAATGCCGGTTTAAGGGAAAACCGGGATCGTTTTAGTTTCCGAGCGGATGCTTGTCAGCGTGCGACTGCAGGCCTATATTGGGCCGCAGGATGCGGGTGTAGCTCAATGGCAGAGCAGAAGCTTCCCAAGCTTACGACGAGGGTTCGATTCCCTTCACCCGCTCCATCTGCCTCCTAAAGGTCTGCGAAAACCGGGACAGATTTATTGCCCGGTCTTTGCTGGCTCACACCCGATCAATAATCCCACACAACGCATCCAACCCGTCCGTCAGCGCCGCAGGCCCCGGCTGAAGGATCAGCGGTGACTTGATCTCGTACAGGTGGTTGTTCTGCACTGCGGGTATCTCTGCCCAGCCGGGGCGCTGGGCAACCTGTTCCGGGCGGAACTTTCGCCCGCACCAGGAACCGATGATGATGTCCGGTTTGCGGGTTATGACGTCCTCGGGGTTCTCGATGATGCGTTCCCTGGCGCCGGGTTCCGCAGCCTTTTCTGGAAAGATGTCCTCGCCGCCGGCAATGCCGATCAGCTCGGACACCCAGCCAATGCCGGTAATCATGGGGTCGCCCCATTCTTCGAAGTAAACCCGCGGACGGTCCTGGGGCGATCTATTATTGCGCTCTGATTTTATTGCTTCCACCCGGTCAGATAGCTCTTGAGCGTAAGCGTCGGTTTTCTCGGCCAGGCCCAGCATGCCGCCCAGGGTTCGGATCATGGAGAGGATGCTGGCAACGCTACGCTGGTTGAACACATGCACGGCCACGCCGCTGCGAACCAGTTCGGCCGCAATGTCTGCCTGCATGTCGGAAAACCCCACCACCA